>NZ_JBVIEB010000005.1:0-96797 GCF_055572075.1 Streptomyces sp. NPDC030820
TCCTCGGTGCTTTCCAGGTTCCCGCTCTCGCGTTTCCCTTTCCGGCGGTTCCGACTCTATCAGATCCTTTCGGCGTCTGACTCCCAGTCAGCGGGGCTTGCCTTCCCGGCCGTTGGGCCGTTCCGACGTCTCAAACCTTAGCGGATCCGCTCGGCGATTCCCAATCGGGCCGCCGGGCTTCCATTCGAATTGAATTCGGGCACGCCGAAAACAACCCGTCCGGGAGATCGTGCTGATGATGTGAGGGGTGCCGCTCGGGGCGGCTGAGTTGCTGCCGAAGAACCGTTACGGCTCCGTGGCAACCCGAAGAACTTTACGGAACGGCCAGGGGCGTGTCAACACCCCCCTGTCAAGATCTTTTACGTCGGTCTCAGTCGAGGTCGCTGAGCCGGCCGCCGGCGTCCGGCTGGGCGTGCTCCACCCTGCGCAGCAGCCTGGTCAGGACCTCACCGAGCACCGCACGCTCCGCCGGAGTGAGGTCCTGGAGCAGGTCTTCCTCGAAGACGGTGGCCAGGCGCATCGCCTCCAGCCACTTCTCGCGGCCCTCGGGGGTCAGCTCGACGATCACCCGGACGCGGTTGGACTCGTCGCGCTCCCGGGTGACGAGTCCCTCGGCGACCATGCGGTCGATCCGGTGGGTCATCGCGGCCGGGGTGAGGCCGAGACGCTTGGCGAGGTCGCTGGGGCCCATGCGGTAGGGAGCACCGGACAGGACGAGCGCCTTGAGCACCTCCCACTCCGCGTTGCTGATGCCGAGGCCGGAGGTCTGGCGGCCGTAGGCGACGTTCATACGCCGGTTGAGCCGGGACAGCGCCGACACGATCTTCTCGACCTGGGGGTCCAGGTCCTGGAACTCGCGCTGGTAGGCGGCGATCTGCTCTTCGAGCGTCGGCTCTGTGACGTCGGGGGCGGTGTCGGCCATGTCCGCAGTATCGCACGCGGGCCCTTTGCATCGAAGTCCTTCCATGTGTAGTCTTTAGCTTCGAACTTTAGCTTTGAAGTCTTCAGGGCTAACTACTGAGAGAGGTGAACGTGACCAGGGCGATGGGCGCAGCGATGCGCCGGATCCACGTGGGCAATGCACTCAGCGCGTTCGGGCTCGGCTTCACCGTCCCCTACCTGTACGTCTATGTGGCGCAGGTGCGGGGGCTGGGAGCCATGACGGCGGGACTCGTGCTCGCCGTCTTCGCCGTGGCCGCGCTGATCGTGCTGCCGTTCGCCGGCAGGGCGATCGTGCGGCGCGGCCCGCTGCCGGTCCTGCTCGCCGCCCTGGTCACCGCTGCGCTCGGCGCGCTGAGCCTGGGCCTCGCGGGCAACGCCACCGCCGTACTGCTGTCGGCCGCGGCGCTCGGTGCCGGGCAGGCCGTGATGCAGCCGGCGCTGGCGACGATGATCGTGGACTGCTCCACGGCCGACACACGGTCGCGGGCGTTCGCGATGCAGTTCTTCCTGCAGAACCTGGGGCTCGGTGTGGGCGGCCTCATCGGCGGTCATCTCGTCGACACCACGCGCGTGTCGTCGTTCACGCTGCTGTTCGCGATCGAGGCGGCGATGTTCCTCCTGCTGGTCGGCGTGATGGCGACCGTGCGGGTGCCGCACTCGCCGCGGATCGAGGACGCCCCGGCACAGTCGGCGAAGGGCAGCTGGAAACGGCTGCTCGGGAACCGGGCCATGGTGCAGCTGTGTGTGCTGGGCTTCGTGCTGTTCTTCGCCTGCTACGGCCAGTTCGAGTCCGGGCTGAGCGCGTACGGCGTCGAGGCCGCCGGGATATCCACCTCCGCGCTGGGGACGGCCCTGGCCGCGAACACGCTGATGATCGTGGTCGCCCAGTTCGCGGTGCTGAAGTTCGTGGAGCGCCGGCGGCGGTCCCGAGTCATCGCCGGTGTCGGTCTGATCTGGGCCGTGGCCTGGCTGGCCGCCGGGTATGCGGGGCTGGGGCACGGCAGCCAGGAGATGGCGACGGCCGCGTTCGTGTCGACGTACGCGCTGTTCGGGCTGGGTGAGGCGATGCTGTCGCCGACGGTCGCGCCGCTGGTCGCCGACCTTGCCCCGGAGGGGATGGCCGGGCAGTACAACTCGGCGTTTGCGCTGGTCAAGCAGTTGGCGCTGGCCCTGGGTCCGGCGGTGGGCGGGCCGCTGGGTGCCGAGCTGCACGGGCCGTACATCGTGACGTTCCTGCTGTTCTCATTGGGGATCTCGGTGCTGGCGGTGCGCCTCGGGCGAAGCCTCACCCCCGTACAGGACCGGCCTTGGCCGGCGCGTGGCACCCGGGTGGTTGCCCGGGGTGGGGCGTCTGCGGAGCCGGTGGCCGCGGAGGCGTAAGGCACCGGTGCTGTAGCCGGGCACATGTCGGGCACTGCTCGCTGGGAGGTGCCTCAGCTACGGCGCTATCCCTTCGGCAGTACGAACTCGCACCACACCGCCTTCCCGCCTCCCGGGGTCCTCCGGCAGCCCCAGTTCGACGCGATGGTCGCCACGATGGCGATGCCCCGGCCGGACTCGTCGCCGGGTTCGGCGCGGCGGCGCCGGGGGAGGTGATCGTCGCCGTCCGTCACCTCGACGATCAGGCGGCGGTCGGTGCGGCGGAGCCGCAGGCGCATGGGCGGAGTGCCGTGCTGGAGGGAGTTGGCGACGAGCTCACTCGCGGCGAGGACACCGAGATCGTGCAGTTCGGCCGGGAAGCGCCAGCTCGTCAGCACGCCGGAGGCGAACGCACGGGCCCGGGGGGCCGCCTCCACGCCGCCGAGGAGTTCCAGGGCCGCGTTGCGGAAGAGGTCGCCGTCGGCGCCCGTACGGGCGGGGTGCTGGAGGACGAGGACGGCCACGTCGTCGTCGTGGTCGGCGGTGACGCCGGCCGAGCGGACCAGGCGGTCGCAGACGACCTGGGGGGTGCCGGTCGCGCCGGCAAGGGCGCCTTCGAGGGCCGCGATGCCCTCGTCCAGATCCGCGTCGCGGCGTTCGACCAGGCCGTCGGTGTAGAGAACGGCCGTGGAGCCCGGGCCGAGGGCGATGGAGCCGGAGGCGTGCATCCAGCCGCCGGTGCCGAGCGGCGGGCCGGTGGGCTCGTCGGCGCGGGAGACGGTGCCGTTCTCGTCGCGGACCAGGATCGGGAGGTGGCCTGCCGAGGCGTAGACCAGCCTGCCCTCGTTCGGGTCGTGGACGGCGTAGACGCAGGTGGCGATCTGGTTGGGGTCGATCTCGGAGGCGAGGCCGTCCAGGAGTTGGAGCACCTCGTGCGGGGGGAGGTCCAGGCGGGCGTAGGCCCGGACGGCCGTACGCAGCTGGCCCATGACCGCCGCCGCCCGCACACCCCGGCCCATCACGTCGCCGATCACCAGGGCCGTGCGGCCGCCGCCGAGGGTGATCACGTCGTACCAGTCGCCGCCGACCGCGGCCTCGGTGCCGCCGGGCTGGTAGGTGGCGGCGATGCGCAGGTCGTCGGGTTGTTCCAGTTCCTGCGGGAGCAGGGAGCGCTGGAGGGTCACCGCCGTCTCGCGCTGGCGGCGCTCGCTGGCGCGCAGCCGTTCCGCCGCCTCTGCGTGGTCGGTGACGTCGGTGGCGAAGACGAGCACGCCGCCGTCGCGGTCGCCGTGCTCGTCGACCGGGGTGCAGGTGAAGGTGTACGAGCGGCCGTCCACGGCCTTGCGGGACTTCAGGGTGCGGGGCTTGCCGCTGCGCAGCACCTGGTCGAGGAGCGGGAGCAGGCCCAGTTCGGAGAGTTCGGGCAGTGCCTCGCGGGCGGGGGTGCCCATGGGCCGTACGCCGAAGGCCGCCACGTAGGCGTCGTTGAGGTACGCGATGCGGTGGTCGGGGCCGTGCACCAGGGCGACCAGGGCCGGGACGCGGTCGAGGACGTCGCGCGCGGGCAGTTCGTCGACGGCGGGCACCGGGGTTGTGCCGTCGGCCGGCTGTCCGGCGCGGGCCGCGGGCACGGAGCCTTCCCCCCGCCGGTCCGGGGAGACCGGGGTCTCGGTCCGCGCGGCGGCGCGGCGCTGCGTTCCGGGGAGCCGGGCGCTCCAGCGCGTGAAGTTCACTTGGGAAGAAGCCTCGTGGGTGCTGAGGGCGGGTGGGTGGCCCGTCCGCGGACGTGGGGCAGTCTGGCAGGGGGCGAGCCGCGGCGACATCCGTCAGACGCCTGGGCGGGCCGGGGAGTTCCTGGGTCCGGTCAGGACGACCCCTTCGGGTCGTCCGAGGGGCTGTGAGGAGGCTTTCCACCGGCAGCGAGTTCGAACTCCGCTCGCGGATGTTCGAGCGAACCGAGTGAGACGATCTCCCTCTTGAAGAGCCCGGCGAGGGTCCATTCCGCCAGAACACGGGCCTTTCGGTTGAGGGTGGGCACCCTGCTGAGGTGGTAGACGCGGTGCATGAACCAGGCAGGGTAGCCCTTCAGCTTGCGCCCGTAGACCTGGGCGACGCCCTTGTGGAAGCCGAGGGAGGCGACCGAGCCGACGTACTTGTGGGCGTACGTCTCCAGCGGCTCGCCGCGCAGTGCGTGGGCGATGTTGTCGCCGAGGGTCCGGGCCTGGCGGACGGCGTGCTGGGCGTTGGGGGCGGTCTCGGTGCCGGGTTCGGCGGCGGTGACGTCGGGTACGGCCGCCGCGTCTCCGGCAGCCCAGGCGTGCTCCGTGCCGTCGACGGTCAGCTGGGCGGTGCACTTCAGCCGGCCCCGCCCTGTGAGCGGCAGGTCGGTGGCGGCGAGCAGGGGGCTGGGCTTGACGCCGGCCGTCCACACGACCGTACGGGTCGGGAAGCGCTGGCCGTCGCTGAGGACGGCGACGCGGTCGGCGCAGGAGTCCAGGCGGGTTTCGAGGAGCACCTGGATGTTGCGGCGGCGCAGCTGGGCGACGGTGTAGCGGCCCATTTCCTCGCCGACCTCGGGGAGGATGCGGTCGGAGGCCTCCACGAGGATCCACTTCATGTCCTCGGGGCGGACGTTGTGGTAGTAGCGCGCGGCGTAGCGGGCCATGTCCTCCAGCTCGGCGAGCGCCTCCACGCCCGCGTAGCCGCCGCCGACGAAGACGAACGTGAGGGCGGCGTCGCGGATCGCGGGATCGCGGGTGGAGGAGGCGATGTCCATCTGCTCGATGACGTGGTTGCGCAGGCCGATGGCCTCTTCGACGGTCTTGAAGCCGATGCCGTACTCGGCGAGGCCGGGGATGGGCAAGGTGCGGGAGATCGAGCCGGGGGCCAGCACGAGCTCGTCGTAACCGAGGAGTTCGGCCGGTTTTCCCTCCTCGGCGGTGGCGAGCGTGTGGACGACGGCGGTGCGCACCGCGTGGTCGATGGACGTGACCTCGCCGACGACGACATGGCACTGGTCCAGGACGCGGCGCAGCGGTACGACGACATGGCGAGGGGAGATCGAGCCCGCGGCCGCTTCGGGAAGGAACGGCTGGTACGTCATGTAGGGGTCGGGAGTGACGACAGTGATGTCGACGTCACCCCGCCTCAGCTCGCCCTTCAGCCTTCGCTGCAGACGCAGTGCCGTGTACATCCCGACGTAGCCGCCGCCGACAACCAGAATGCGC
Source organism: Streptomyces sp. NPDC030820 (assembly GCF_055572075.1). Classification (NCBI taxonomy): domain Bacteria; kingdom Bacillati; phylum Actinomycetota; class Actinomycetes; order Kitasatosporales; family Streptomycetaceae; genus Streptomyces; species Streptomyces sp. NPDC030820. The sequence goes on from NZ_JBVIEB010000005.1 coordinate 5,529, forward strand.
GCACGTTCCTTCACCATCCCATGACGCACCCGGCGCTGTTGTTTGTCCACAGCCCCGGCAATTTGTGTGACTGGCAGCCGGGTGTGCGCGGGGCCGGGCCCGGTGTCGGGGCGGGATGAAACGGGGCAGGTCAGCGGGGTCGGGCGACGGGGAGCGAAGGTGAGGAAACGGGACGTACGAGACCCGTACTCCGATCGAGGGGCGCACTGTGCGGAACCTGCCCCTTCTGAATTGACTCCCTCTCAACTATGTTCGTGTGTCGACGGGGTGTAGGGAATGTGGTCGAACCGGTGTCGCGACGGGCGGACCCGGTCGAGAACGACGTCAATTCCACGCACTTCGGGTCACAGGCGGGGAGTCTCCGGGGGGAGACGTCATTACCGGGGGAACACATGCATGTTCAGGACACGCATTGGTCATCTGCGGCAGCCATCGCATCCGGTGGCGGGGCGATGAGCGCGGCGATGGGCAACGGACGCGCGGACGGGTCGCGTACGGCCCCGCTGCGGGTGGACGCACAGCGCAATCTGGAGCACGTGCTGCGTGCGGCGCGTGAGGTCTTCGGCGAGCTGGGGTACGGCGCGCCGATGGAGGACGTGGCCCGGCGGGCCCGGGTGGGTGTCGGCACGGTGTACCGGCGCTTTCCCAGCAAGGACGTGCTGGTCCGGCGGATAGCCGAGGAGGAGACCGCGCGGCTGACCGAGCAGGCGCGGGCCGCGCTCGGGCAGGAGGACGAGCCGTGGTCGGCGCTGTCCCGGTTCCTGCGGACGTCCGTGGCGTCGGGTGCGGGGCGGTTGCTGCCGCCGCAGGTCCTGCGAGTCGGCTCCGCGCAGGGCTCCGCCGGTTCGGCCGAGTCGGGTGGTTCTGGTGTGGCGTCCGCTGAGGAGGCTCGGGTGCCTCAGCAGCGGGTGCAGCCGGCGGCCGGCGAGCTTCGGCTGGTGCCTGGGGAGTCCGCCGGCGCCGCCGATGACAGCGGGGTCGGGGCCTTGCTCGATGTGGTCGGGCAGCTGGTGGAGCGGGCTCGGGCGGCCGGTGAGCTGCGGGCGGATGTGTCCGTGGGGGATGTGCTGCTGGTGATCGCCACGGCGGCGCCGTCCCTGCCGGATGCTGCGCAGCAGGCGGCGGCGTCGGCGCGGTTGCTGGACATCTTGCTCGAGGGGCTTCGGTCTCGGCCGGCGTAGGGTTCGGTAGTCGGTTCGGGGTGGGTGGTGCGCGTAGTCGTCGGGCTGCGGGTGCGTGGGGTTGGTCGCGCAGTTCCCGGCGCCCCTAGGGGGCTGCCGGACCGCCTGCTCCATCGGCGCCCCTCGCCGGAAGCAAGCTCTCCTTCGATTCCCTCGTTCGAGTGATAGCCGTACGTCCGTACTGACAGCCGCCCTCGGATGAGTGGATGCCGCGGACATGGGGGCCTTGCACAAAAGGCAATGTGGGACTCTGAGCCGGTGACGGATTGGGCTGGGCCGGTGTCGGGGGCTTTCCGCGATGGGCGTTGACGGGTGGGACGACGAGTCACGCGGTGACGACGCGGAGGCGGCCGTCGGCCCGACCCCGCCCCAGGTGCCGAATCAGGGCGGGCGTCCGGCTTCCACCGGCGGGCGGCGCGAGAAGGGCGTGCCGGCCCAGCGTGAGGGCAGCGTGCTGCCGCCCCGGGAGATGCCGCCCGACGACGGCGGGCTGATCGAACGGATGCGCGGCGGTGACGACTCCGCGTACGAGGAGCTCTATCGGCGGCATGCGGACTCCGTACGGCGGTATGCGCGCACCTGCTGCCGGGACGGGCACACCGCCGACGATCTGACGGCGGAGGTCTTCGCGCGGATGCTGCAGGCGGTGCGCGGGGGATCCGGGCCCAAGCACGCCGTGCGGGCCTATCTGCTGACCTCCGTGCGGCGCGTCGCCGCGCACTGGACCAGGTCCGCCCGGCGCGAGCAGCTCGTGGACGACTTCGCCGTCTTCGCCCAGCAGGCCTCGCACGCCTCGGAAGTGTCCGCCGACGACACGCTGGACCTCGGCGCCGATGTGCGCGCGATGCACGCGGCCGAGCAGTCCCTGGCCATGCAGGCCTTCCGCTCGCTGCCCGAGCGCTGGCAGGCCGTGTTGTGGCACACCGAGGTGGAGGACGAGTCCCCGAGCGAAGTGGCCGTGCTGTTCGGGCTGGACGCCAACGGCACCCGCGTGCTGGCGAGCCGCGCCCGCGAGGGACTGAAGCAGGCCTATCTCCAGGCCCACGTCAGCGCCTCCCTCGTCGATGACGAGCAGTGCGCCCGCTACGCCGACCAGCTCGGCACCTACGCCCGCCGCAAACTGCGCATCCGCGCCGAACGGGGCCTGCGCAGGCACCTGGAGGAGTGCGCCAGGTGCCGGCTGGCGGCCGCGCAGATCGAAGAGGTCGCCGGCGGTATCCCCGCTGTCGTCCCGGTCGCGGTCATCGGCTGGTTCGGGGCCGCCGGGTACGCCAAGGCGCTCGGCCTCATCGCCGGGAGCGCCGGGGCGGCGGCGGGTGCCGCCGCCGCGGCCACCGGTTCGACGTCCGGCGGGGCCGGTGGCGCGGGCGGTGCTGCGGCGGCGGAGGGGGTCGGGGCGCCGGTGAAGGCGGGCATCGCGGCCGGTGTGGTCGCGGTGGCCGCCGCCGCGGCGGCGCTGGCCCTGGTGAACGACAGCCACCCGCCGGCGAAGGAGGTCGCCAAGCCGTCGCCGTCCGCGCCGGTCGTACAGCCGCCGGCGCCGAAGCCGGGCCCGTCGAAGAAGAAGCCCTCGCCGGAGCCGGTGGTGCTCGCCCCCGAGCCGACGCCCCCTCCGCCGCCGGTGCCCACTCCGAAACCCATGCCCAAAACCACGCCCAAGCCCACCCCACCACCGACGCCCACACCGAAACCGACGCCCAAGCCGACGCCGCCTCCACCGCCGGCGCCCACCGTCTACGAACTGAGCGACCTCAGCTACGACGTCGGCGGCGACGGCACCAAGCCCGAGATCCGGCTCGCCGGGAGCAGCTGGGTGTGGCAGCGCTACGGCATGTCGATCGACGGCGAGCAGTACGCGCGCGGGGTGACCGTGCACGGCGAGTCCTCCGTGACCATCGCCCTCAACCGGCCGTGCACCGCCTACGACGCACTGGCCGGCGTGGACGACATGACGCTCGGTCTGGGCAAGGTGTCCTTCTCCGTCTGGGCCGACGGGGTCCGGCTGTGGCAGTCCGGGATGGTCAAGGGCCGCGACCGCGCCGTGCCCGTCCATGTGGACCTCACCGGGCGCAGGATGGTACGGCTCGTCGTACGGCCGCACAGCAACGTCTTCGACCAGGCGGCGCTCGCGGACTGGGCCGAGTCCCGGATCACCTGCCGATAGGCCGGAGGGCCGGGAGAACGCTGGTGGTCGTCACCGGCCGTGCTCGACGGCCGCCTCCGCCGCACCGAGCTCCCGCAGTACATCGGCCACGCCGAGGGACGCGCCCCGGGCGCGCTCGGCCGCGTACCGCTCGGGCGGCAGGGCCGCGCGGGCTTCGGCCTGCACCCGGGCGGCCTCGCTGTTCTCCGGCTCGGGACGCGGATTGCCGTCGCGCCAGTGGTCCGCGGCGGCGAACAGCCGGACCGCGCCCGCCAGATCGCCGCATCGGGCCCGCAGACCGGCCGCGAGGTCCACCAGCCCCGCCGTGATCGACTCGGCGCACCGCTGGGCCACGGCCACGCGGAGCGCCTCGGTGATGACCGGCAGCCCGTGCGCGGGGCCCGACTCGTCGGCGGCGAGGAGCGCCTCGACGCTGCGCAGGGCCGCCTCGAACTGCGGAGGCGGGGTGCCGCCTCGGGCCGTGGCGCGGGTCTCCTCGTACAGCTCGCGGGCACGGCCGGGCTGCCCGGCGTACAGGGCGATGTGGGCGCGCAGCAGCAGCACGAAGGCACGCGCCTCCGACACCGCGTACCGGTCGGCGGCCGCTCCCGCCTCCTCCAGGGCGGCCAGCGCGGTCTTCGGGTCGCCGGAGCGGTAGGAGATCTCGGCGAGCCGGGCCAGCAGGAACGGCGACTCGGCGTAGGCCCCCACCTCGTAGGCCAGGCGCAGTGCCTCCTCGTACTCACCGCGTGCCTCGGCGAACCTGCCGCGGGCCATGGCCGCCTCGCCGGCCGCGCTGCACACCTGGGCCCGCATCCAGCGGTCCCCGACGCGCCGGCTGAGCGTCCGCAGCTCGGCCAGGTCCTCGTCCACTCCCCGCAGGTTGCCCGGCGAGTCGACGAGCACATGGGTGCGGAACATCAGGGAGACGCCGATCTCCCAGTCGCCGCCGTAGGCCCGGCAGTTGGCCACGGCCGCGGCCAGGTCCGGGCCGACGTCCGCGGGGCCGCCCAGGTAGTAGGCCGTCATCGGCCACACGATGCCCGGGAGCCGGGCGGCCTGGGGACCGCCGTGCTCGTAGGCGGCGCGGACGCGCGCGATGTACTCCGCGGCGCGCGGGTCGGCCGCGAGGTGCTCGGTGTTCGAGTCGGAGGTCAGGAACAGATCGAGCATCCGCAGGTCCATCCGCAGCTCCCGCAGCGGATGCCCGGCCTCGCCGTCGGGCACGGCGAGGAAGGCGCCCACCGGGTCGGCCGACTCCATCAGGGACATCAGGTCGGGGGCGGCACCGAGGTGGTCCGCGGTCGCCGGGCTCGCCAGGGTGTCCAGGGCCACGCCCAGGCGGAGGACCAGACGGACCCAGGCGATCGCCTCCTGACGGTGGTTGCGGAGCCACCAGAACCAGCAGATGGCCAGGACGATCGCGGCCGCCTCCGGTTCGTCGCCGGCGCGCACGGAGCGGTCCAGGGCGGCCCGGATGTTGTCCAGCTCGGTCTCCACACGGGAGATCCAAGGCAGTTGGTCCCCCGAGCGCAGGCGCGGCTCGGCCTCCTCCACCAGCGCCCGCACCCACGCGCGATGCCGGCGCTCGGCGGCGGCGCGCAGTCCGGGGACCTCGGCCGCGCGCTCGGTGGCGTACTCGTGGATGGTCTCCAGCATGCGGTAGCGCATGCCGCCGGAGCCGTCGGGACCGCTGGGCGCGGCCACGACGAGGGACTTGTCGACGAGGGCGCCGATCAGGTCGGCCGCCGGGCCGGTGCACACGGCCTCGGCCGCCGCGAGGTCCCAGCCGCCGGCGAACACCGACACCTCGCGCAGCACCGTGCGCTCGCGCTCGTCCAGCAGGTCCCAGGACCAGTCGACGACCGCGCGCAGGGTCTGCTGGCGGGGCAGGACCGTGCGGCTTCCGGAGGTGAGCAGGCGGAAGCGGTCGTCGAGCCGGTCGGCGATCTGCCGCGGGGTCAGCAGCCTGAGCCGGGCCGCGGCCAGCTCGATGGCGAGCGGCAGCCCGTCCAGGCGGCGGCAGATCTCCGCCACGGCCCCGGTGTCGGCGAGCACCGCGTCGGCGTCGGGACGGACGGCCTTCGCGCGCTCGGCGAACAGGCGGTGCGCCTGCTCCGGGACGAGGGGCTCGACCGGGCGCACCGACTCACCGGGGACGCCGAGGGGTTCACGGCTGGTCGCGAGGACCGTGAGCCCCGGGCAGTGGGTGAGGAGGGTCTCGGCGAGGGCGGCGGCCGCGCCGATGACGTGTTCGCAGTTGTCAAGGATCAGGAGTTGGCTGCGCGCGGCGCAGTACTCGATCAGCAGGGCGACGGGGTCGGCCTGTGGGGTCGCCAGCTCGTTCGTCAGCAGTACGGTCTCGCGCAGACCGAGCGCGCTGACCACCGCGCCGGGCACGGCCTCCGGATGGTCGAGCGGGGCCAGCTCGACCAGCCATGCCTGGGGGAGCCCTGCGGCGGCCTCCTCGGCGAGGCGGGTCTTTCCGGAGCCGCCCGGTCCGGTGAGCGTGACCAGGCGGGCCCTGTGCAAGTCGGAACGAATGGCTTCGAGTTCTGGTTCCCGCCCGACGAAGGACGTCAGGCGGGGGCGGAGATTGCCGGTCCGCTCGGGCGGTTGAGCGGGGGTCGGCGACGTCGGTGGGTCGGGTGACTTCGATGGCCGCGGCTGTGGCGGTGGTTCGTGCTGACTGAGCAACGACGCGTGCAGGGCCTTGAGTTCCCGGCCCGGGTCGGTGCCGAGGGTGTCGGCGAGGGTGCGGCGGGCGGACTCGTACGCGGCGAGGGCGTCGGCGGGGCGGCCGGTGTCGCGCAGGGCGCGGATGAGCAGGGCGTGCAGGGGCTCGTCCAACGGGTGGGCCGTGGTGAGTTCCGTCAGCTCCGGTACGACGTCCGGGGCACGGCCGAGGTCGAGGGCGGCGGTGGCCCGGGCGCGGGTGGCCTCCAGGCGCAGGGCCTGCGGGCGGGTGGCGGCGGTGCGGTCGGGGAGGTCGGCGAGGGCGGGGCCGTGCCAGAGGGCGAGGGCCTCGGTGAGGGTGCGGTGGGCGGTGGCCGGGTCACCGGTGGCGAGGGCCTTGGTGCCGGTGTCGACGAGGCGTTCGAAGACGTACAGGTCCACGTCGTCCTCGGTCGCCTCCAGACGGTAGCCGCCCGGGATGGAGGCGATGGTGTGGCGACCGAGGGTGCGGCGGAGGCGGCCGACGAGGGCCTGGAGGGCGGCGGGGGCGTCGCTCGGGTGGTCGTCGGACCAGATCTCGTCGATGAGGGTCTCGGGGGTGGTGGTGCGGCCTGGGCGGAGGGCCAGGGCGGTGAGGAGTGTGCGCAGGCGTGGGCCGCCGATGGGTACGGGGGTGCCCTGGTCGTCCGCTGCTCGGGCCACGCCCAGGATTCTGTACCGCACCTGGTCATTGTCGCGGGGGGGGCTCGGGGTGGGGCACGGGGGTTTCTGGGCGGCAGCCCCCCGCAGCAGCACCCCGGCCTTCACGCAGCAGCACCCCGGCCTTCACGCGCCGGAGGCCAACGCGTCCCTCCTCGGCTGAATCCCGGAGGGCACCGCACGCGCGCGTGCCGGTGTTCCCGTCCAGCACGTGCCCCGGCGGGTCAGGAGGCGGTGGAGCCAGAGTTCGAGGGAGATGAGGTCGGCGAGGCCGTCGAGGGGGAGGGGGTCGCCGACGGCGGCGTCCCGCAGGGCCTTGCGGACGACGCGGGCCTCCACCAGGCCGGCGTCGGCCAGAAGAGGGGTGGCGAAGAGGTCCTGGAGGGGGTCGGCCGCCACGCTCAGGCCCGCGCGTGCGGCCGCCGCCGAGGAGGCGTGGGAGGGGGCGCCCCAGCCGGGCGGGAGGTCGGTGACGCCGGCGCCCTCCAGGACCGTACGCAGGATGGAAGAGCGAGCGCCCGGTTGGACGCGCAGGGCCTCGGGGAGGGCGCGGCAGGCGCGGACGACCTGGTTGTCGAGGAACGGCGCGTGCAGGCGCTGGGAGCGGATCTCGGCGGCCTGTTCCAGGACGCGCAGGTCGGCGGCGTGGCGGGCGAGGGCGGCACGCGCGCGGTACTCGCCGGGGCGCTGGGCGCCGGTTGCCGAGCGGTCCGCCTCCGCCTGCAGCAGAACCGATACTTCGGCCAGGGCCTCCCCGGTCAGCCAGCGGGCCGCAGGCCCGGGTCTGCCCCAGGTAAGCGCGGCGAGGGACGCGCCGACCGCTCCCCCGGGCTCGTCGAAGCGGCGCCGCATCAGCCGCTCGGCCAGCACCTCCAGGCCCGCCCGGTAGGGCGTGCGGGCCAGCCGGCGGGCGGCGCCGTACACGCGCGCGGGGACCATCACCGAGCCGTCGGCCTTGGCGAGCGCGGCGACGGGCCGGACGACGTGGCGCCGTTTGCGGTCCATCAGGAGGTCGGCGAGGCGGGCGGGGTGGGCGTCCAGGACCTGACGGGCGCCGTGGCCGGTGAAGTGGTCGGCACTGCCGGCGGCGAGCCGGGCGCGGTGCCGGGCGGCGGTGACCAGCGAGGGTCCGGGTTCGTCGGTGAGGGGACCGTCGAGCTCGGCGTACGGCAGGGTCTCCTCGGCGCCGGTCACGACGACGTGGCGCAGGCGCGGGTTGGCGGCCAGGGCGCCGGCGCGTTCCAGTTCTGCCTCGCGGCCGCCGACGGCCAGGTCGTTGAAGGTGACGGCGAGGAGCCGCTCGCCCGCGCCCGTGCGGTGGCCGAGCAGCGTGCCGGGTCTGCCGGGCAGCCCGGCGGCCAGCAGGGCGAGGGTGCCGGAGGCGGGGCCGCCGGAGAGGTCGGCGCCGATGCCGGGCACGGGCATCCCGCGCCGGGCCCGCCGCTCGGCGGGGCCCATGCCGGGTACCGGGCCGGGGTCGAGGTCGGGCACGTGCCGGGGCGCCGCCAACCGTGCACGGACGGCCTCCACCAGGGCGTCCCGTACGGCGTCCACGGCGCGTTCGGGGTCGGCCGGGGCCGCGGCCACGGCCAGGGAGGCGACCGGCTCGTACCCGGCGATCTCGCGCGCCCCTGCGCGCAGCACGAGCGCGTGCCCCGGCGGAACGCGCCGTACGCCCTCGTACGGGGTGGTGTCGCGCAGCGCCGCGGGTACGTCCGGGGCGGCGAGCAGGGCGGCCAGGTGGCCGAAGTCGAGGTTGGCCTCGATGAGGTCGGCGAGGGGCAGCGCGGCGGTGGCGTAGGCGGTGCCGCCGGCCCAGGGGGTGTGGAACACCGGGCGGGCGCCCGCGAGATCGCCGCAGACGGTGATGCGGCGGCCGACCTTGACGACGGCCGTGTAGCTGCCCGGCCAGGCGGTCAGATGGCGCAGTGCGCCCCCGCGCGCGGTGAACAGAGCGCGCCGCAGTTCCTCGTCGGAGGCGCCGCAGATGCCGAGGACCGCGATGCGGTTGTCCGCGTCGGCCTTCACCACGCGTACCTCGTCCGGGCGCCAGTCGCCGACGGCCCACAGCGGATCCGGGTCGCCCCACAGGAGTTGGGAGCCGACCGGGTGCAGGGTCTCGCCGTCGTAACCGGTGGCGCCCGCGGAGCCGATCCCGGCGATACCCGCGGCGGTGCTGCTCCAACCCACCAACCACCGCATCGACGCCTCCACAGGCTGTGGACAACAGTGCACCGTACGAACCGGATCCCCATGCTGCCATGAGAGGCGCGTGGTGGAAGGTCAGCGGCACCGGCTTCGATCGAGGGAAATGCTCGGCAGGCATGCGGGCGGTGCGACTCGAATGCGCCCCCCGTACGCTCCCCCAAAACGCCCTTCACGCCCTCAAGTTGCATGGTCGGAGCCCATGTCCACCGCGACCGGCCGGGTCGATTTTCAGCCAAATACGCTGAGCGAGGCCGGGTTTGAGTACGCTCCGTACAGGCCTGCGGAAAGCGCGGCGGCGCGGACATGCGCACAGTCCGGGAGGCGGGCATCGCCTCCCGGACCGGTCCGCCACCCGCGGGGATGAAGGTGGCGGTGTCCCCCAGCCCACTGGATCCAGTACAGCGGGCCGACCCACGCAAGAGCCATGGAACCGCTCCCCCGGTGGCCGGAGAAGAGCGCACGGACGGGCGCACGGCCACACACGCGGGGGCACGAGACGACAGGCCGTGCACGGTGCGTACAGGACCGCACTTCCGTACGGACCACAATCCCGCCATCCGGAACAATGCCCCTTAACGCTTGGGATGCGGCGAACTACGCTGGGTTTACGAATGCCGCGTGGTTATGCCAGCACGGCAGCCGTCTGTGTCGAGGGGTGGCGCATGTCCAGGGAGCAACGCGGGCCGAACGAAAAGCTCGGCGCCGTTCTCGCCCTCGCGGGAATCAGCAACGCAGGACTCGCCAGGCGCGTCAACGACCTTGGGGCGCAACGCGGGTTGACTCTTCGCTACGACAAGACCTCCGTGGCGCGCTGGGTGTCGAAGGGGATGGTGCCGCAAGGTGCGGCGCCGCACCTCATCGCGGCCGCCATCGGCCAGAAGCTCGGCCGTCCGGTGCCGCTCCACGAGATCGGCCTGGCGGACGCGGATCCCGCGCCCGAAGTGGGCCTCGCCTTCCCCAGAGACGTCGGACAGGCGGTGAAGTCGGCGACGGAGTTGTACCGTCTCGACCTCGCCGGGCGCCGGGCCGGCTCCGGTGGCATCTGGCAGTCGCTCGCCGGATCGTTCGCAGTGAGCGCATACGCAACGCCCGCCTCACGCTGGCTGATAACCCCCGCCGACAGCTCGGTCGCGCGGGAGGCCGGCTCCGGCGAGGGCTCCGGCGCACCGATCAAAGTCGGCCACAGCGATGTGCAGAAGCTGCGGGAGGCCGCCGAGGACGCCCGGCGGTGGGACTCCAAGTACGGGGGCGGGGACTGGCGTTCGTCGATGGTCCCGGAGTGCCTGCGGGTCGAGGCGGCGCCGCTGCTGCTCGGCTGCTACTCCGACGAAGTGGGCCGCGCACTCTTCGGCGCGTCCGCCGAACTCACCCGGCTCGCCGGGTGGATGGCCTTCGACACCGGTCAGCAGGAGGCCGCACAGCGGTACTACATCCAGGCGCTGCGGCTCGCGCGCGCGGCGGCGGACGTCCCGCTGGGGGGCTATGTCCTGGCCTCCATGTCGCTGCAGGCGACCTACCGCGGGTTCGGCGACGAGGGCGTCGACCTTGCGCAGGCCGCGCTGGAGCGCAACCGCGGGCTGGCGACCGCGCGCACGATGAGTTTCTTCCGGCTGGTGGAGGCGCGGGCACACGCGCGTGCGGGCGATGCGCAGGCGGCGGGTGCGGCACTGAAGGCGGCCGAGGGTTGGCTCGAACGGTCCAGGGAAGGTGACAACGACCCCTCTTGGCTCGGTTTCTATGGATATGACCGCTTTGCTGCCGATGCGGCCGAGTGCTACCGGGATCTGAAGGCCCCGCGACAGGTGCGGAGGTTCACGGAACAGGCGCTGTCCAAGCCGACCGAGGAGTTCGTGCGGTCGCACGGGCTGCGCCTGGTCGTCTCGGCCGTCGCCGAGCTGGAGTCCGGGAACCTCGACGCCGCCTGCGAGCAAGGGGTGCGGGCCGTGGAGGTCGCCGGTCGGATCTCGTCGGCGCGCACGACCGAGTATGTGAAGGATCTTCTGCACCGGCTGGAGCCGTACGGGGACGAGCCGAGGGTGGTGGAGCTGCGGGAGCGGGCTCGGCCGCTGCTGATGGCCCCGGCCTGAGAACCCGCACCGGCCGCGTTTGAAGGCGTTGTCAGTGGCGCAGTGCACTATCGAGGTGGGAGGTGGTGCAGGTGCCGGTCGGGGCGTACGACTGTGATGTGCTCGTGGTCGGCGGGGGGATCGTCGGGCTGTCCACGGCGTATGCGATCACGCGGGCCGCGCCGGGCACGGCGGTCACCGTGCTGGAGAAGGAGCCGGGGCCGGCCCGGCACCAGACGGGGCACAACAGCGGGGTCATCCACAGCGGGATCTACTACCGGCCGGGCTCCCTCAAGGCGCGGTACGCGGTGCGGGGCGCCGCCGAGATGGTGAAGTTCTGCGCCGAGTACGGCATCGCGCACGCCGTCACCGGCAAGCTGATCGTCGCCACGGACCGGGAGGAGCTGCCCCGGCTGCACGCGCTCGTGCAGCGCGGCCGGGAGAACGGCATTCCGGTGCGGGAGCTGGGCTCCGCGCAGATCGGTGAGTACGAGCCCGAGGTGCGCGGACTGGCGGCGATACACGTCGGCACGACCGGGGTGTGCGACTTCGTGGGGGTCGCCCGGCAGCTGGCGCGGGGCTCGGGCGCGGAGATCCGGTACGGGACGCGGGTCGTACGGGTCGACCGGCGGCCGGAGCGGGGCGTGGCCGTACTCACCTCGGGCGGAGACGTCGTACGCGCGCGTGTGCTGGTGAACTGCGCCGGGCTGTACTGCGACGAGATCGCGCGGCTGACCGGGGACGAGCCAGAGGTGCGGATCGTGCCGTTCCGCGGGGAGTACTACGAGCTGGCGCGGCCGGAGCTGGTGCGCGGGCTGGTGTATCCGGTGCCGGATCCGGCCTTCCCGTTCCTCGGGGTCCATCTGACCCGGGGCATCGACGGAGGCGTGCACATCGGCCCCAACGCGGTGCCGGCCCTGGCCCGGGAGGGGTACGGCTGGGGGGTCGTACGCCCCCGGGAGCTGGCCGGGACCGTGGCCTGGCCGGGGTCGTGGGCGATCGCCCGTCGGCACTGGAGATACGGGGCCGGGGAGCTGCGGCGGTCCTTGTCCAAGGGGGCGTTTCTGGAGGCTGTGCGGAGGTTGCTGCCCGGGGTGGAGCCGGACGACCTGGTACGGGCCCCGGCCGGGGTGCGGGCGCAGGCGGTGCTGCGGGACGGGACGCTGGTGGACGACTTCCTGATCAAGGAGGGGGCTCGCGCCGTGCATGTACTGAACGCGCCCTCGCCCGCGGCCACCGCTTCCTTGCCGATCGGGCGAGAGGTAGGACGCCGGGTGCTGGACATGCTCGGTGCGCTGTAGTGGGCGTCCCGGGTGCCGGTCCGTTCGTCAGGGCCGCGCCGTAAAATCTGTCCTACTGTGTCTGACTTCCTCAACGCCCCCGAAGCCCCCTTGCCGGCCCCCCACACCCCCGGCGCGTCCATCCGGCATACCCGGGCCAAGGGGGAGCCCCGGTTTCCGGACGGTCCCAAGGCCGATCCCGCCGGGTCGCACTTCGAGCGGCGGATCCGGAGTTTTCAGCCACGGCGCAGCCGGGTGACCGCCGGGCAGGCGGACGCCCTGCAGCGGCTGTGGCCCAAGTGGGGGCTGGACATCGACGGGCAGCAGGTCATCGACCTCGGTGAGCTGTTCGGGAACGACGGGCCCGTCGTCCTGGAGATCGGGTTCGGGATGGGCGAGGCCACCGCGCAGATGGCCGCCGCCGACCCGGACACCAACATCCTCGCCGTCGACGTGCACACCCCGGGCCAGGGCAATCTGCTGGCTCTCGCCGACCGGAGCGGGCTGTCCAACGTGCGCGTGGGCAACGGGGACGCGATCATCCTGCTCCGGGAGATGCTCACCCCCGACTCGCTCGACGGGCTGCGGGTCTACTTCCCGGATCCCTGGCCCAAGAAGCGGCACCACAAGCGGCGGCTCATCCAGCCCGAGTTCCTGACGCTCGCCGCGACCCGGCTGAAGCCCGGAGCGATCGTGCACTGCGCGACCGACTGGGAGCCGTACGCCGAGCAGATGCTCGAGGTGCTCAGCGCCCATCCCGACTTCGAGAACACGCAGGCGGACGGCGGTTTCGCCACGCGCCCCGAGTTCCGGCCGCTGACCCGTTTCGAGGGGCAGGGACTGGACAAGGGACATGTGGTGAACGATCTGCTCTTCCGTCGCGTACCGCATCAGGGCCGGTAAACCGCTCCAGCCCCTCGCCCCGACACCGTTAGGGTCGATGCCGTGGCCACCAGTCCTCCGTTTCCGACGTATCCGCCGGGCCCCCACGGCCCCGTGCTGCTCCGCCATCCGCACTGGTGGCAGCGCAGGTGGGTGCGGTACGGGGCGCTGATCACACTGCTCGCGCTGTCCGGTCTCGTCATCCTCGCGCTGGTGCGCAGGCAGACCGGCACCGAGGGGTTTCTCGTCGGGCTCGGTCTTGCCGTGCTGCCCGTGCCCTGGCTGCTAGCCGCCTTCCGGTGGCTGGACCGGGTGGAGCCGGGCCCCTGGCGGAACCTGGTCTTCGCCTTCGCCTGGGGAGCGTGCGCGGCGGCGCTGATAGCCATCGTCGCCAACAGCTTCGCGACCAAGTGGATAGCCACCGCCACCGCCGATCCGACCAGTGCCGACACCCTGGGCGCCACCGTGATCGCGCCCATCGTGGAGGAGTCCGCCAAAGCCGCCGCCGTCCTGCTCGTCTTTCTCTTCCGCAGACGTGACTTCACCGGGATCGTCGACGGGGTGGTGATAGCGGGCATCACCGCCACCGGGTTCGCGTTCACCGAGAACATCCTCTACCTGGGTACGGCATTCGGCGCCGACCAGGTCAGCGGCGGCGCTGGTATCGCCTCCGTCACCGCCGCCACCTTCTTCGTGCGCATCGTGATGTCGCCGTTCGCGCACCCCCTGTTCACCACCCTCACCGGCCTCGGCTTCGGCTTCGCCGCGTTCTCCGCCGAGCGGCAGCGCGCCCGGCGGGTGCTGCTGCCGGTCTGCGGCCTGCTGCTCGCGATGAGCATGCACGCCTTCTGGAACGGCTCCTCCACCTTCGGCGAGTTCGGGTTCTTCGCCGTCTACGGCGGATTCATGGTGCCCGTGTTCGGGCTGCTGACCTGGCTCGCGATCTGGACCCGGCAGCGGGAGCTGCGGACCGTGCGCGAGGAGCTGCCGGCGTATGTGCTGGCCGGGTGGCTGGGGCCGGCCGAACCGCTCGCGCTCGGGTCGATGCGGGCGCGGCGGACGGCCCGTGACTACGCCCGGCACCACGGTGGCCGGCCGGCGGCGCGGACGGTGACGCAGTACGAGGCGTACGCCACCTCGCTCGCCTTTCTGCGGCACCGGGGACGCAAGGGGAAGGCGGGGGCCGACTTCGTCGTACGGGAGCGGGAGCTGCTGGACGAGCTGTGGCAGCGGAGGGAAGTGGCTCGGCCGGCGCTGGAGTACGCCGCCCGGGCAACGGTTCCGTTGCCTGTGTACTGGGCGCCGATGCCTGCGGCGGCCGGGCCGGGTTACGGGTATCCGCCGGTGCAGATGCCTCCGGCGGCCGGGCCGGGTTACGGGTATCCGCCCGTACAGATGCCTCCGGCAGCCGGGCCGGGTTACGGGTATCCGGCGGTGCCGTATTCCGTGTACAACCCGTATCGGTCGTAGCCGGTCGGGTTGCGGAGGGTTCGGCACCGCCGGACCGCGCCGCCCTGGCAGAGCGCCGTTGCGGCGGGGGGAAACAGGCGGAGCCTGTCACTGATGGAGCACTAGGCCGACGCCTGCGTCAGCTGTGCCACTTCCTCGTCCGTCAGCTTCAGGTCCACCACGCCCAGCAGGTCCGGGAGCTGGTCCACCGTGCGGGCCGAGGCGATCGGGGCGGTGATCGTCGGCTGGACCGCGAGCCAGGCGAGGGCGACCGTGGCGACGGGGGCGTCGTGGGCGGCGGCCATCTCGTCGAGCGCCGAGAGGACCTTCTGGCCGCGCTCCGACTCCGCGTACTCCTGGGCGCGGCCCGCGCGGGCGCTGTCGACCTTGGTGCCGGGGCGGTACTTGCCGGTCAGGAAGCCCGCGGCAAGGGAGAAGTAGGGCACGGAGGACAGGCCCTCCTTGGCGGCCAGGTCCTGCAGCGGGCCCTCGTAGGTGTCGCGGGAGACGAGGTTGTAGTGGGGCTGGAGGGCGACATAGCGGGCCAGGCCCTCGCGGTCGGAGAAGTCGAGCGAGGCCTTCAGGCGCTCGGGGCTGATGTTGGAGGCGGCGATGTGGCGGACCTTGCCCGCCTTCACCAGCTCGTCCAGCGCGCCGATGATCTCCTCGACCGGGATCTCGGGCTTGTCGAAGTGGGTGTAGTAGAGGTCGATGTAGTCGGTGTCCAGGCGGCGCAGGGACGCGTCCGCGGCGGCCTTGATGTTGGCGGCGGACAGGCCCTGGAACTCGGGGTGCTGGCTGACCTTGGTCGCGATGACGACGCGGTCACGGTTGCCGCGGGACTTGACCCACTTGCCGATCACCGTCTCGGACTCGCCACCCTTGTGGCTCTCGATCCAGGCCGAGTAGGAGTCGGCGGTGTCGATGAAGTTGCCGCCGGCCGCCGTGTAGGCGTCGAGGACGGCGAAGGAGGTCTCCTCGTCGGCGGTCCAGCCGAAGACGTTGCCGCCGAGGCAGAGCGGGAAGACCTCGAGGCCGGAGGAGCCGAGTGTGCGCAGAGAAGTCATGCTCTGCATCAACACCGGCGACGGATCATCGCATTCCGCCGCCGGTGCAAAGTCCTCCGGACAGACGGCTGTCAGGGGGTGAGGCCCTTCTCGCGCAGCCAGGGCGCCGGGTCGATGGCGGTGGCCTGGCCGTTCGGGTGGACCTCCAGGTGCAGGTGCGGGCCGGTCACGTTGCCGGTGGCGCCGACCCGGCCGATGACCTGGCCGGTGGAGACCTTCTGGCCGACGGAGACGTTGATCGAGGACTGGTGGCAGAACCAGAGCTCGGTGCCGTCGTCGAGGGTCAGGACGGTGCGGTAGCCGTAGGCGCCGGCCCAGCCCGCCTCGGTGACCGTGCCGCTGTGGATGGCCTTGATGAGGGTGCCGGTGGGGGCGGCGAAGTCGAGGCCGGTGTGGTAGCCGGAGGACCACATCGCGCCGGGCTGCCCGAAGGTGCCGGTGATCGTGTACGAGACGACCGGCAGCGTGTACTGCTTGGCCAGCTCGGCGAGCCGCTTGGCCTCGGCCGCCTTCTTGGCGTCGGCCTCCGCCTGCGCCTTGGCGGCAGCGGCCTTGGCGGCGGCCGCCTGCTCCGCCTTGGCGGCCGCGGCCGCGGTCTGCTGATCGGCGGCGGCGATCGCGGCGGCGGTGGCCTTGCTGTCGGCCTGGCCCTTCTGCTGCTCGGCCTGGGCCATGATCCGGTTGCGCAGGGCCTCGCCGGCGTTGCTGCTGTCGGCGCTGTCGGTGCTCACGCCCACCTTGCTGAGGCCGGAGGTGGCCTGGGGAGCGTCGGTGGGGTTGGCACCGAAGATGTGCTCGACGGAGTCCAGGTCCGGCAGGGATATGGAGACCGGCGGCTTGCCGGTGTTCGCGCTGGCCATGCCGCCCGCGCCGACCGCGGCCAGCACGCCGACGCCGAGGACGGTGGAGCTGCGCGCGAAACCGCCGCGCTGTTTGGAGACGCGGTGCCGGCCGCGGAGCGAGGTGACGGAGTCCTCGGTGGGGTTCCACTCCTCCCAGGGCCCCTCCTCGGCGCGGTAGGCGCCGTAGCCGAAGGTCTCCGGCTCGGCTTGCGGGGGCATGAACGGGGCTTCTGGGGCGGGCCGGTTGGACGCCACTCGGGCGTACTCCTTTCCTTCCTCCGCCTACCGGGTTAGCTGACGGGTTCGGAGCAGGAAGGTCTCCTACGCGCGTATACCAACTGCGGCATTCGCGCGATTCACCCCAAGGTGGTGGTTCCCCGGCTCCCTTGCGGGATTCGGCGCGTGCGCACGGAGCCGACTCTTGTGACGGCTGGGACGACCGCGCTGCGTTATCGAACGTTAATAGACGTGACAGCCACTTTCCAAGCCGTTCGGCTTGATCATTAACGTTTCCGGCCGTGGACTTACCGGTCAGGAGCGCTGCAAACCGGGCGAGTTGACCGCCGTACATGAGTGTCGGTGTTTTTGATGGTGTCTCAGATGTTATGCGGAGGGCGGTCGTCCGGTCACTGTCGGTGAAAGTGATCGACCGGCGATCACGGGCCGGCGAGGGGCGCAAGCGGTGTGGCGCCGACCGGATGAGCGTGTGGTGTACAGTAGAGACACAACGACGCGGGGTGGAGCAGCTCGGTAGCTCGCTGGGCTCATAACCCAGAGGTCGCAGGTTCAAATCCTGTCCCCGCTACTGAAGACTCAGGGCCCGGAATCCCAAGGATTCCGGGCCCTGAGTGTGTGACGGGCTCAGCCCAGCAGATGCCCGTTCGGCGCCTTGGCGAGTTCCTCCAGCTCGGGCAGTGCGACGACCTCCGCACCCCCCTTGACCAGCAGCCCCGTACCGTCGGCTCCCGCGACGAACGTGTCCGGCTCCTGCCACGCCGTGACCACCCGCCGTACCCCCGCCCGAAGGATCAGCTCGGCACAGGGCGCGGGCCGCGAGGCACGCCGGGCACAGGGCTCCAGGCTGCTGTACACCGTGGCACCGGCCAACCGGGGATCCGCCGGGTCGACCTTCGCAAGCGCCGCCTCCTCCGCATGGACCACGGGATCCTCGCCCTCCCGGGAGTGACCACGAGCCAGCTCCGTACCGTCCGCCGCGACCACCACCGCGCCGACGCTGAACGCCGTCTCCGAGGGCGGGCACAGCGCGGCGAGTTCACAGGCGGTGCGCAGCCAGTGACGGTCGGCGGCGGTGGCGACCGGGCCGGTGCCGGGGGCGGTGGGCTCGTAGCGCATGAGGACCACGTCCTCGATCCGGCGGGTCTCGGTCAGGCGCAGCCGGCCGGCCTGGTAGCCACCGGGGCCGAACAGGCGGGGCGCGGCCGGGTCGCCGACGAACAGCGGCGCGAGGACGAGCTGGAGCTCGTCGGCGAGACCCAGCTGCAGCAGCTGGGTGTGCACCGTGCCGCCGCCCTCGACCATGAGCCGTCCGACTCCGCGCACGTCGTGCAGGTGGGACAACAGGGCCCGCCAGTCGAGGCGGGGGCCGAGCGGGACGACATCGGCGGTGTCACCGACGCGCCGGACCGCCCGCTCGGCGCCGTGGTCGGTCGTGTAGACGAGCTTGTCGCCGCCGGTGTGCCAGAAGTTGGCGTCGGGGTCGAGGTCGCCGGTGGCGGTGACCGCCACCTTCAGCGGGTACTCCGGCTTGCCCGCCCGGACGCGGGCGGCGCGGCGCTCGGCGGAGTTGACCAGCAGCCGCGGGTTGTCGGCGCGGATCGTGCCGGCGCCGATCAGGATGGCGTCGACGGAGGCCCGTACCGCGTCGACCCGGTCGAAGTCGGCAGGACTGGACAGCAGGAGCCGGTCGGGACCGGTGTCGTCGAGGTAGCCGTCGAGGGAGACGGCGGCGGACAGCAGCACGTACGGGTACGACATCGGCGCGGTCTCCTGCGAGGCGAGGCTTGGTTCAAGCCGAGCTTGGTTCAAGTTTGAAACAAACTTACACTGGCGGCATGACGACCCGCTGGCTCACCCCCGAGGAGCAGCGCGCCTGGCGCGCTTATCTCGCCGCGACGCACCTCCTGGAGGACGCGATCGACCGACAGCTCCAGCAGGACGCCGGCATGCCGCACCTGTTCTACTCCGTGCTGGCCAACCTGTCCGACGCGCCCGACCGGCGGCTGCGGATGACCGACCTCGCCGAGACGCTGAAGATCACGCGCAGTCGGCTGACCTATGCGGTGACCCGCCTCGAACGGGACGGGCTGGTGCGCCGGGAGGACTGCCGCTGGGACAAGCGCAGCAGCATCGCGGTGCTGACGGACGAGGGGATGGCCGTCCTGGAGCGTACGGCACCGGGCCACGTCGAGACCGTGCGCGCCACCCTGTTCGACCGGCTCACGCCGGAGCAGGTGGGGCAGCTGGAGGAGATCTGCACGGGGATCGCACGGGGGCTGCAGGGCGACGGCGCCGAGACCGGGGCGGAGGACGTGCCCTGGCGGCGGCGTTCGTCATGTTCCTCGTCCGACGATTGATTGCTTTAAGTTTGAAGCATGAGGTAGGGTCCCCCGAGTACGCTGCTTCAAATCTGAAGCAACCGCCTCCGGAGGGACCCGCATGCCCGACACCCCCGCCGCCACGCCGCGCGCCCGCGTTCGGGTACCGCTGCGCTTCCACGACGGCTACAGCGTCGACGCCGAACTCGTCACCTTCCACGGCTTGGCGGACGGCCAGGAGCACGTCGCCGTCGTCCTCGGCGACCCCGCCCCCGGCACGGTTCCGCTGGTGCGCCTGCACTCCGAGTGCCTGACCGGCGACGTCTTCGGCTCGGCCCGCTGCGACTGCGGACCCCAGCTGCGCGAGGCGGTCGAGCGCATCGCCGACCGCGGCGGCGTCCTGCTCTACCTCCGCCAGGAGGGCCGCGGCATCGGTCTCTACAACAAGCTCGACGCGTACGCCCTCCAGGACCAGGGCCTCGACACCTACGAGGCGAACGCCGCGCTCGGCCTGCCGGAGGACGCCCGCGACTACACGGCCGCCGCACAGATGCTCGCCGCCCTCGGCATCGGGGAGCTGGACCTGCTGTCCAACAACCCCGACAAGGCCGAGCAGTTGCGCGCGCTGGGCGTCGTGGTCCGGGACCGGGTGCCGACCGGCGTCTTCACCACGGCCCACAACGTCCGCTACCTGCGCGCGAAGGTGGTCCACACCAGCCACACCCTCCCCCTGGCGGACCTGAACGTGGGCTGAACTCGGCGGTGGTGGGGATTGGCAGATTCATTCCACCCTCCGGGCTCCCCTCCATCACCTGACCTGCGGGTTCCGTTCTGACGCATGACGACGCCCGGAACAGATCTGCCCATCACCGCCCTCGCCGACCGCCCGGGAGGGCCAGCGCCGGCAGGGCCGCCAGGCACAGGAGGGTCGCCGCGACGGCGTACGCGGTGCGGAAGCCGGCCGGGTGCATGCCCGCCGTGCCCAGCACCACCGACAGCACGGCCGTGCCGATGGACGCGCCGAGCTGGGAGTTGATGCTCAGCGCGGTGCTCGCCGCGGCGAGCCGCTCTGCGGGCAGGTCCCGGCTCGCGGTGGTCATCGTCGGCATCAGGACCACGCCGGTGCCGACGCCCATCACCATGGCCGGCGCGACTATCCGCCAGGGCGCGACCCCGGGCACCCCCACCTGCCAGGCCGTCAGCGCCATCCCGAGGGCGGCCACCGCGATACCGGCCGGGATCAACCGGCGTGGTGACGCCCGGTCGATCCGTCGCGCCGCGATCTGCATCGTCGTACCGACGGCCAGACCGACCGGCGCGCCCAGCAGTCCGGCCGCCGTGGCGCTCAGGCCCCGCTCCTGCTGCCAGTACAGCGGGCCGAGCAGCATCGAGCCGAAGTAGCCGCAGGTGAACAGGGCGAGCGTGCCGGCACCGGCGGCGAAGGTGCGCTCGCGCAGCAGCCGCAGGTCCAGCAGCGGAGCGGACGTGGTGAGCGCCCGGCGTACGAAGGCCGCCGCGAGGGCCGCACCGGCCAGCATCAGCACGAGCGCGCCGGACGCGGTGAAGTCGCCGCGCTCGCCGCCCCTGGCGAGGCCGTACAGCAGGAGGGCGAGGCCGGGAGAGAGCATGAGCAGGCCGGGGAGGTCCAGCCGGACGGCGGGCCTTTGGGTGCCGGTGGGCCTTCGGGTGCCGGTGGACCCTCGGGTGTCGACGGGCCTTTCGGTGTCGTCGGACCTTTCGGCGTCGGCGAGCCTGCCGGTCTCGGCGGGCCTTTCCGTGCCGGGCGTCGGCGTTCCGGTCCCGGCAGTCCTCCCGGTCCCGGCCGGCCTTTCCGTGCCGGGCATCGGCGTCCCGATCCCGGCAGTCCTCCCGGTCCCGGCCGGCCTTTCCGTGCCCGGCGTCGGCGTTCTGGTCCCGGCGGTCCTCCCGGTCCCGGCGGGCCTTTCCGTGCCGAGCGTCGGCGTCCCGATCCCGGCGGTCCCTCCGGTCCCGGCGGGCCTACCGATCCGGGCAGTCCCTCTGGTCCAGGCAGTCCTACTGCTCCCGGCGATCCTCCCGATCCCGGCGACCCTTCCGATCCCGGACGTCGGCGTTCCGGTCCCGCTCGTCGGCATCCCGGTCCCAGCCGTCGGCATCCCGGTCCCGCTCGGCGGCATCCCGGTCCCAGCCGTCGGCATCCCGGTCCCAGCCGTCGGGGTTCCA
This sequence comes from Streptomyces sp. NPDC030820, assembly GCF_055572075.1. Classification (NCBI taxonomy): domain Bacteria; kingdom Bacillati; phylum Actinomycetota; class Actinomycetes; order Kitasatosporales; family Streptomycetaceae; genus Streptomyces; species Streptomyces sp. NPDC030820. The sequence goes on from NZ_JBVIEB010000005.1 coordinate 26,779, forward strand.
GGCGTTGGTGCGTCCCGCGGCAGCAGGCGTAGGGCGAGGGCCAGGGCCAGGGTGCCTGCCGGCAGGTTGACCAGGAAGATCCAGTGCCAGGAGGCGGCGTCGACGAGCCAGCCACCGAGTACCGGCCCGGCGACCGGCCCGATCAGGATGGGCAGCCCCGCCACGGCCATCGCGCGGCCGAGCCGGGACCGGTCGGCTGCGCCCATCACCATGGCCATGCCGACCGGCTGCAACAGCCCGCCGCCGAGCCCCTGCACCGCGCGGAAGGCTATGAGGCTGCCCGCGTCCCAGGCGCAGGCGGCGAGCAGCGAGCCGAGGGTGAAGAGGGCGAGCGCGGTCAGATAGGTGCGCTTGGCGCCGAACCGGGCCATGGCCCAGGCAGCGGTCGGGACGACGGCGGCCAGCGCGAGCGTGTACGCCGTGGTCGTCCACTGGATGGTCTCCAGGGAGGCGCCGAAGGACTGCGCGAGCCGGCGCAGCGCGACGTTGACGATCGTCATGTCGAGCACCGCCATCACCATGCCCACGACGGTGACGGCCAGGGTGCGGTTCAAGGCGGTGGCCCGGTCCGGTACCGGGCGGGCCGGGGCCGCCGCGGCGGGTGCGGTCGTACGCATCTCCCCCACCCCGCCGTCAGCCGGCGTACGGGCGCTCGGCCCGCGCGGTCCGCAAGGCCCGGCCCCACCAGACGAGTTGACCGAGCATGCCCTTGGCGGCGCCGGCGCACACGGCGGCATCCCGCGGTGTGCCGTCCTCGCCGAGGCCGGACCAGGGGCCGTGCAGGCTGACCGAGTCGCGCACCGTCGTCGCGTGCAACTCGGCGAAGACCAGCCGGAGCTGCTCGACCGCGCGCAGGCCGCCGCCGAGGCCGCCGTACGACACGAAGCCGACCGGCTTGGCCTGCCACTGCCGGTGGTGCCAGTCGATGAAGTTCTTCAGGGACGCCGGGAAGCTGTGGTTGTACTCGGGTGTGACCACGACGAAGGCGTCGGCGGCGGCGAGCCGCGGTGAGACGCCCCGCAGCGCGGCGACGGCCTCGGGGCTCGGGGTGCCGCCCCAGTCGGGCAGCACCAGCGGGAGGTCGATCTCGCCGAGGTCGATGACGTCGAAGTCGAGGCCCGTGTCGTCGCCGGCGACGCTGAGGAACCAGTCGGCGACCGCCCGGCCCTGCCGGCCCTCCCGGACACTGCCGACGACTACGGCGACGCGCAGCGGCGCCTCGTCCGTGGTGACGGGTACGGCTTCCTTGCTGGTGACAGACACGGGTGTCCCCCTTCGGTCCTGCTTCCGGCTTGGGCTGCTCAGCAAAAGTACAACGCTCGTTGTAAAAGTACAACGCTCGTTGTAAAAGTACAACGGGCGTTGTAAGTCGGCTAGAGTGGCCGGTCGGAGGAGGACAGAGGAGGCAGGTGTGGGCGAAACGAACGAGGCCCGGGTGGCGCGGGCGCGACGCGAGGTCTCACCGCGCAAGCTGGAGAAGCAGATGGCGATCGCGAGCGCGTCCTGCACGGTCTTCGGCCGCGAGGGATATGCGCGCGCCTCGGTCGACGCACTGGCCGCCGAGGCCGGCGTCTCCACGCGCACGCTCTACAACCACTTCCCCGGCGGCAAGGCACAGCTCTTCCAGACCGTGGTGACCTGGACGTCCAACGAGGTCCGTGACGCCCAACTCGCCCGCCTGCGCGCGGTGCTGGACCCCGAGCGGCCGCCGCGCGCCGAGGATCTGGAGCGGGATCTGGTCGCCCTGGCCCGTGGGTTCGCCGGTCTCATGACCGACTACCCGAACCACTTCGCTCTCGTCCGCCACATCCACGCCGAGGCCGACCATGTGCCGCCGGAGGTCCTGCAGGCCTGGCACGAGGCGGGCCCGGAGCCGGTCGGCCGGGCGGTCGCCGAGGCGATGTCCCACCTCGCGGACGCCGGCCTGCTCGACCCGCACGGCGACGCGGCCATGACCGCCGCCCACTTCATGGCCCTGACGACACACACCCTCGTCCAGTCCACCCACTACGGCGTCCTCCCCCTCCCGCCGGCGGAGACGGACCGCCTGATCAAGGGCGGGGTGGCGGCGTTCCTGCGGGCCTATGGGGCCGGGGGCACGGGGACGGATGGTGGGGTGAGGCGGTGAGCCGCGGGCGTCGTAGGCCTCAGTCCCACCAGTTGAACATCAGCTCGCCCAGCGTCTGCGGGCGCCGGTGGCGAACCGCCTTCAACTCGGCCTCCGGCAGCGCGCTCAGATCGACCCGCTCGATGGGCGCGTCCGGCTCCGCGGGCTCCAGCAGCCGGCACCCGGCGTCGGCGAGGGGCCCCGCCCAGGGTGGGGGAGGGATGAACTCCCGTACTGGAGAGCCGTGTTCGAGTGCGGCACCGCTGAAGGCGACGACGGGCAGATGAAGGTGGACCAGCACGACCGTGCCCGCGATGTCCACCGCGTCGAAGGAGGCGCAGAGCCCGACATCCAGCCCTCGAACCGCCGTCCCGGCCAGCCGCGCCGCCGCGTGACAGGCACGGCGGAAGGACCTGAGGTCGGTGTCCTGCAGCGGCACCTCGTCGGCTCGGCGGAAGCCGGTGGCTCCGCGTTCGGCGTGGGTCATCGGGCTCCGCGGAGGAAGCCCTCCACCACCCGGCGTACCTTGTCGGCTGCGCTGTCGTCGCCGAGGCGCATGGCGATGTTGGCCGCGCTGCACACGGCGTCGATCTGGAACGCGGCCAGTTCCGCGTCCGGCCAGGGGACGGCACCGGCGCCGGCGGCCCGCCGGAGCTGGTCGGCGAGCAGTTTCAGCCATGCCTCGTGATGGGCGAGCAGGGCGTCGCGCACCAGGCCGGGGCGGCTGTCGTAGGCGGGAAGGTTGGCGGACCAGAAGCAGCCGCCGGCGAACAGGGGCGTCTGCGCATAGGCGATCCAGTGCTCGGTCAGCTCCCGCAGCCGGGCGGAGCCCGCCGGGAGTGATTGCGCGGGCCGCACGACCGTCCGCTCGAACTCCCGGCGCGCGCACTCGGCGGCGGCCAGCTGCAGGTTCTCCTTGGTCCGGAACAGCGTCTGCACACCGCTCTTGCTCAGCCCCAGGTCAGCGGCCAGGCGGCCGATGCTGAGTCCGTCGAGCCCGTCCAGCGAGGCGATGTCGACCGCGTGCCGGGCGACCCGCTGCCGGGCACGCGCACCACGCACCAGCCGCAGATCAGTCACCGCCGGCCCCTCCGCGCTAAGGACTCCCCGGCCCCCGCCGGGCTCCGCACCCTGTCGTTCGCTTTCCATCCCGGCCATCGTGTCACATGCCGTACATACGACCGGTCGTACGCATTGCCGCCCCGACCAGGACGCCGCCATGTACGGGCCGCCGGATGCCGGACCTGAGCCGGCCGAAGCCGGCACGGGCGCCGAACAGCACACGACGCCCGAGCGAGGCGCCGGTCAGGCTGCCCCGGCGCCGGCCGATCGAGCGTTCCGCGCGGTGTTGATGCGGCGCGCTGCGGCGAACAGGGGGAGCACTGCCGCAAGGGTGAGCTGGAGCGCGCAGCCGGTCACCAGGAGGACCTCGGCCCCAGGAGCGCCAGCGGCCCAGGCGACCATGCAGCCGATGTTGACCGCCGCCCATCCCATGGTGGTGACCGCCATCTTGCCCGTGGGCTTGGGGTATTGAACCCGGCTCACCATGAGCCAGGCGACGCCGAGCACCGCGATCAGAGTGACCGCGAAAGGCAGTTCGAGCAGGACGACCGAAACGACGGTGAGCGCCGCGAACGGAATGGGCATGCCCTGGAACATGCCGTCCTGCATGGTGGTGACGGAGAAGCGCGCGAGACGCAGCACGCCGCCCAGTAGTACGGCGATGGCGGCCGCGACAACGAGCGTCAGGTTCGACCTCTCGTTGACAAGACCCCACACCACCACGAAGTAGGCAGGTGAGAGGCCGAAGCTGACGAGGTCCGAGAGATTGTCGAGCTCCGCCCCCATCCCGGAACTCCGGAACCGCCGCGCGACCAGTCCGTCGCACAGATCGAAGAGCGAGGCCAGCAGGATGAGCATGACCGCCGCAGCCGCGCCCTGCCGTACCGAACCCTGACCGCGGCCCTGTGTGAGGTACGGGACCAGGACGGTCGTCGTGATGAAGTAGATGGAGGAGAATCCGCAAACCGCGTTGCCCAGCGTCAGCAGATCGGCGATCGAAAGCTTCGAGGGAGACGGCTGGCGAACCGACACCTCGGGCCTTCCCTCAGCCGACAACGTTGACGTCTCAGGGTCAGTGAGGGACAAATCTCTCTCCTACGCGTGTGTCTCGCCGGCCGTCGCCGGAGCATCATTCCAGCAGCGCGACGTGGCTGACGGCCGGGGTCAGCACGGGCTCACCCCCACCACGGAGATCGTGGTGGACGGCCCGCTCATGCCGCCGGAACACCCAGCTCGGCCAGCAGGCCGCGTACCCGCTGCTCGATCTCGTCCCGGATCGGCCGCACGCCGTCCACACCCTGGCCTGCCGGGTCTTCGAGCTGCCAGTCCAGGTACCGCTTGCCCGGGAAGACGGGGCAGGCGTCCCCGCAACCCATCGTGATCACCACGTCGCAGGACCGTACGGCCTCGACGGTGAGGATCTTCGGCGTCTCCGCGGAGATGTCGATGCCGACCTCTTTCATGGCCTCCACCACCGCCGGATTGACCGCGTCGGCAGGTGCGGAACCTGCCGAGCGGACCTCGACGGCAGCACCGGCGAGATGGGTGAGGAAGGCGGCGCCCATCTGGGAACGGCCGGCGTTGTGGACGCACACGAACAGCACGGAGGGACGTGGGGTGGCAGTGGTCATCGCGGATGTCCTTGCGAGCGGAGGGCGGTCAGGAGGAGGCGAGTTCGGGCTCGCCGTGCGGGACGGCGACGTCGTCCGCCACGCGGGCGGGACGTCCGTGCACGACCGCCACGGCGGCCAGTCCGAGTACGGCACCGAGCAGTTGCGCCGCGATGAACGGAGCGACGGAGGCGGGGGCGACCCCGGCGAAGGTGTCGGTGAAGGCGCGGCCGACGGTGACGGCGGGATTCGCGAAGGAGGTGGAGGAGGTGAACCAGTAGGCGGCACCGATGTAGCAGGCCACGGCCGGCGGGGCCAGGGAGGCGCGGCCGACGCGCTCCAGGCCGAGGACGAGCAGGATCAGCCCGCCCGTGGCGACGACCTCCCCCAGCCACAGATGGCCGGCGGACCGGTCGTGGGTGGAGAACTTCACCAGCGGCTCGCCGAACATGGCGTCGGCCAGCACGGCACCGCCGATCGCCCCGGCACCCTGCGCGGAAACGTACGCGGCGACCTCCCGCAGGCTCGGCCCGGCGCCGGTGCGGCGGCCGGTGAACCAGGCGGCCAGGGTGACGGCGGGGTTGAAGTGCGCGCCGGAGACGGGTCCGAACAGCGTGATCAGCACGCCCAGGCCGAAGACGGTGGCCAGCGAGTTGGCCAGCAACTGCACGCCGACGTCGTGGGAGAGCTCGGTCGCCTGGATACCGGAGCCCACGACCACGGCCACCAGCAACCCGGTCCCCACCGCCTCGGCCGCGACACGACGACCGAGGGACGCGGTCACGCCGTCACCCCGGAGGTCCGCGGCGCCGTCAGGAATCCGGCGAGCTCGTCCAGGACGCCGGGCAGCACCCGGTAGTACACCCACGTCCCCCTGCGCTCGCAGTCGACCAGACCGGCCTGGCGGAGCAGCTTGAGGTGATGGGAGATCGTCGGCTGGGACAGGTCGAAGGCCGGTGTCATCTCGCACACGCAGACCTCGCCGCCCTCCCGTGAGGCGATCAAGGACAGCAGGCGCAGGCGCACCGGGTCGCCGAGCGCCTTGAAGACCTTCGCCAGCTCGGCGGCGCGTTCGTCGTCCAGCGGCGCGGCGGCGAGGTCCGGGCAGCAGGCGGCGGCGCTCTCCTGGCCGATCACCTCAAGCTCTTGTTTCGACATGCCTCTATGTTGACGTTTCTCGATCCAAGGCGCAAGGTTGCATCAACAAACGTCAATACAGGCAGTCCAGGGCATCGCCATGCCCCGTCACCCGGGAGTGAAGTGATGAGCGAGCAGTCCACCGACCTGCGCGAAACCGTCCGCCGACGGTACGCCGCAGCAGCCATGAACGTCACCGAGGCCGGCACCACCTGCTGCGGGCCCGAGCCGGTCGAGGCCGACGAGAGCTTCGGCTCCGCCCGCTACACCACCGACGAGCGCGACGCCCTGCCCGCCGAAGCGGTCGCCGCCTCCCTCGGCTGCGGCAACCCCACTGCCGTCGCCGAACTCCGCGAGGGGGAACGGGTCCTGGACCTCGGCTGCGGAGGCGGCATCGACGTCCTGCTCTCCGCCCGCCGGGTGGGGCCGACGGGGAAGGCGTACGGCCTGGACATGACCGAGGAGATGCTCGCCCTGGCCCTCGCCAACGCGGCGAAGGCGGGCGCGACCGGCGTGGAGTTCCTCAAGGGCACCATCGAGGCGATCCCGCTGCCCGCGAACACCATCGACGTGGTCATCTCCAACTGCGTGATCAACCTGTCCGTCGACAAGGCCGCCGTCTTCGCCGAGACCTTCCGTGTGCTCAGGCCCGGCGGCCGGATCGGAGTCTCCGACGTCGTCGCCGACGACGCGCTCACGCACGAGCAGCGCGCGGAACGCGGCGACTACGTCGGCTGCATCGCCGGCGCACTGTCCTTCGCCGAGTACCGCGCAGGCCTGGAAGCCGCCGGGTTCACGGACGTCGAGATCACCCCGACGCACTCCGTCGCGGACGGCATGCACTTCGCCATCGTCCGCGCGGCCAAGCCCACCACCTCCGGGGGTGCCCTCAGCGGTTGAGGTACGCCAGCACTGCGAGGACGCGCCGGTTGTCGTCGTCGGAGGGCTGCAGGCCGAGCCGCGTGAAGATCGAGGCCGTGTGCTTGGACACCGACCGCTCGGTGATCACCAGGTGCTGGGCGATGGCGGCGTTGGAGCGCCCCTCCGCCATCAGGGCGAGCACCTCCCGCTCGCGCGGGCTCAGCGCGGCCACGGCGCCGTCGGCGGAGTTGTGGGCCAGCAGACGGGCGATCACCTCGGGGTCCATCGCGGTACCGCCTGCCGTCACCCGTCGCACCGCGTCGATGAACTGGGCGCCGTCCATCACCCGGTCCTTGAGGAGGTACCCCGTGCCGCCCTGCCCGGCAGCCAGCAACTCACGGGCGTAGAGCTGCTCGACGTACTGGGAGAGGACCAGGACCGGAAGCCCGGGGGTGAGCCGGCGGGCCTCCAGTGCGGCGCGCAGGCCCTCGTCGGTGAAGGTCGGTGGCAGTCGTACGTCCACGATCGCCGCGTGGGGTTCCTCCGCCGCCACCGCGGCCAGCAGGTCGGGGCCGTTGTCCACGGCGGCCGCCACCTCGAATCCGTGTGCCTCCAGCAGGCGCGTCAGGCCGTCCCTCAGGAGGAAGAGGTCTTCGGCGATGACAACGCGCACGGGATCTCCATGTTCACGATGGTCGGACCGCCGGGCGGGCTGCTGACGGCGAGTACTCCGTCGAAGGCGGCGAGGCGACGCTCGACACCGCGCAGGCCGGTGCCGGCCGCGGGATCGGCCCCACCCCGGCCGTCGTCGGTGACGGTGATCCGCAGCGTACCCGTGGCCGCACCGCCGTCATGGCCGATCTCGATCCATATCTGCCGGGCCTCCGCGTGCTTGGTCACATTGGCCAGCAACTCGCTCACCGCGAAGTAGGCCGCCGACTCCACCGGAGCGGGCGCCCGGCCCGGCAGGTCGCAGCTGAAGTGCACCCGGTACGGCAGGTCAAGGGCGAGTGCGTGCACCGCATCGGCCACGCCCCGGTCGGCCAGGACCGGCGGATGGATTCCGCGGATCAGGTCACGCAGTTCCGCCAGCGCCCGCGCCGAGGACGCCTTGACCTCGGCCAGCATGCTCCGCGCCGCCTCGGGGTCGGTGGCCAGCAGGTGCTGCGCCGTGTCCAGGGCCATGCCCATGGCCACCAGCCGGGCCTGCGCACCGTCGTGCAGATCGCGCTCGATCCGGCGCATCTCGGCCGCCCCGGCGTCGAGGGTGTCGGACCGGGTCTGCGCCAGATGGTCGACGCGTTGCGCCAGTTCCTCCTGGCGGCTCGGGCCCAGCAGATGGCGGGCCGAGCGGCCGTACGCGAGCATCAGCCGGGGCGCCGCCCACAGGACGGCCGGCAGCACCACCAGGAACGCCGTCGCCGCCGTCAACCCCGCCAGGAACACGTGCACGTTGCCGGGATTCACCGTGGCGGAACCGAGGAACGTGCCGAGAATCTGCACCGCGACGTAGACGGGAGCGGCGACCAGCGCGGCGAGGACACCGCCCACGGCTCCGGTGAAGGAGGTCCACAGCAGGTCCCGCCAGGTCGCCGGGTCGGTCAGCACCCAGCGCGTCCACAGCCCGGCTCGCACCCACAGCGGTCGCCCGCCGGTGGGGGGCGCGGCACGGTACGGCACCGGGACGGGCACCCCGCTCCACGCGCCCGCCATCCTCCGGTGCAGCCCGGCCACCCACCGCATGCCCAGCAGGCCGCAGGCGAGCAGCGGCAGACTGAGCACGCCGAGCCAGAAGACCCCGTGATCACCGGCGGCCAGCGGCCCGCGATGGTCCACCAGGCCGGCCAGCGTCAGCACCGGGGGCACCAGGAGCGCCGCCCCGGCCTTCCCGGAGAGGGCCCCTCCGGCCCGGGCGGCCTTGCCACCGCGCAGCAGCCGACGCACCGCCAGCACCGCGCAGGGCACCAGCAGGAGAACGACCAGCAGCCAGAACCCGGACCTGTCCTGGGCGGACGTGCTCGGCATCGCCGCCGGCGGCGGTTGCCACGGCTGCTGCGCCCGGACCAGGTTGACCAGGAGCAGCCAGGGGACGGCCGGTAGAGCCGCGGCCCCGACCAAGCTGACGGCCCAGACCGCGGTCAGCCGGACCGCCGCCAGCAAGCCCTGGCCGACCCGGGACGGCTCAGGTTCCGCTTCCCCCGCAGCCTGCCGTAGGCCCTGCCGGGTCCCGGCCCGCCCAGGGGACCCGCTGCCTGGTGTGATCGCACCACCGCTCACGTCCGCTCTCCTCCGCTGTCGGTCCGGACCAGTGTGCGAGCCGGCCGTACCGCCCGGCATCCGTCCTGGGCCCCGAAACCGGGATGTAGCCAGCTACACCTCCAAGACCCCGCTCAGCCCCGTGTCGGCGAACTCCCGTCTCTCCCTAGCTTCTTCGGCGGCTACGAGGGACACCGCAGGAGCGGCGCCCCGGTCGTCGCCCCGACACGTGGGAGGACCCGTGACCGCGCCGATCATCCAGATCCGCGACGCGAGCAAGAAGTACGACGAAGCACGCCCGGCGCTGGCCGGCGTGGACCTGGAGGTGAACGCCGGCGAGGCACTGGCGGTGCTCGGACCGTCCGGCAGCGGCAAGTCCACCCTGCTCAACCTGATCGCCGGGCTGGACCGGCCCTCCGAGGGCACCGTCACCGTGGACGGACTCCGTCTGGACGGGCTGGGCGAGACCGAGCTGGCGAAGTACCGCAGGGAACGGATCGGGATGGTCTTCCAGTTCTTCAACCTGCTGGACGACCTGACCGTGGCGGACAACGTGCTGCTGCCCGCGCAGTTGGCGGGCCGACCGCGCGCCCTGGCCCGCCACCGGGCGGCCGACCTGCTGGAGCGCCTGGGTATCGCTCGGCACGCGCACGCCTTTCCCGGCCGTCTCTCCGGCGGTGAGCGGCAACGGGTCGCGGTGGCAAGGGCGCTGATGAACAGTCCGCGACTACTGCTGGCCGACGAGCCCACCGGTGCGCTGGACAGCGCCTCCGCGGGCGAGGTCAGGGACCTGCTGGCCGAGCTGAACCGCGAGGGGCAGACGATCGTGCTGGTCACTCACGACACCGCGCTGGCGGCCTGCTGCGCGACCCGCACCGTCGAACTCGTCGACGGCCGGATCGCGCGCGATGTGGTGCGGGCGGTGGCCGGATGAGCGCGCTGGGCAAGGTGGTCCGCGCCGGCGTCGGCCGACGCCGGATGCAGACCCTGGTGATGGTGCTGACCACGACGATGGCGGTGGCCGCGGCGGTGCTGGCGACCGGGTTGCTGGTGGCCTCGCGGGCGCCGTTCGAGCATGCCTTCGCCAAGCAGCGCGGGGCGCAGCTGACCGCCTGGTTCGACCCGGCCGGGGCCCCTGCCGCGCAGGTGGCGGCGACCGCACACATCTCGGGCGTGACCGCCGCGGCCGGTCCCTACCCGGTGCTGTCGCTGTCCCCGCGGGTCGGGGCCAACAGGTCGCGGTTGCCGGTGGGCGGTGTCATGCCCGAGATGAGCGTGGTCGGCCGGGCGGACACCGAAGGAGCGGTCGACGACCTGGTGCTCACCGCGGGCCGCTGGGCCACGGGCAGCGGACAGATCGTGCTCAGCGACCGGAACCCGCCGCTGGGCGTGGGCGACCGGCTGTCCCTCCCGGACCTGCCGGGCAGGCCGGTGCTGACCGTCGTAGGACTGGCCCGGTCGGTGACCGCGACCGCGGACGCCTGGGTCTTGCCGGCGCAGGTCAGGTCCCTGACCGCCCGGGGCAGCAGGCCCGGCCTGCAGATGCTCTACCGCTTCCACAGCGCCGCCACCGATGCCGACGTCACCGCCGACCGCAAGGCCGTCGAGACCGCCGTACCACCGGGATCGCTGACCGGAGCCTCCTCCTACCTCCAGACCGAACGGTCCGCGAGCCGCACCGAAGCGACCTTCGTCCCCTTCGTGGTCGCCTTCGGGGTGCTCAGCCTGGCCATGTCGGTGCTGGTCATCGGCACTGTCGTCAGCGGCGCGGTCGGCTCGGCGACCAGGCGCATCGGCATCCTCAAATCCCTGGGCTTCGCCCCGGCGCACGTGGTCCGCGCCTACGTCGCCCAAGCGCTGATCCCCGCCTCGGTCGGCGGCGTTCTCGGCGTCGTGCTCGGCAACCTGATGGCGATCCCGGCCCTGCACGAGGCCCAACGCGCCTACAGCACGGGTTCCCTGGCCGTCGCACCGTGGATCGACCTGGCCGTACCCGCCGTCGCGCTGGCCGTGGTGGTGGCGACGGCGCTGGTCCCCGCGTTGCGCGCGGGGAGACTGCGTACGGTCGAGGCACTCGCCGTGGGCCGGACCCCGCGGGCGGCCCGTGGCCGGGCCGTCCAGCGGCGGATTGCCGGGCTGCCGCTGCCGCGCGCCCTGAGCCTGGGTCTTGCGGGTCCCTTCGCCCGGCCCGCCCGTTCGGCGACGGTGGCGGCGGCCGTCGTCTTCGGCACGGTCGGGGTGACCTTCGGGACCGGCCTGGCGATCTCGGTGAACGGAGTCCAGAACGGACTCGACCGCAGGGACGCGGGCGCGGTCACGGTCCAGGACATCGCACCCGTGGCCGGCAAGGGGGCTGCGGACACCGTCGACCCGGCGCTGATCGCCGCCAAGATCGCGCGGCAGCCGAGCACCCGGCGATACTTCAGCACGGAACAGACCCAGGTCCGCGTGGCCGGTCTGACCGGTTCCGTCGACGTGACCGCTTATCGGGGCTACGGGGGCGACTCCTCCTGGGGCGCCTACCAGTTGGTGTCCGGAACCTGGTTCCACGGTCCCGGCCAGGCGGTCGTCCCCCACGGCTTCCTGCGGGCCACCGGGACGCACGTCGGCGACACCGTCACCCTCACCGCGAACGGCCGCCGCGCGGCGGTGCGGATCGTCGGCGAGGACATGGACGTCCGCGAGGGCGGCATGGTCATGCTGACCGACAGCTCCTCCCTGGCCGGCCTCCGCCTCAGGATCCCTTCCGAGTCGGTGCAGTTCGACATCGACCTGAAGCCCGGCACCGACGCCACGGCCTACGCGGCCGCGCTCGGGAGAGCCCTGCAACCGCCGGGCATCCTGGTGCTCCCGTCCGGTGACAGGGTCAGCCCGACGATCATCGCCATGGACGGACTGGTGGCGATGTTCACCCTGATGCTGGTCGCGGTGGCCGGGCTCGGTGTCCTCAACACGGTGCTGCTGGACACCCGCGAACGCGTTCATGACCTCGGGGTGTTCAAAGCACTCGGCATGTCGCCGAGGCAGACCGTCGCCATGGTGCTCACCTCGGTGGCCGGGATCGGGCTGGCGGCCGGGGCGGTCGGAGTGCCGGTCGGCGTGGCCCTGCACCAGTGGGTACTGCCGGTGATGGGCCGCGCAGCAGGCACGGCCCTCCCGAAGGCGGACATGGCGGTGTACTCACCGCCTGTGCTGGTCGCGCTGGTACTGGGCGGCCTGGTGATCGCCACGGCGGGAGCGCTGTTGCCCGCGGGGTGGGCGGCGAGGGCGAGGACGGCGCAGGCCCTGAGGAGCGAATAGGCAGGGCGGGCCGACCGGGAGTGACGCGGGCCGTCGCTTCACGGGATGAACGTCACCTCCGGAAAGGCCGGGCACGGGCCGTCGAGCAGGTGCGCCCGGTGGTGCCGAAGATGAAGGTCGAAGAACGCGAGCGGGTACGCCTGCTGGATCCGCACCGCCCGGGCGGGATCGAGGGTGCCGATCCAACTCTGAAGGTCCCCGGCGCTCATCCCGACGGCTTGTGCCAGCTGTGGGGTCAGGAACTGGACGTCGCAGTACGACGAATGAACCGCACCTTCGGCCTGGATGTTGAGCCGCCATCCCCGCAGGTGCGACCAGAACTCGGCGACGCTCGGCTGCGTGGCCCGGGGGAACTCGGCGGTCATCAGCATGAACGGCCGGTCCAGGTCGGTGGTGACCGTCGGCTGCATCGGCCCGTCGAAGCTCAGCCCGGCCCGGACGCGCCGGTCCTCGCTCATCACGAAGGCCGTCGCCGAAGCGCCCTTCGACCAGCCGAACATGCCGATGCGCCGCGGGTCGAGGGCGCCGAGCAGGCCGGCCGGCAGCGGCCGGTGCTCGGCGTCGGGGTTCCGCCCGGCCGCGAGGTCCTCGACGCGGTCGAGCACGAACCGGATGTCGGTGGCGAAGTCCCGCGGGGTGAGGGCGGGTCGGTCCAGCGGGACCGTGAGCCGGCCGTCGGGGAACTCGCTGAACGCGTCGTACGTGTGGTCCACCGTGACCACCACATACCCGTGGCTGGCAAGTTCCTGCACCACGATGGTGGTGTCCGCACGGTGATCGTGCGCGCCGTGCGAGAACACGACGACGGGCAGTCGTCGGCCCGTTCGCAGCACCGGTGCGCCCTCGTGGCCGGCCGTGAGCGGCGCCACCGCGACGTCGGCCGGAAAGCCCGCCGACGTGAGGAGCGCCCGCGCCACGGCGGGGGACGTCCAGCGGGCCAGTGGATACCGTTCGACGCCCCGGGCGGGGTACCAGACGGCGGCCATCAACTCGCGGTGACGCCCGGGGCCGGCCACGGGATCCGGACGTGAGGTGTCGACGAGCTGCAGGGTTACCGTGCCCACCGGGTACGGTCCGGTGGGCGCGGGCAGGGTGAGCTGCACCGGCTCCGGGGCGGGCGAGGCCGCCCTCGCGGGGTGGGCGGCGCCGATAGGCACTGCGACCCCGACGGCCAGTGCGGCCCCGAGCATGCGACGGCGTGTCATTCCTTCTCGGTTCATGAACGGCGTGGTTGTCACGGACCCTCCTGGGCTTCTGGGTTTCTGGGCAGCACTGGGCCACGCCCGTCGCTCGGGCCGCCGGCCCAGTCCGGCAGTGTCTCGGTCTCGATCAGCTCAGTGGCTCGGTGGAGTACGGCCTTCACGCGGCGCGGACATGAGGTAGGCGAGCACCGCCAGCACCCGGCGGTTGTCGTCGTCGGAGGGAGCGAGGTCCAGCTTGGTGAAGATGCTGGTGCTGTGCTTGGACACGGCCTTCTCGCTGATGAAGAGCCGGTTCGCGATGGCGCTGTTGGAGCGTCCCTCGGCCATGAGCTCAAGCACCTGGCGTTCCCGCTCGGTCAGTCTGGAGAGGGGCCCGCGTTCGGCGCGGCTGCGGCGGCCGAGCAGCTTGGTGACCACTTCGGGGTCCATGACCGTGCCGCCCGCGGCGACCGTACGGATCACGTCGACGAACTGGTCGTCGCTGAACACCCGGTCCTTGAGCAGATATCCGACCCCTCCGGCCTGGTCGGCGAGCAGCTCCTGGGCGTAGATCTGCTCGACGTACTGCGAGAGCAGCAGGATCGGCAGCCCGGGTATCCGTTCCCGGGCGGTCAGCGCCGCACGGAGCCCGTCGTCGGTGTGGGTGGGCGGCAGCCTGATGTCCACGATCGCGAGGTCCGGCCGGAACTCCAGCAGCGCGCCGAGCAGGCCCGGCGCGCTGTCGGTGGCCGCCACGATCTCGAACCCGCGTGCCTTGAGGAGCCGGACCAGCCCCTCCCGGAGCAGGAAGAGATCCTCCGCGACGACTACGCGCACGGCACCTCCATGACCACGATCGTCGGCCCCCCGGGCGGGCTGCTGACCGCCAGGATGCCGTCGAAGGCCGCGAGCCGTCGCTCCACCCCGGCCAGCCCGGTGCCCCGGGCGGGATCCGCGCCGCCCACCCCGTCGTCGACCACCTCGATGCGCAGCAGCCCGTCCGTCGGGGCCATGCGGATCTGCAGGCCGTGCGCCGAGGCGTGCCGGACGGCGTTGGTGACCACCTCGGCGACGGCGAAGTAGCAGGCCGACTCCAGCGGGGCGGCGAGCCGCTCGGGCAGATCGATCTCGGTCTCACACGGCAGGGGCAGGTCCAGTGCGAGCGCCCGGACCGCCTCCCCCAGGCCCCGGTCGGCCAGCATCGGCGGGTGCATCCCCCTGATCAGGCCACGCAGTTCCTCCAGTGCCGCCGCCGAGGCGACGCGGGCCTCCACGACGAGTGCCGCGGCCTCGTGCGGATCGCTGTGGATCATCTCCTCGGCGACCCTGAGGTTCATCCCGATGGTGACCAGCCGTCCCTGTGCGCCGTCGTGCAGGTCGCGTTCGATCCTGCGCAGTTCCGCGGCCGCGGAGCTGACCGCATCGGCCCGTGTCTCGGTCAGCTCCCGCACCCGCCGGGCCAGCGCCGGGTCAGGCCCCCTCCCGAGCAGCCGTCCGGCATCCGCCAGCACGGTCCTCGGCAGCAGCCAGAGCCCGAGGGCCAGCAGCACCGCCCCCTGGATGCCGCCGAGGACCGAGGCATGGTGAGCCACCATCTCAAAGTCGAAGGACGGCGCCGACACGCCTGGCGAGCCGAACTTCCGCACCTCCACCAGGTGTTGCCCGAACCCGCTCTGAGCGACGTCGTACGCCCCGATCCCCACCAGCCCCAGGACAGCCAGGTCCGCCGCCGCCCTCGGCCACCGCACCAGCCCGGCCACGACGGCCGCCAGCAGCACCAGCCCGACCAGGTAACCCAGCACTGCCGGCCCGATCCCGGTGCCCGGCGGCGCGGACTGCCATAGATCGAGGCCGAGCAGGTCGCCGGTCATCACCACGACGGGGGGCAGCAGCAGGGCCCAGCGCGCGGACCTGAGCGCATCGGCTCCGGCCAGGCGCTCGGGCCTGCCATGCGCCGGCCGGCGCAGAGCCGCACCGGCGAAGGCGGCGAGCACCGGGATGCTCACACAGCCCACCAGGACGTTCAGGGGTGTCAGGCCGTAGGAAGCAGAGGAACGCGTGACCGCATGAGTGAGCCAGTACGTCCATTCCAGCAGTTCGCCGGTCACCGCCGCGACCACGGGCAGTACCCACCGCCTGGGCCCGGGCGCCGAGGGGAGCAGCGCGGTGGCCAGCAGGCCGGCCAACAGCAGAGCCGACGCGAGCAGCCCGTCGGGTTGCAGATCCGGCACGGTGACGATGTAGCCGCCCGTTCCTTCGGTGTTGTGCAGGGCGAGCACCAGAGCGGGCACGCTGCCGTACGCGGCCGTACCCACCAACCCCGCCACGACCGGCCAGCCGATCCGCCCAGCCAGTCGCGCGGTACGCCCCGACCGGTCCCGCGCCTGCTCCGCCCTGAAGGCCAGAACAGCGCAGACCACGGTCAGCGCCACGAGCACACCCTCCGGCCACGGCGCCCCGTTCACCGGAAACGGCCACATATCCGCCCCCTCGCCTTTTCCTCCCGGCCACGCGCTGTGGCCTGGAGATCATGCTGCTGCGAGGGGTCCGGCAGGCGCCATGGGCCGAAACCTACTTCTGGGGTAGGCAAACACCTACCTCGCCTGCCGACCGTGCTTGTGGCGCACGAGCCCGAAACGACTCGTGCTCCGCCATCCGCTCACGCATCGCTCACGCAGAAGGGCCTGCTGACCAGTTGGACGCTCAGGGGTGTGAGCTCACGCTCAAGTCAGGAGCCCGACGTCGTCGCCGATCAGGATGGCGTCCCGGCCAGCCGTGATCGCCACGCAGTCGTGAATCTACCCCTCGACGAATGTGACGGTCTCGTCGAGCGGCGCCCGGCCCGTACGGGCGTAACCCACCGTTGCGTCCTCGAACCCGATCGACATGCCGCAGAAGAGGATGAGCTCGTCCGGTGGTGACAGGATCTCCGCGACCGTCTTGCGATACACAGACCACGCCATCTGCGGGCAACTGTGCAGCCCTTCGGCGCGGAGCAGCAGCATGACGGTCTGCAGATACATGCCGACGTCGGACCATTGAGGCCGGCCCATGTCGCGATCGATGTAGCAGAACAGTGCGGCGGGCGCACCGAAGCAGTCCCAGTTCGCGGCGGCGGCCCGCTGGCGCGCCTCCCAGTCCTCGCGCGCAATGCCGAGTGCGCTGTAGCGCTCATGGCCGAAGGCGGATCGGCGCTCATGGTACGGAGACTTCAGTGCGGGCGGGTACATCTCGTACTCCCGCTCGTCCCAGGGGTCGGCTGCCGCCACGCGCTCGCCGGCGCGCCTCTTGAGCTCGGCCAGCGGCCTACCTGTCACCACGTAGGCGCGCCACGGCTGGAGGTTCGATCCGGACGGCGCCCAGGCCGCGGCGGACAGCACCCGCTCCAGCACCTGCCTCGGGACGGGCCGGTCGGTGAACCCGCGCACCGCCCGCCGGCTCGTGACCGCCTCATAGACATCCAAGATCATCTGCCTCCCTCATCTGCTCCATCTGTCCGCTCAGCGACAATCCGGGACCGCTGGGGCACCGGCACCGGCACCGGCGCATCCAGCGCCATGCCGGCGGTCGACTGTCGCGACGCCCGCGGGCCCGTCCCACCCCGACAGCCGTGGCCCGTCTATCCCGGCGGGCGCAACGAAAGGACTGCCGGGCTGGGACAGGACGCGCAGGAGGCGGGGGGGATGTCAGGAGAGCCAGTCGGTGTAGCGGGTGGGGGCGAGGTGGGCGTCCTTGTCGGTGAGGACGTCGCCCTTGACGACGGCGAACATGCCGGCGGTGGGGTCGGTGACCACGGTGCGGTTGTCGCCCTTGTGGGACAGGGTGATCCGGCCCAGCTCGTCCAGGGTGAAGATCTCGGGGCCGGCGATGTTGCGGATGCCGTTCAGCGGGGCGCCGGCGGCGACCTCCGCGACCGCGGCGGCCACGTCTTTGGAGGCAATGGGCTGGATGGGCGTGGCGGGCAGCCGGACGGTGTCGGCGTCGGCGGTCCAGGACATGACCGCGTCCATGAACTCCATGAACTGCGTGGCTCGGACGATCGAGTAGGGGATCGGCCCGGCCGCGAGGAGCTCCTCCTGGAGCGCCTTGGCCCGGTAGTAGTCCAGCTCCGGCACTTGTTCCACGCCGACGATCGAGAGGATGACGAAGTGGCCGACGCCGCCCTTGTGCGCCGCCGCCAGGAGGTTGTCCATCGAGGTCTGGAAGAAGGCCAGGGAGGCTTCGTCGAAGGTCGGGGAGTTCGTCAGGTTGACGACGACGTCGGCTCCCGCCACCGCCTCGTCCAGTCCCTGGCCGCTGATGATGTCGACCCCGGTGGACTTCGAGTGCGGTACCGCCTCGTGTCCGGCGGCGTTCAGGTTCTTGACGACCTGCGACCCGATCAGTCCGGTACCGCCGATGACTGCGATCTTCATGGCATGCCTTTCATCTTGATTACGTGCGAAATATGACATATAGGCCGCTATGTGGATGCGGCACGAAACGGCTCGTTGATCGACCAAGGAGGGATGGCGTCAGAGACCGTCGACGAACGTGACCGTCTCGTCGAGCGGCGCCCGCCCTGTACGGGCGTCACCCGCCGTGACGTCTTCGAACCCGATCGACATGCCGCAGAAGAGGACGAGTCCGCCTGGGGGCGACAGGACCTCCGCGACGGACTTGTGGTACTTCACCCAGGCCATCTGCGTGCAGCTGTGCAGCCCCTCGGCACGGAGCAGCAGCATGACGGTCTGCAGATACGTGCCGACGTCTGCCCATTGGGGCGAACCCATGCCCTTGTCGATGTAGCAGAACAGGGCGGCGGGCGCGCCGAAGCAGTCCCAGTTCGCGGCAGCGGCCCGCTGGCGGGCCTCCAGGTCCTCACGCGCGATGCCGAGTGCGCCGTAGCGCTGCTCACTGAAGGCGGATCGGCGCTCGCGGTACGGAGACTTCGGTTCGGGCGGATACATCTCGTACTCCGGCGTGTCCCAGGGGTCGCCCGAGGCCAGACGCTCGCCGGCGCGCTTCTTGAGTTCGGCCAGCGGTGCGCCGGTCAGCACGTAGATGTGCCACGGCTGGAGGTTCGATCCGGACGGCGCCCGGGCCGCGGCGGACAGCACCCGCTCCAGCACCTGCCTCGGGACAGGTTGGCCGGTGAACCGACGCACCGCTCGTCGGCTCATGACCGCCTCGTAGACGTCCATGATCAGCCGCCCCCAGCTGCTCGCAGGCTTCACCTTCATCACACTCAATACGGTATCACTCGATACCATCTCGTGTGCAACTATCGTTGAGCATGAATCCCCAGCCCCTTGGTTCCCGCTTCGGGCGCCGTTCTTTGGAGAGAACCCATGGCCACGCTGCTACACATCGACTCGTCCGTGTTCCCGGGCGAGGCGTCCTCGTCCCGTTCGGTCACGGCCGCCTTCCGCAAGACCTGGGAGGAACAGCACCCGGAGGGCACGGTGATCTACCGCGACCTGGCCGCCGACCCTGTCCCGCACATCACCGCCGCCGCATGGTCCGCCGGTTACGCCGCCCCCGCCGAGCGCACCCCGGAGCAGTCCGCCGCGTTCGCCGCGCGCGTGAAGCTCATCGAGGAACTGGAGGAGGCGGACGCCGTCCTGATCGGCGCCCCCATGTACAACTTCTCGATCCCTTCCACCCTCAAGGCGTGGCTGGACAGCGTGCTCCTGCTCGGCCGCACCGCGGGCGAGACGCCCTCAGCCCAGGGCACCCCGGTGATCGTCGTCGCCAGCCGTGGCGGCTCCTACGCGCCGGGCACCCCGCGCGAGGGCTACGAGTTCGTACAGAACTATCTGGAGGCCGTCCTCAAGGGAACTCTCGGCCTGGACCTCGACTTCATCGTCCCGGAGCTCACCATGGCCCCCCGCAACCCGGCCATGTCAGAACTGGTCCCTCTCTACGAGGCGTCCCGCAACCGCGCCTTCGAGGACGCGACCGCCAGGGCCAAAGACCTCGCGGAGCGCCTCGCCGCGTAACCGCCTTGCCGTGGACGCCGCGTGACGCCCCATCCCAGGAGGTCACACGGCGTCCTCGGCGCGTGCACCCTCTCCGACGGTGCCCGTGGCGCCCAACCGCCGGCCACGTATGCGGCGCGTCACCCGCGCGGACGACTCGGCCCCATCGGCGACAACCCCGGCCAGCCGCCCGTCGCCAGGCCGACGCGCGCCAGCCCTCAAGGCCGGTTTCGCTGCGGAAGCCGCATTGAACCAAGCGCGCCGACGCGGCCGACAACCGGTGCGCCCGCGCGCTTACGCCTCGTCGTCTGCCGGATGGGCAAGCCGGGTCAGCAGATCCGTCAGCTTCTCGGGCTCACCGGGCCCCAATTCCGCAACCAGACGCTCAGCCAGAGGCTCCGCAGCGACGTGGACTGCATCGAAGAGCTCCAGCCCCTGAGGAGTGATCTCCACTGCGCGCACCCGCCGGTCCCCCGGAACGGCCTTGCGTACGGCCAGACCCTTCCGCTCCAGGTCGTCCACGACCCGCATGATTCCGGCCTTGTCCGACCCCGTCGCCGCCACCAAATCCCGCTGCACCGTGGGCCCGTGATTGACCAGCTCAATCAGTACCGCGAAATGCCGCAACTCGATGCCGAGCGGCCGAAGCGCCTCCCCCATCACCGCGGCCGCGCGCCAATGCGCCCGGCGCAGCAGCAGACCGAGAGCGAAAGGCGACGTATCCCCGGGGCGGTCGGTCGCATGCGAGGCGGTGGGGCGGTGAGGAACGTCAGCGGCCATGAGGCCAGACTACTTCATTCGATACGGTATCGCCTGAAACTAAATGTGCGTGACGGCGCCGTTGGCAGACCTGAGCGTGCTTGCGTGGTTCGCGGTTTTCGGGTTCGCCGGTCCATTCGTTGGCGGCGAAAACGAGTCAGCGCCCGAGCCGGCCGAAGCCGACCCGAGCGCTGCACAGCAGGTCAGAAGGGGTAACCCCTCCCCCGCATCTGTAGGCCCTGTGGGACTCGAACCCACAACCAATGGATTAAAAGTCCACTGCTCTGCCAATTGAGCTAAGGGCCCAGGCGATGTTGCCTGTCCGAGCATAGCCGGACGCGGCCGTGTCTCCGATCGGGTATCGGTGACACGGCCGCGTCGGGAGCGGAGCAAGGCTCCGGATGGTCACTTTTCGACCAGCTTCGCGGCCCGGGTCCGCTCCTCGCCGAGGAACCAGTGGCGGGCCGAGGCCAGCCACCAGGTCGCGGCGAAGCCGAGGACGACCAGGACGGCGACGGGCGCGTAGTTGAAGGTCTTCCAGGTGACCGGGGAGACCTGCGGGAGCATGAAGAGGATGGTGATCACGGCCACCCACAGCACCGAGACCACACCGATCACACCGGACCAGCGGCCCAGGTGCCAGGGCCCGCGTTCGAAGGCGGCGCCCCTGCGGACCCGCAGGAGCGTCGGGATGACGTACGCGATGTAGAGGCCGATGACGGCGATCGAGGTCACCGCCGCGTACGCCGTCGAGTTGATCAGGTAGGGCAGGCCGAGGGCGAGGGCGGCCAGCGCGGCCAGCCAGACCGCGGCCACGGGGGTGCGGGTGCGGGGGCTGACCGTGTGCCAGACGCGGGAGAGGGGCAGCGCGCCGTCGCGTGAAAAGGCGTAGATCATGCGGCTGTTGGCGGTCACCGAGGCCATGCCGCAGAAGAGCTGGGCGCCGATCACCACGAGCAGCAGCAGCTTCCCCGTCGTCGCTCCGAGCGCGTCCAGGAGGATCTGGGCCGGGGGTACGCCCGTCGGGGACGCCAGTTCCTTGTCGTACGACTGGATCGCGAACGTGAAGCCGAGCAGGAGCACGAAGCCGGCGATCCAGGACGTCCAGATCGAGCGGACGATGCCCTTCGGGCCCGCCGTGGACGCGTCGTGGGTCTCCTCGGTCATGTGGGCGGAGGCGTCGTAGCCGGTGAAGGTGTACTGGGCCATCAGGAGGCCGAGCAGGACGACGTAGGTACCGCTGCCCCAGCCCGTCTCGTTGACGAACTTCGTGAACACGAACGTCGCCGACTGGTGGTGGTCGGGGACGAAGGCGAGCGCGCCGACGATCACCGCGACGCCGAGCACGTGCCACCACACGCTCACGTCGTTCAGGAACGCGACGATCCGGACACCGAAGGTGTTCAGCAGGCCGTGCAGGACGAGGATCGCGGCGAAGAGGAGGACCGTACGGCCCGGGGTCACCCCGAAACCGAACTGGAGGTTCAGGTACGCGCCGAGGAACGAGGCCGCGCCGAAGTCGATGCCGGCGGTCACCGCGACCTGGCCCAGCACGTTGAACCAGCCGGTGAACCAGGCCCATGCCGCCGCCGAGCGGGGTGGTGCGAGGCGGTGCGCCCAGAAGTACAGGCCCGCCGAGGTGGGGTACGCCGAGCAGATCTCGGCCATCGACAGGCCGACGAACAGGGTCATCAGGCCCACCGCCACCCAGCCCCAGGTGATCACCGCGGGGCCGCCGGTGGTCATGCCGAAGAGGTAGAGGGTCAGGCAGCCGGACAGGACCGAGATGATCGTGAAGGAGACGGCGTAGTTCGAGAACGCCGACATCCGGCGGGCGAGGACCTGGGTGTAACCGAGCTGGGCCAGCCGTTCCTCGTCCGACAGGCCGGACGGGCCGGACGTTTCCTGCTGCCCGCTCACTCTCGCGTCATCTGTCATGCCCCCAGCAATTCCCTCACCGGGGGCGTGACATGCGTCACAACATGGCCAAATAAAGCCCCTGAAGGGCCACCTCTCAGAAGAGGCCCTTGTAGCCCTGCCAGCCGGTCGCGATCTTCACGCGCGCGGCGAACGACCCCCCGTAGACGCCGTAAAGGATCTGGCCCGCGGGAACGTGGAGGGTGTCGTGCCGTCGACCGCGTTCCACAGGTCGACCCGGCCGTCGTCGTAACGGTAGGAGAGCACGTCACTGCTCGTCCCCCTGGTGTAGACGCCGGCCGGTTCGGTCGTCGCGTCGAAGGAGCGGCCGTCCGAGTAGCGCGTCCACACCAGGCCCGGGTGACCCTCCAGGTAGTGGAAGACGCCCCGAGCGCCCGCGCCGATCGCGCTGTTCTGGACGTCGGCGTTGTAGAGCAACGCCGTTGTGTACGTGCTGCGGTACGTAGCCGGGACCACCGTCTCCTGCGGGGCGTTGGGCGTTGCGGAGGCCGCGGGGATCAGCGGCCCCAGCCCGGTTGCCAGTGCGGCGGAGGCGACGACGGCCACGGCCGCCCGTCTCGCGCGAGAGTGACGTACGAAGGCAGGGCGACGAGCCAAGGTGATCCTCCCCAGGAACACGGCAGGGGACGCGGACCACATCCGATGTCCCCGGCCCCCCGGGCCGTCGCATCCCCCTCAGAAGTCGCCTGATCCTAACGGGGGTTCACAGCGCGGAGGGGGTCGTTTTCGTGCTCCCGTTCGGAAAACGCCGCGCCCCCGCCCGAAATGCGGGCGGGGGCGCGGCGTTCACGTTTCACCGACCCCGGCGTGAGCCGGTCCGGCTGTCTCAGCCGTTGCGCTTCCAGCGCGGCTTGTCCTCGCGGCGGCCGAAGGAGGAGCCGTTGCCGCGGTGGTCGTCACGGCGGCCGTAGGGACGCTCGTGGCCGCCGGTGCGGAAGCCCGGGCGGTCGTCGCGGCGGTCGCGGTTGAACGGGCGGTCGCTGCCCCGGTGCCCACCGCGCTCGTCGCGGCGGAAGCCGCCACGGTCGTCACGGCGGTCGAAGGAACGGCCACCGCGGTCGTCACGACGCTCGAAACCACGGTCGGCGCGGTCGTCGCGACGGTCACGGTCGAACGGACGGCGGTCGTCGCGGCGCTCGGCGCGGTCGCGGTCGAAGCCACGGCCGCCCCGGTCGTCACGCCGCTCGAAGCCACGCTCGCCACGGTCCCGGTCGAAGGAACGGCCACCGCGGTCGTCACGACGGTCACGGTCGAACGGACGGCGCTCGTCACGGCGCTCGAAGCCACGGCCACCACGGTCGCCCCGCTCCTCACGGCGCTCGAAACCGCGGTCACCACGGTCGCGGTCGAACGGACGGCGCTCGTCACGGCGCTCGAAGCCACGGCCACCGCGCTCGCCCCGCTCCTCACGGCGCTCGAAGCCCCGCTCACCGCGGTCCCGGTCGAAGCCGCGCCGCTCCCGACGCTCGTACGGCGCCGAAGCCGCCGGACGCTCCTCGCGTTCCGTCTCCCGCTGCGCCGGCTCCTCGGCCACGGCCGCGAGCTCCTCCGCCGCCGTCGCCTGGGCCTCGGCCACCGCGGCCTCCGGGTCCTCGCCGCGCTCGCGGGCGACCCGGGCGACCAGCCGGTCGGCCTCCTCGCGCAGCTCGGTCGCACGGCGCTGGGCGCGCTCCAGCTGCTTGGTGAGCTGGGCGACCTCGCGCTCGGCCTGCTGGGCGGCGTTGGCGGCGGACTCGGCCTGGACCTCGGTCATGGAACGGGCGCCGGTGATCTCGGCGACCTCCGGGTCGAAGGCGGCACCGCCCTGGATGATGTGGCGGGCCGCGTCGACCCCGGCGTCCTCCATCAGACGGAAGATCTGGCGCCGCTGGTGCGGCAGGGAGAGGGAGACGACCGTGCCGGTGCGGCCCGCGCGGGCCGTACGGCCGGCGCGGTGCAGGTAGTCCTTGTGGTCACCGGCCGGGTCGACGTTCAGGACCAGGTCGATGCCGTCCACGTGGATGCCGCGGGCGGCGACGTCGGTGGCGACCAGGACGTTGACGTACCCGTCCTTGAAGTCGGCCAGGGTGCGGGTGCGGGCGCCCTGGGTCATGCCGCCGTGCAGCGCGTCGGCCTTCACGCCCGCCTCGCGCAGCTGCTCGGCGACGCGGTCGGCGCCCAGCTGGGTGCGGACGAAGATGATCGTGCGGCCCTTGCGGGAGGCGATCGCGGCCGTGACCGGCGCCTTGTCCTTGGGCTTCACGATGAGGATGTGGTGCGACATGGTCGTCACCGCGCCCTGGGCCGCGTCCACCTCGTGGGAGACGGGGCTGTTCAGGTAGCGGTCGACCAGGGTCTGGATCTCGTTCTCCATGGTGGCGGAGAAGAGCATGCGCTGGCCGCCGGCCGGGACCTGGTCGAGCAGCTCGGTGACCTCGGGCAGGAAGCCCAGGTCGGACATCTGGTCGGCCTCGTCCAGGACGGCGATCTGCACGTCCTGGAGCGAGCAGGCGCCGCGGTTGATGATGTCGCGCAGGCGGCCCGGGGTGGCGACCAGGATGTCGACGCCGCGCTCCAGGGCGTAGAT
Source organism: Streptomyces sp. NPDC030820 (assembly GCF_055572075.1). Lineage (NCBI taxonomy): Bacteria > Bacillati > Actinomycetota > Actinomycetes > Kitasatosporales > Streptomycetaceae > Streptomyces > Streptomyces sp. NPDC030820. The sequence continues at coordinate 51,516 of NZ_JBVIEB010000005.1, forward strand.
CTGGTTGCCCATCGAGGTGCCGCCGCAGACGACCTTCATCTTCAGGCCGACGACGTCGCCGTACGGCTGGAGGGCGTCGGCGACCTGCATGGCCAGCTCGCGGGTCGGGGTGAGGATGACGGCGCGGGGCCGCTTCTTCTCGGTGCGGCCGCCGGCCAGCTGGGCCAGGGTCGGCAGACCGAAGGAGAGGGTCTTGCCGGAGCCGGTGCGGCCACGGCCGAGGATGTCCTTGCCGGCCAGGGCGTCCGGGATGGTCGCGGCCTGGATCGGGAAGGGGGTCGTCACGCCGTTCTGCGCGAGCTTGCGCACGACGCCCTCGGGCAGGCCGAGGTCGGCGAAGGTGATCTGGGGGGTGGTCTCAGCGGCCTCGGGGGCCTCGGTGATCTCGGCCGTCGCGTCGGTGAGCTCCTTGTCGAGCTCATCGAGCTCGTTGAGCTCGTTCTCGGACACGACGAACTGATCAGTACTGGACACGGACATGCGAATGCGAAACCTTCCGGAGTCTCGTCGGCACGCGCCCGTCAACTCCGTGATTCGCTCACGACCGCCTCGATGCGGTCCGCCACGGCAAAGGAGAGTACGCGCCACACGGCGCGCTCTGTGGTGGCGCCGGGCAAATGGGATCAAACGATCTACCACCATACGCACCCACCACCCCTGAACGCAAACCGGCTCCATATCCGCAGGTGAGCCGCGCCTCCGGCACCCCGGAGATCACGCCGCGCTGTCCGCCCCGGGCTCCGGAGCGGGTTCGCGCTCGACGAGCTGTGTCCCCGGCCCCTCGTGGGCCGAGGAGGACGGCTCGGCCGACGGGGGCTCGGAGGTCGCCGGCGGCGGGGTGGAGGCGGGCGGTTCGGGCGGGGCGGAGGTGACCGGCGGCGTCGGCGGGGCCTGGGTCGGCGCCGGGCCCCCGGGGCCGGCGGGCTTGCCGGGCTTCGCCGGGACCGCGGGCGTGCTGCCCTCGCCGGGCGAGCCGGTGGCCGACGGAGAGGCCGACTCCTCTCCCGGTTTCTTCTTGCCGCCGGGCTCGTGCTTGCCGTCACCCCTCGCGCCGTCGTGCCCGCCGGGGCCGCCGGCGCCGTCCACCGGGCCGCCGTCGGGCGGCGCGCCGCCGTGCTGCCCCGCCGAGTGCGAGGGCCTGGCCCGGCCCGCGTCGTCGCCCACGTTCACACAGCCGGCGGCAGCGGCGAGGGTCAGTATCGTGACGGTGAGCCGGACGGGTACGGACAAGGGGCGCACGGCGGCCACCTCCGGAGGCAAGGAAAGAAGTCAACCTCCCCAACTCCCGCCGCCCACAAGAGGACACGCGCCGCGTTCGCAACGGCGCTCCCTATGGCCGAGGGCGCTCACCCATATCCAAGGGTGTGCAGCCGGGCGTCGTCGATGCCGAAGTGGTGGGCAATTTCGTGCACCACCGTCACCTCGGTCTCCACGACGACGTCCTCGCGCGACTCGCACATCCGCAGTGTCGGCCCGCGGTAGATGGTGATCCGGTCGGGCAGCACCCCTGCGTACCACTCACCCCGGTCGGTCAGCGGCGTGCCCTCGTACAGTCCGAGCAGCCCGGGGTCGTCGGCGGGCGGTTCGTCCTCCACGAACACCGCCACGTTGTCCATGAGCCGCATCAGCTCTGGCGGGATCCGGTCGAGCGCCTCGGCGACCAGCTCCTCGAACTCCTCGCGTGTCATCTCCAGCACAGGGTCATTGTCCGGCACGAGGGCCCGTACGAGAGCGGTGCGCCACCGCATATCCGCCCGGGTACATGGGCATACGGCACCAATGGTCCGCGTATCCGTCGCAGCCCTCCGCACGATGACGAACCGCATGCGCAGTACGACGAACCATCTGCGCCCCCGCCGCCACGGCACCCGCCAGCTCCCCGCGCTGGAACTCGCCGCCCGCCCCCGCCCCTGGCTCCGGGCCCTCGGCCTGACGGCCGTCGTCCTGGTCGGCGCCTGGCTGGGCCTGCTGATCGTCGGAAACGTACGGGCCCCGGTCGGCCCGATGAACACGACGATGGCGCTGCGCCCGTCGCTCACCGGCGGTACGAAGATCAACGTCTCGCCGCTGGGCGCGCTGACCCTGGACAGCCATGTGGCCCCCCTCCGCCTGGACGTCAACGTGGACCAGCTGGACCCGCTCCGCTCGCAGGCCCTGGTCGACCATCCCGAACGGATCTCCGGCCTCCAGGACGAGGTCGCCAGGGACGTCGAGCACGACACGCTGGACCTGGCCCTGCGCTCCTGTGTCGCCGTGGTCGCCGGCGCCTCGGCCCTCGGGCTCGCCGTCTACCGCAGCCCCCGCCGCGCCCTGGCCGCGGGCGGCCTCGCCCTGGCCCTGCTGGCCGCGTCCGGTGCGAGCGCGTACGCCACCTGGAACCCGAAGTCGGTCCTGGAACCGAAGTTCTCCGGGCTGCTCACCTCGGCGCCGGCGGTGGTCGGCAACGCGCGCAGCATCGTCACCGAGTTCGACGTCTACCAGAAGGAGCTGGCCCGCCTGGTGACGAATGTGACGAAGCTCTACGACGTCACCTCCACGCTCCCGGCCTACCAGCCGGATCCCTCCACCATCCGGGTCCTGCATGTGTCGGACATCCACCTCAACCCGGCGAGCTGGAAGATCATCGCCTCGCTGGTGGAGCAGTACAAGGTGAACGTGATCGTCGACTCCGGCGACACGATGGACCACGGTACGGCGGCGGAGAACGGCTTCCTGGACCCGATCCGGGACCTGGGCGCGCCGTACGTCTGGGTGCGGGGCAACCACGACTCCCGGATCACCCAGCGCTATCTGGAGCGGATGAAGAACGTGCACGTGCTGGACGGCGGCCGGGCGCAGACGGTCGCGGGCCTGCGTTTCGCGGGCATGGGCGACCCACAGTTCACCCCCGACCGCTCGGTGGTGCCCGGCGGCAACGCGGCCGAGCAACTGGCCGGCGACCGGCTGGCCAGCGCCCTGCGCGACCAGCGGGCGGCCGGCACCCCGGTCGATGTCGCGATCGCCCATGAGCCGTCGGCGGCCCGCGAGACGGACGGCCAGGTGCCGCTGGTGCTGTGCGGCCATCTGCACCACGAGGGGGACGAGATGCTGCCCTACGGCACCCGGCTGCGCCTGGAGGGTTCCACGGGCGGAAGCGGACTGCGGGCGGTGGAGCGCAAGTACCCCGCGCCGATCGAGGCCTCAATCCTCTATTTCGACCGCGACAGCCACCGTCTCCAGGCCTGGGACGCGATCAAACTGGGCGGGCTGGGCGAGACGACGGCCGAGGTCAGCCGCCATCTGGCGGACGAGAACCGACCGGGGACCACACCTTCCCCGGGCACCCCGTCCCCCTCCTCTCCCACCTCGTCGGCCCCCTCGCCGTAAACCGTTTTGGCGATACTCCCCGCCATCCCATATGCTTCTCACGTCCCCGACGCGCTGAGAAGCGCCCAGGCGGGCCGATAGCCCTCATCGTCTAGCGGCCTAGGACGCCGCCCTTTCAAGGCGGTAGCACGGGTTCGAATCCCGTTGGGGGCACGCAATACCGTGTGCGACACTGTTGCACGCAAGCTTGGTCCTGTGGAGCAGTTTGGAGTGCTCGCCACCCTGTCAAGGTGGAGGCCGCGGGTTCAAATCCCGTCAGGACCGCTGGTGTTTCACGTGAAACACCGTGGCTGGGTAGCTCAGTTGGTACGAGCGTCCGCCTGAAAAGCGGAAGGTCGCCGGTTCGACCCCGGCCCCAGCCACAACCGCCCTACCAGGGTCAACGCCCCCTCCGGGATCTCTCGGAGGGGGCGTTGTCGTGCCGGTCACGCCAACGAGCCTCAGCTTGGACTGCGGCTGCTGGAATCGCCGCGGGTCGCGGCAAGCTCGATGCCCCGAATCTTCCGCAACCAGCCGACGAACAGTCGCAGGGCCACACCGCAACCGGCACACCAGCCCCAGCCTTCGGTGACAAGGGCATGGAATCCGTCCTGGTACTCGACGTACACCACCTGAGCACCGACGGTAAGCGCGATGACCCCGCGCGTACGCGACTCGGCCGACAGGAGCCAGTCGACGGGCATCCACAGGGGAGCGGCAAGATCACGCAGCCGCATGCGGAGCGCCGCCCAGAGGAAGCCGATGGCATAGTGCATCCTGCGGCTTGACGAAAGAACGATGCCGTTCTCGGGATCGCCAGTAAGGACCGCCGTCCACTCGTCCCGCAGGTATGCCCTGCGGTGGCCGGCAACTGAGGAAGCCAGGTCGAGGGTCCCACCAACAGCGCTGCCGATCGGGCGAGCGGTTCCCCTTGGCGCCTCAGGCTCTTCCCGCACGCCCTGACGATCGCGGATGGCGGTGAGCAGCAGCCCTGTGGCAGCGAGGAGGACACTGGCGGCGCTCGCAGCACCGAACAGCCATCCGGTAGTGAGCATGGAATGCGCCAGCGCCGACTCAGAGCGGCCGAGCGTCCCTACGCTGTAGCCCACAGCCAGGAAGATCAAGGCCGCTACGCCGAGCAGGATCGGTGCCAGCACTGCCACAACAGCCACTACGCCGGCGTCTTGGGGTTCAGGGCGCTGCTCATCCGTGCTCACGCCGTGCCCCCTTCGGCCGGTGCGTGCAGCCCGAAGAATCGAGGCTTCCGCTGCCTGGCCTGATGGGCTGCCTGCTGACCGACAGCGGTGAGTTCGTAGTAGTACCGCTTGGGCCGTCCTGGGTGCTCACCCTTCTCCTCGTACCGGGTGACCCAGCCCGCATCAACCAGACGCTCCAGGATGGGATACACGGTCCCGGACCCCAGATCGGCTTCTTCGCAGATCTTCAATCCCCACGCGGGATCGTCGACCGTGGACGCCAGCAACACTTTGATCACCTCAAGTGTTGGGCGGGTAAGACGAATTGATGCCATGTCACGAGTCAAGCACCGCATCAACCATATGTCGAGTACGACATTCGGGTGCCAAGCCGGTCACCCGGTTGGCCCTCACCGCGCGTGCACCGGGCCGACCGGCGTGATCCTGAAGCTCTGAGCCGAGCGACAGTCGCGGACCTGACAGGAGCTGGCTATGGCAGACCATACGTGGGCGCCGCGCCCCGCTCCCCTGGAGATACTCCCGGAGCTGGACCTCCCAGAGCCCGGCCGGCAGCGCCGCTGGACCGTGCTGCTGCGCTGGCTCCTGCTGATCCCCCAATACATCGCCCTGTTCTTCCTGTGGATCGCCGCGTTCGTCGTCATGGTCATCGGCTGGTTCGCCGCCCTGATCACCGGACGGCTGCCCGAACCGATCGCCGAGTTCCTGACCGGCTACCTCGTCTACTCGACCCGCGTCACCGCCTACGCGATGCTGTTGGTCGACACCTACCCGCCGTTCGCCTTCCTGGCGCCCGACCACCCCGTCCAGGTCGAGGTCCATCCCGGGAAGCTCAACCGCCTCGCCGTCCTGTTCCGCATCGTTCTGCTCATCCCCGCCACCGTCGTGGTGGAAATACTCTTCTTCGGCTGGTACGTGCTCTGCCCCATCTTCTGGCTCGTGGTGCTGATCCGCGGCCGGATGCCGCGCCCGCTGTTCGAGGCGACCGCCGCCACCGCCCGTTACGACGTGCGTCTGTACGCCTACCTGATGATGCTCACCGCGGCCTACCCCAAGCGGCTGTTCGGCGACGCGCCCGCCCCTGGCGAGCAACCCCGCTCAGCCACCCGCCCGCTGCTGCTCAGCGACGCGGGCAAAGCCCTGGTCATCGTGTTCCTCGTCCTCGGTGTCGCATTCTTGATCTTCGAAGAATTCGTCAGCGCCACCTACAACGACAGCACCACGTCACAGCCTTCAGCCGTCTCCCAGGCCAGCAGCGCACCACCACCGCTGTCGGCCGTCCCCGGCAACCTCTATGATCAGGCCGCGCCCCGCCAGAACACGGCCTGAAAAGCGGAAGGTCGCCGGTTCGACCCCGGCCCCGGCCGCAGCCAGAAGGCCTCGTTCGGCGAACGGGGCCTTCGTCGCAGGGGGACATTCATGGCAGGCGATTTCCGGGGCTTCGACATCGCTCGGCGTGGTTACGACCGTGCCCAGGTGGACGCCTATCTGACCCGGCTGGCCGAAGGCACGGCACCCGGGGCACCGCCACTCTTCGACATCGTCCGGCGTGGGTATGACCGGGCTCAGGTGGACGCACGGGTCGCACAGCTGCTGAATGGGGGAACGGGGAGATGAGCCAGGACCAGGCCGCCGCAGTGACGAGGGACACCCAGCTGGAGAAGGTCCGGGCGCGGTACGGGCTGCTCGCGGTCGTCGTCAGCAATCTCGCGATCGTCGCAGTCGCGATCGTCGGGGTGTGGCGGCTCGACGGGGACAAGTCCGTGATCGTCGGCATCCTGACCGCCGCGTTCACCGCCGTGAGCAGCATGACGACCGCCTACCTGGGCATCAAGGCCGTCTCCAACACGGCGAAGTCGATCGCACTGGGCCAGCAGAGCGGTGCGCAGGCCTCCATGCAGCCGGTCACCACGCCTCCGGCCCAGCGCACGCCCTAGGGAAAGCGTCGGTTTCTCGCCGTGGGGGCGCTCCCCCGTGCCCCACGTCAAATCGTTCGCGTGTTTTTCGGGCGGGATGAGATCCTGGACCGCGTATGTCTACGCATCCCGCCCCCGCTCTCGGCACCCTCGCCCCCCGTCTGACCGAGCTTTCGCTGCGCGACGCGCACCGGCTCGGCCGGCGGCTCGAGGGCGCGCGCAAGATCCGTAAGCCGGAGGCCCGCGCCGCTGTCCTCGCCGAGATCGAGGCGGAGGTCGGCAAGGCCGAGGCCCGCATGGCCGAGCGGCGCTCCCGCGTGCCCGCCATCGGCTATCCCGAGCAGCTGCCGGTCAGCCAGAAGAAGGACGAGATCGCGGCGGCCATCCGCGATCACCAGGTCGTCATCGTGGCCGGTGAGACCGGTTCCGGAAAGACCACGCAGATCCCGAAGATCTGTCTGGAGCTGGGGCGCGGGGTGCGCGGCATGATCGGGCACACCCAGCCGCGGCGTATCGCCGCCCGTACCGTCGCCGAGCGCGTGGCGGAGGAGCTGAGGACGCCCCTCGGCGAGTCCGTCGGCTGGAAGGTGCGTTTCACCGACCAGGTGAACCCGGAGGCCACCTTCATCAAACTGATGACGGACGGCATCCTGCTCGCCGAGATCCAGACCGACCGCGAGCTGCGCGCCTACGACACGATCATCATCGACGAGGCCCACGAGCGGTCCCTCAACATCGACTTCCTGCTCGGCTACCTGGCCCAGCTGCTGCCCAAGCGGCCGGATCTCAAGGTCGTCATCACGTCGGCGACCATCGACCCCGAGCGCTTCTCCCGGCACTTCGACGACGCCCCGATCGTCGAGGTCAGCGGCCGTACGTACCCCGTGGAGGTGCGCTACCGGCCGCTCCTGGAGGAGGACTCGGACGACGCCGACCGGGACCAGATCACCGCGATCTGTGATGCGGTCGAGGAACTCCAGGCCGAAGGCCAGGGCGACATCCTCGTCTTCCTCTCCGGTGAGCGGGAGATCCGGGACACGGCGGACGCCCTGGAGAAGAAGTACCCCCGCGCCGGAGGCGCTGATTGGCGGGGCACGGAGATCCTGCCCCTCTACGCCCGGCTCTCGCATGCCGAGCAGCACCGGGTCTTCCAGCCGCACACCGGGCGCAGGATCGTTCTGGCGACCAACGTCGCCGAGACCTCGCTGACCGTCCCGGGCATCAAGTACGTCATCGACCCCGGCTTCGCCCGGATCAGCCGCTACAGCCACCGCACCAAGGTCCAGCGGCTGCCCATCGAGCCGATCTCCCAGGCCAGCGCCAACCAGCGCAAGGGCCGCTGCGGCCGGACGAGCGACGGCATCTGCATCCGGCTGTACTCCGAGGAGGACTTCCTCGCCCGCCCGGAGTTCACGGACGCGGAGATCCTGCGGACGAACCTGGCCTCCGTCATCCTCCAGATGACCGCGGCCGGCCTCGGCGACATCGCGAAGTTCCCCTTCATCGACCCGCCGGACCACCGCAACATCCGCGACGGCGTGCAGCTGCTCCAGGAGCTGGGCGCGCTCGACCCCGACCAGAAGGACCCGCGCAAGCGGCTGACGGACACCGGCCGCAAGCTGGCCCAGCTGCCGGTCGACCCGCGGCTGGCCCGCATGGTCCTGGAGGCCGACAAGAACGGCTGCGTCCGCGAGGTCATGGTCATCGCCGCCGCGCTGTCCATCCAGGACCCGCGCGAACGCCCCGCCGACAAGCAGGCCCAGGCCGACCAGCAGCACGCCCGCTTCAAGGACGAGACCAGCGACTTCCTCGCCTACCTCAACCTGTGGCGGTACGTCCGCGAGCAGCAGAAGGAGCGGGGGTCGTCGTCCTTCCGGCGGATGTGCAAGCAGGAGTACCTGAACTTCCTGCGCATCCGCGAATGGCAGGACATCTACACCCAGCTGCGGACGGTCGCCAAGCAGATGGGCATGCACCTAGAGGAGCCTGCGGCGGGTACCGACGCCGCCGGCGACCGCATCCACGTCTCGCTCCTCGCCGGCCTCCTCTCCCACATCGGCATGAAGGATGTGAAGGACGGCAACAAGAACGAGTACCTGGGCGCCCGCAACGCCAAGTTCGCGATCTTCCCGGGTTCGGCGCTGTTCAAGAAGCAGCCGAAGTTCGTGATGTCGGCCGAGCTGGTGGAGACGAGCCGGCTCTGGGCGCGGGTCAACGCCAAGATCGAGCCCGAGTGGGTCGAGCCGCTCGCCGGACACCTTCTGAAGCGGACGTACAGCGAGCCGCACTGGGAGAAGGACCAGGCGGCCGTGATGGCGTACGAGAAGGTCACGCTGTACGGCGTCCCGATCGTCGCCCAGCGCAAGGTGAACTACGGCCGCATCGACCCGGAGACGAGTCGCGAGCTGTTCATCCGCAACGCCCTGGTGGAGGGCGACTGGCGCACGCACCACAAGTTCTTCGCCGACAACCGCAAACTCCTCAGCGAGGTCGAGGAGCTGGAGCACCGGGCGCGGCGCCGGGACATCGTGGTCGACGACGAGACGCTCTTCGACTTCTACGACCAGCGGGTGCCCGAACACGTGGTGTCCGGCGCGCACTTCGACTCCTGGTGGAAGCGGAAGCGGCACGAGCAGCCCGACTTCCTGGACTTCGAGCGGGAGATGCTCATCAGGGAGTCGGCGGAGGCGGTCACCAAGGCCGATTATCCGGACTCCTGGCGGCAGGGGCAGCTGAAGTTCCGGGTGACGTACCAGTTCGAGCCGGGCGCGGACGCGGACGGTGTGACGGTGCACATCCCGCTCCAGGTCCTCAACCAGGTCACGGACGAGGGCTTCGACTGGCAGATCCCGGGCCTGCGCGAGGAGGTCGTGACGGAGCTGATCCGCTCGCTCCCGAAGCCGATCCGCCGTCACTACGTACCGGCGCCGAACTACGCGAAGGCCTTCCTGGAGAAGGCGGTGCCCCTGCAGGAGCCGCTGACGGTGACGATGGCCCGCGAGCTGAAGCGGATGGTCGGCGTCCCGTTCGAGGCGGACGACTTCGACTGGTCCAAGGTCCCCGACCACCTCAAGATCACCTTCCGGATCGTCGACGAGCGGCGCCGGAAGCTGGCCGAGGACAAGGACCTGGAGGCGCTGAAGCTCCAGCTGAAGCCGAAGGCGAGGAAGGCCCTGTCCCAGGCGGCGGCAGCGACCGCGTCCCGGGAGGGCGGCGAGTCGCTGGAGCGCAAGGGGCTGACCGACTGGACGATCGGCGCGCTCACCCGCGTGTTCGAAACGCGCCGGGCCGGCCACCCGGTGAAGGCGTACCCGGCGCTGGTGGACGACGGCGACACGGTCTCGGTGCGGCTCTTCGACACGGAGGCCGAGCAGACCGAGGCCATGTGGAAGGGCACCCGGCGGCTGATCCTGCGCAACATCCCGGTGAACCCGGCGAAGTTCGCGTCCGAGAAGCTGACGAACGCCCAGAAGCTGGCGCTCTCCGCGAATCCGCACGGCTCCGTCCAGGCGCTGTTCGACGACTGCGCGATGGCGGCGGCCGACAAGCTGATCGCGGACTTCGGGGGGCCGGTCTGGGACGAGGAGTCGTACCGGAAGCTGTACGACAAGGTGCGCGCGGAGATCGTCGACACGACGGTCCGTACGGTCGCCCAGGTGCAGCAGGTCCTCGCCGCCTGGCAGGCCTGTGAGCGCCGCCTGAAGGCCGTGAGCAGCCCGGCGCTGCTGGCGAACCTGACGGACGTACGCAAGCAGCTGGACGCCCTCGTGAAGCCGGGATTCGTCACCTGGGCGGGCATACGGCGGCTCCCCGACCTGATGCGCTACCTGGTGGCCGCGGACCGGCGCCTGCAGCAGATGCCGACGAACGTCCAGCGGGACACCACGCGCATGGAGAAGGTCCACGAGATGCAGGACGAGTACGCCTGGCTCCTGGAACAGCTCCCGAAGGGCCGGCCGGTCCCCTCCTCGGTCCTGGACATCCGCTGGATGATCGAGGAGCTGAGGGTCAGCTACTTCGCCCACGCCCTCGGCACGGCGTACCCCGTCTCCGACAAGCGGATCGTGAAGGCGATCGACGCGGCCGTACCGTAATCGCTCGTGTACAGGGGGTGAGTTCGACCAGGCGGCCCCACCTCCTGTACAGTCTCTTCTCGCAGCGCAGTGCACAAACCAAGCGCCGCGAAACCTGGTCCTGTGGAGCAGTTTGGAGTGCTCGCCACCCTGTCAAGGTGGAGGCCGCGGGTTCAAATCCCGTCAGGACCGCATCGAAGAAGGGCCCGCATCCACCAAGGAAGCGGGCCCTTCGACTTGCCATCGAGGCCGCGCCCGCGGCGAAGCCGCATCAGACAGCGCACATCACGTCAGGACCGCACCACCCAAGGCCCCACACCCACCACAAACCCGGGCCCACCCCCCTGCCATCGAGGCCGCACCCGCGGCGAAGCCGCATCAGACAGCGCAAATCCCGTCAGGACCGCACCACCCAAGGCCCCACACCCACCACAAACCCGGGCCCACCCCCCGCCATCGGGGCCGCACCCGCGGCGAAGCCGCAACCAGACAGCGCACATCCCGTCAGGACCGCATCGAAGAAGGGCGCATCCGGCGACGGGTGCGGGCCCTTCCGCATGTCGGCACATCCCGTTGGCCTCTCGGTGCCGGTCCGCGTTCCAGCCCGTCCGGCGATTGAGGACGAGGCCCGTTCAGGGCCGTGGAGGGGTCTGGGGGCGCAGCCCCCAGGGGGCCCGGTCGGGGTCACCCCCGGGAAGCCGCTGAACCGGCGGAGCCACCCCGTGCCCTTGACGACGTCACATTCCGTCGGTACCCAGAAGACAGGGCCCGCTTGCCTTTGAGGGCCCCTGGAGGTGGGGTATGGCGGCATCGGGCAGGCATGAGACGCGGGCCCTGCTCAGGGCCCATCTGGCGGCCGCCTCGTCCTACCGGCATCTGACCCGCCACTGCCCCGTCTGCCATCGCCTGCTGCGGCTCGCGCTGGACGCCGGCCCCCGGTGCCAGGAGACGGGCGAGGAGGCCGTCGAGGACGAACGTCCCCGTACCGCGTGACCAACGGCGGCCCCAACACCCGTGCATACGTGGGACGCTGGAACGCAGGCTTCCATTAGCGCACACACGCCGGAGGCAACAAGCATCCCGGCATGTGACGGGAGTCACCGCATGAGTTTTTGAAAGAGCGGTACTTACCATCGTCCTACAACTGGTCAATTTAATATGTGCAATTGCACCTCTCTCAGGGCTCACGCACAACCGCCCCGACAGCCCAGCCCAGACTCCGACAAGGCCGCGCACAGCGGCCACCCGCACCCCGACCAGCGCACAAAAAAGATCGCGCTGGACCCGGCGGAGTCCAGCGCGATCTACGACGCACCCTGTGTCGCTGCCTACAACGTTCTCTTCGGCTTGGGCGAGGGCCCTGTTGGGGCAGGTCCCGCGTCGCTTGGAGCTAGGGTTTCGGGCACCTCGGCCGGTTGGGGGACCTGCCGGTTTGCCCGGTTATTCAGTTGTTCAGGCCTCGCTGCGCTGCTGCGGGATGCCCGCGAGCAGTGCGCGGACCTCGGCCTCGCGGTAGCGGCGGTGCCCGCCGAGCGTGCGGATGGACGTAAGCTTGCCGGCCTTCGCCCACCGCGTGACCGTCTTCGGGTCGACGCGGAACATCGTGGCGACCTCAGCCGGGGTCAGCAGCGGCTCGGCATCAGGGGTGCGAGCGGTCATGAGCGGCCTCCTCGGGAGAACCGAACCTTCTCGGTTCTTTCCTCTAAATTCTGCACCTTGACCCGCGTTGCCCGAAATGGCGGACGCGAGTCGAGTCGGTTATAGGACGAACGGCTTGTCCTCGGCACTACAACTACACCATCTGTCCAGCCGCGTCGGCCAAACCGATGGAATTGCCCTCCCAGGTGTTCATCAGCGACGGAAGCCGATGGACCATGCCATAGCGGACAGTCACGCCACTGTGACGATCAGTCACAGGACGATCAGGAGTCACCAGACCCCCCAAAGCGTGCAATGCTGAGATTCCGCCCACAATGGAGCATAGTTGGGCGGACGGAGCCTTCCCCGGACTCCTTGTCCTATTTTGGCATGAGGGGTGGCAAGCGGCGCAAGGGCCGCGTAAGTGCTGTCCATCACCCTTAGGGCAAAAGTCCAGATCGGGACCAACATCCCGTCACAGGGTCAAGTGGCCTAGACCGTACGTCGTTCGGCGCCGTTTGGGCCGTGACGTACGTCACTTTTGGCGCGTTTCTGGAACTTCAGTTCGCCGAACGCCGGTCCCGGACCGCCCGCCACCGCTCCACGAGCCGCACATAGGCCTCCCCGGCCGCCGCGCCGTCGCCCCGGCGCAACGCCTCGATGCCCTCGGCCACGTCCGCCGCCGAGTGGTCGCCCTCCAGCTCACCGGCCGGCAGCACATGCACCAGGCCGCCGTAGTCCAGCTCCACCAGCGAGCGCGGGTGGAACTCCTCCAGCCAGCGGCCGACGTCCACCAGCCCGTCGATCAGCGGGCTCTCCTCGACGGCGTCCTTCAGCGTGCGCAGTGCCCGCGCCACCCGCCGCCGGGCCTGCACCATGGGCGTGCGGTAGCGCAGCAGCGGCGGCACCTCGGCGGTGCCCTTCTCGTAGCGCCGCTCCTCGTCGGAGACCAGCACGAACCAGTTCAGCGGCACCTGCCAGGTCGCCGTACGGATCCAGGGGCGGGCGTCGGGATTGCGGGCCAGCCAGCGCTCGTAGTCCTGGGCCGCCTGGCGCCGTACGACCGGGGGCAGCACCGCGTCCAGCACCGGCGCGGGCAGCTCCTCCGCCAGCTCGCCGAGCGCCTGCCAGCCGCGCAGCCGGGTCCGCCAGGGGCAGACGCAGACCACGCCGTCGACCTCCAGCACGAAGGCGTCGCTGCTCTCGTGCACCGGCACCGCGACCGGCGGGGTGGGCAGCAAGTCGGCCAGCGAGCGGCGCAGTTCGTCCTGGTAGGAGGGGCGGTCGGGGCGGCGGGCGTAGCGCGTCCAGTGGCCGCGCTCCGGCTCCGGGAAGGCGGCCAGCGGCTCGTACACGCGCAGGTACGCGGCATAGGGGACGACCACGGAGGACACCTTCGGCACGCCTGCTCCCTCCCCATCGGGCCCGGCTCGAAACCACTGCAAATCGTGCCATGGTCATGCGTGCGGTCGAGGCACGGAAGAGTGATCCTGAACACTGCACGGATGGTGGTTGCGCCAAGGCTCTACGCTCATGCCACGGCACCCCGCCACCCGTACGGGGTTCCACCCCACTCGCCGCTCTTTACACAGGAGTCACCACAGTGACCGACGTAACCGGCGCGTCTGCTGATGTCCTGCACACCCTGTTCCACTCGGACCAGGGCGGCCATGAGCAGGTCGTGCTCTGCCAGGACCGCGCCACCGGCCTCAAGGCCGTGATCGCCATCCACTCCACCGCCCTGGGCCCCGCCCTCGGCGGCACACGCTTCTACCCCTACGCGAACGAGGCCGAGGCCGTCGCCGACGCCCTCAACCTCGCGCGCGGGATGTCGTACAAGAACGCCATGGCCGGCCTCGACCACGGCGGCGGGAAGGCCGTGATCATCGGCGACCCGGAGCGCGACAAGACCGAGGAACTGCTCCTCGCCTACGGCCGTATGGTCGCCTCGCTCGGCGGGCGCTATGTCACCGCCTGCGACGTCGGCACGTACGTCGCCGACATGGACGTCGTGGCCCGTGAGTGCCGCTGGACCACCGGCCGCTCCCCGGAGAACGGCGGCGCCGGCGACTCCTCCGTGCTCACCGCCTTCGGCGTCTACCAGGGCATGCGCGCCTCCGCCCAGCATCTGTGGGGCGACCCCTCGCTGCGCGGCCGCAAGGTCGGCATCGCCGGCGTCGGCAAGGTCGGCCACCACCTGGTGAAGCACCTGAGGGACGAGGGCGCCGAGGTCGTCATCACGGACGTGCGCGCGGACGCCGTCCAGCGGATCGTCGACCAGTACCCGGAGGGCGTGACGGCGGTCGCCGACACCGAGGAGCTGATCCGGGTCGAGGGGCTGGACATCTACGCCCCCTGCGCGCTCGGCGGCGCCCTGAACGACGCCAGCGTGCCGGTGCTCACCGCCAAGGTGGTGTGCGGCGCGGCCAACAACCAGCTCGCGCACCCGGGCGTGGAGAAGGACCTCGCGGACCGCGGCATCCTCTACGCGCCGGACTACGTGGTGAACGCCGGCGGGGTGATCCAGGTGGCCGACGAGCTGCACGGGTTCGACTTCGACCGGTGCAAGGCCAAGGCGGCGAAGATCTTCGACACCACCCTGGCAATCTTCGCACGTGCGAAGGAAGACGGGATTCCGCCGGCCGCTGCGGCCGACCGGATCGCCGAGCAGCGGATGGCCGAGGCGCGCGGCAGCCACGCTGCGCACTGAGTCCGTCGCACAGGTGAGCGGTACCCGCCGGTGGGGTCTTGGAGAGAACTCTCACTTCCATCGGCGGGTCGTTCCCCGATAAGTGGTTAAAATCGCCACTGACCAGCGAGGACGGGGCGCCTCGAAGGTCCAGGGCACACGCGCGTGCTGCGGGCGACGTACCGTATGGGCGCGGGCTCAGGTACCGTGGAAGCCCTACGGACCGGCCTCTCCACGGAGAGTCCGTTCCGGATCATGAACGCGTGTCAGACTCTGGGGCCGTCGAGCCCCGTCGTTGAGGGGGTCGAGCCATGGGGCGCGGCCGGGCCAAGGCCAAGCAGACGAAGGTCGCCCGCCAGCTGAAGTACAACAGCGGTGGGACGGACCTCTCACGCCTGGCCGAGGAGCTGGGCGCATCGACGTCGAACCAGTCGCCGAACGGCGACCGCTTCGAGGACGCCGATGAGCATGACGACGACGACCTGTACTCCCGTTACGCCGACCTCTACGAGGACGACGACGAGGACGAGGACGAAGGTCCCGCACAGCACCGTCGAGGCGCTTGACCTTGCACTGAGCATGAGTCCGGTCGGTGGCACAGCCACCGACCGGCTTCTGTGCTGTCTGCAGGATCATCACCGTCCGCGGGCTCATCACGGACCGCGGATTCACGACGGTCCGCGCGATCGCCGCCGTCCGCAGGATCACCGGCGGCCGCAGGACCGCCGGCGTCCCCAGGATCGGCGGCGCCCGGATCAGGCGGCGTAGTCCCCCACCAGCTCCGCGCCCGTCTCCTTGTCGCCGCGGTCGGTGATCTCGCCGGCCACCCAGGCGTCGACGCCCCGGTCGGCCAGGGTGGCGAGGGCCACCTCGGTGGACTCCGCGGGGACGATCGCCATCATGCCGACGCCCATGTTGAGGGTCTTCTCCAGCTCCAGGCGCTCGACGTTCCCGGTCCTCCCGACCAGGTCGAAGATCGCGCCCGGGGTCCAGGTGGAGCGGTCGACGACCGCGTGCAGCGCGTCGGGGATCACCCGGGCCAGGTTGGCCGCGAGTCCGCCGCCGGTGATGTGCGAGAACGCGTGCACGTCCGTGGTGCGGGTCAGCGCCAGGCAGTCCAGCGAGTAGATCTTGGTGGGCTCCAGCAGCTCCTCGCCGAGGGTGCGGCCGAGCTCCGGAACCTCCGTCTCCAGGGCCAGGCCGGCCGTGTTCAGCAGGACGTGGCGGACCAGGGAGTACCCGTTCGAGTGAAGCCCGGAGGACGCCATGGCGATCACCGCGTCGCCCCTGCGGATGCGATCCGCGCCGAGCAGCCGGTCGGCCTCCACGACGCCCGTACCGGCCCCGGCGACGTCGAAGTCGTCCGCACCCAGCAGGCCCGGGTGTTCGGCGGTCTCGCCGCCCACCAGGGCGCATCCGGCGAGCACACAGCCCTCCGCGATGCCCTTCACGATGGCCGCGACGCGCTCGGGGTGGACCTTGCCGACGCAGATGTAGTCGGTCATGAACAGCGGCTCGGCACCGCACACCACGATGTCGTCCATGACCATGGCGACCAGGTCGTGGCCGATGGTGTCGTAGACGCCCATGCGGCGCGCGACGTCCACCTTCGTGCCGACGCCGTCCGTGGCGGAGGCGAGCAGCGGGCGCTCGTAGCGCTTGAGGGCGGAGGCGTCGAAGAGCCCGGCGAAGCCGCCGAGGCCGCCGAGGACCTCGGGGCGCCGGGTCTTCTTCACCCACTCCTTCATCAGCTCGACCGCGCGGTCGCCCGCCTCGATGTCGACGCCCGCCGCTGCGTAGCTGGCACCAGTTGTCTCAGACATGACTGTGAGAGCTTTCGTGTCGTACTGCGGTGTTACGGGCGACGGATCGCGTCGGCCGCGGCCGTGGCGGCGGGACCGGCCGCCAGCTCGGTCTCCAGGAGCTGCTTGCCGAGCAGCTCGGGGTCCGGCAGCTCCATCGGGTACTCGCCGTCGAAGCAGGCGCGGCACAGGTTCGGCTTGGCGATGGTGGTCGCCTCGATCATGCCGTCGATGGAGATGTAGGCGAGCGAGTCGGCGCCGAGCGAGGTGCCGATCTCCTCGATGGTCATGCCGTTGGCGATCAGCTCCGCGCGCGTGGCGAAGTCGATGCCGAAGAAGCAGGGCCACTTCACGGGCGGCGAGGAGATCCGGATGTGGACCTCGGCGGCGCCGGCCTCGCGGAGCATGCGGACCAGGGCCCGCTGGGTGTTGCCGCGCACGATCGAGTCGTCGACGACGACCAGGCGCTTGCCCTTGATGACTTCCTTCAGCGGGTTCAGCTTCAGGCGGATGCCGAGCTGGCGGATGGTCTGCGAGGGCTGGATGAAGGTACGGCCGACGTAGGCGTTCTTCACGAGGCCCGCGCCGAAGGGGATGCCGGAGGCCTCCGCGTAGCCGATGGCGGCCGGGGTGCCGGACTCCGGGGTCGCTATGACCAGGTCGGCCTCGACGGGCGCTTCCTTGGCCAGTCGGCGGCCCATCTCCACGCGGGACAGGTACACGTTCCGGCCGGCGATGTCGGTGTCCGGGCGGGCCAGGTACACATACTCGAAGACACAGCCCTTAGGCTTCGCTTCTGCGAATCGGGAGCTGCGCAGACCGTTCTCGTCGACGGCGACGAACTCGCCCGGCTCGATCTCCCGGACGAAGCTGGCACCGCAGATGTCCAGGGCGGCGGTCTCGGAGGCGACCACCCAGCCGCGCTCCAGGCGGCCGAGGACCAGCGGGCGGATGCCCTGCGGGTCACGGGCGGCGTAGAGGGTCTGCTCGTCCATGAAGACGAGGGAGAAGGCGCCCCGCACCTTCGGGAGGACCTGGTGGGCCGCCTCCTCGATGGTCAGCGGCTTGCCGTCCTCGTCGACCTGGGCGGCGAGCAGCGCCGTCAGCAGGTCGGTGTCGTTGGTGGCCGCGACCCGGCTGGAGCGGCTGTTGTTGTCGTTCGGCAGGTCGGCGACCATCTCGGCGAGCTGCGCCGTGTTGACCAGGTTGCCGTTGTGGCCGAGCGCGATCGAACCGTGCGCGGTGGCGCGGAACGTCGGCTGGGCGTTCTCCCACACGGAGGCGCCGGTGGTCGAGTAGCGGGCGTGACCGACCGCGATGTGACCCTGGAGCGAACCGAGCGAGGTCTCGTCGAAGACCTGGGAGACCAGGCCCATGTCCTTGAAGACGAGGATCTGGGAGCCGTTGCTGACCGCGATTCCCGCGGATTCCTGACCCCGGTGCTGGAGGGCGTAGAGCCCGAAGTACGTGAGCTTTGCGACCTCTTCACCCGGAGCCCAGACACCGAAGACGCCGCAAGCGTCCTGGGGGCCCTTCTCGCCGGGAAGCAGATCGTGATTGAGTCGACCGTCACCACGTGGCACGCCACCGAGTGTAGGCGAGGTCGACCACTGGTCCGAATTGGGGATACGTGCCCTTGACCGGCAAGCGCTTCCCGATCACCTTGGCGGTTTCCGCGTTTGCCCAGGTCAGCGAGGTGCGCCCGGGGCTCTGAGCGCCGACGGCGGCGCTGGGGGCGGCGACCGCGGGTCCGTTTGCCGGGTACGTGAGTGAGGTGTCGCACATCATCCGGGCGCGTTGCGGCTGAGGTGGATGCGGTCGCCGTCGCCGTCCGTGAGCGTCAGTTTCGCGTGGTGCGTCTCGGCGACGAGCGTGCCGGTGGTGAGCGCGCGGGCCATCGCGCGTTCGAAGTCCATCCGGTCCGGGGCGCAGGCCATCCGGGTCGTGCGCAGGTCGCCGAAGGTGAGGTGGTCGCCGTGCACGGTGACCCGCGCGCTGAACTGGTTGCAGCCGAGGTTGCCGGCCGCCTTGCCGTCCTCGTCGATGCGCAGGCGGGCGGAGGCGGGCGCGTGCCGGGTCGTACTGCCGACGGTGAGGCTGTCGACCCGCCAGTCGATGCCGGTCACGGGCTGCTGGACGGTCACCGCACCACTGTCCGCCTTCCCGTTGCCGCACGCCACTGTGAGGACGGCGAGCGCGGCGGCCGCCGGCGCGAGAATCATGCGCTGCTTGTACCGGTTCATGGCGATTCGACGGTAGCCCGGCCGGGTCGGTTCCGCTACGCCATCAGCGGTAGCAGCCCCCCGATGTCCGCCCGCTCCCCACTGGCGCTCACCTTGGCCTCCTCCAGGGCGTCCGTCCAGCTCAGACGGCCCGTGGCGAGCCGGATCCAGGTCAGCGGGTCGGTCTCCACGACGTTGGGCGGGGTGCCGCGGGTGTGCCGGGGCCCCTCGACGCACTGCACCACGGCGTACGGCGGCACCCGCACCTCGGTGGAGCCACCGGGGGCCTTCGCGGCGAGGGCGTCGGCGAGCAGCCGGGTGGCGGAGGCCAGGGCCTGGCGGTCGTACGGGATCTCCAGGGCCGGGACGGCGGCGTTGAGGTCGTCGGTGTGGACGACGAGTTCGGCGGTGCGGGTGACCAGGTAGTCGTCCAGGGGCATGGCACCGGCGCTCGTCTGCAGGATCCGGCTGCCGGAGTGCTCGGCGAGCAGGGTGCGCATCGACTGGTCGATGTCCGTGAGGTAGGCGCCGAGGTCAGGGTGTTCGGCGGACAGGTTCCGGGTGAACTCGTCGATGGCGGCGGCGTTGGCCGAGGTGGCGAATGGCCAGTCGAGCAGGACGGCGTCCGCCTTGGCCGGCTCGGGCAGGGCGAGCGAGCGGTGCACGGCGGTGAGCGCCATGCCGATGTGCGCGACCAGGTCGCGTACGGTCCACTCGCCGAGCCGGGTGGGCAGCGCGAGCTGCTCCTGGGTGAGGCCGCGCACGGCCTCCCGGACGTTTCCGAACTGGGCCAGGACCGCGGCGCGGGTCCTGGCGGGGTCGTAGCTGCGGGCACGCTTCTTGGCCGGTGGCATGGCGGTGAGCCTATTGCCTCCCCGGCGTTCCCCTTCGTGCATGGTCGCATGCGGAAGGCCCCGTCCGGCTCTCCGGACGGGGCCCTCACAGGGCGTACGGCGATTACGCCAGCAGCGCCGGAATGGTCTCCTCGTGAGCCTTCCGCAGCTCCTCCAGGGTGAGCGCGAACTCGCCCTGGACCTCGACCGCGTCTCCGTCCACGACACCGATCCGGGTGGCCGGCAGGCCCCGCGCACCGCACATGTCGTTGAAGCGGACCTCCTCCGAGCGCGGCACCGCGACGATCGCGCGGCCGGCCGACTCGGAGAACAGGAAGGTGAAGGCGTCCAGGCCGTCCGGTACGACCAGCCGCGCGCCCTTGCCGCCGAGCAGCGCGGACTCCACGACCGCCTGCACCAGGCCGCCGTCGGACAGGTCGTGCGCGGAGTCGATCATGCCGTCGCGGGAGGCGGAGATCAGGATCTCGGCCAGCAGCCGCTCGCGCTCCAGGTCGACCTTCGGGGGCAGGCCGCCGAGGTGGTCGTGGACCACCTGGGACCAGGCCGAGCCGCCGAACTCCTCGCGGGTGTCGCCGAGGAGGTAGAGCAGCTGGCCCTCCTCCTGGAAGGCGACCGGCGTGCGGCGCGCGACATCGTCGATCACGCCCAGGACCGCGACCACCGGGGTCGGGTGGATGGCCGCCTCGCCGGTCTGGTTGTAGAGCGAGACGTTGCCGCCGGTCACCGGGGTGCCCAGCTGCTGACAGGCGTCCGCCAGACCGCGCACGGCCTCCGCGAACTGCCACATCACCGCCGGGTCCTCGGGCGAGCCGAAGTTCAGGCAGTCGGAGACGGCGAGGGGCTTGGCACCGGTGGTGGCCACGTTGCGGTAGGCCTCGGCCAGGGCCAGCTGCGCGCCCGTGTACGGGTCGAGCTTGGCGTAACGGCCGTTGCCGTCGGTCGCGATGGCGACGCCGAGGCCGGTCTCCTCGTCCACGCGGATCATGCCGGAGTCCTCCGGCTGGGCGAGGACGGTGTTGCCCTGCACGAGGTGGTCATACTGCTGGGTGATCCACCTCTTGGAGGCCTGGTTGGGGGAGGCGACCAGCTTCAGGACCTGATCCTTCAGCTCCTCCGACGTCGCGGGCCGCGGCAGCTTGTTCGCGTCGTCGGCCTGCAGGGCGTCCTGCCAGTCCGGGCGGGCGTACGGGCGCTCGTACGTCGGGCCCTCGTGGGCCACCGTGCGCGGGTCGACGTCCACGATCTTCTCGCCGTGCCAGAAGATCTCCAGCCGGTCGCCGTCGGTCACCTCACCGATGACGGTGGCGATGACGTCCCACTTCTCGCAGATCTCCAGGAACCGCTCGACCTTCTCCGGCTCCACGACGGCACACATGCGTTCCTGCGACTCGCTCATGAGGATCTCCTCGGGCGAGAGCGTGGAGTCGCGCAGCGGGACGTCGTCCAGGGTGACGCGCATGCCGCCGGAGCCGTTCGAGGCCAGCTCGGAGGTGGCGCAGGAGAGGCCGGCGGCACCGAGGTCCTGGATACCGACGACCAGCTTCTCCCTGAAGGCCTCCAGGGTGCACTCGATGAGCAGCTTCTCCTGGAAGGGGTCGCCGACCTGGACCGCGGGGCGCTTGCTCGGCTTGGCGTCGTCGAAGGTCTCGGAGGCCAGGATCGACGCGCCGCCGATGCCGTCGCCGCCGGTCCGGGCGCCGTACAGGATGACCTTGTTGCCCGCGCCGGAGGCCTTGGCGAGGTGGATGTCCTCGTGCCGCATCACACCGATGGCACCGGCGTTGACCAGCGGGTTGCCCTGATAGCAGGAGTCGAAGACGACCTCACCGCCGATGTTCGGCAGGCCCAGGCAGTTGCCGTAGCCGCCGATGCCCGCGACCACGCCCGGGAGCACCCGCTTGGTGTCCGGGTGGTCCGCCGCGCCGAAGCGCAGGGGGTCGACCACGGCCACCGGCCTGGCACCCATCGCGATGATGTCGCGGACGATGCCGCCCACACCCGTGGCCGCGCCCTGGTAGGGCTCGACGTACGACGGGTGGTTGTGCGACTCGACCTTGAAGGTGACCGCGTAACCCTGGCCGACGTCCACCACACCGGCGTTCTCGCCGATGCCGACGAGCAGCGCGTCGCTCTGCGGCGCCTTCTCGCCGAACTGGCGCAGGTGGACCTTGGAGGACTTGTACGAGCAGTGCTCGGACCACATGACCGAGTACATGGCGAGCTCGGCGCCGGTCGGGCGGCGGCCGAGGATCTCGACCACGCGCTCGTACTCGTCCTTCTTCAGGCCGAGTTCGGCCCAGGGCAGCTCGACGTCGGGGGTCGCGGCCGCGTGCTCGACCGTGTCCAGAGGCGTCCGGCTCATGCGTTGACCAGCTTCTTGAGGATCGAGGTGAAGAACGGGAGCCCGTCGGTGCGGCCCGTGCCGACCAGCGGCTCGACGGCGTGCTCGGGGTGCGGCATGAGGCCTACGACGTTCCCGGCCTCGTTGGTGATGCCGGCGATGTCCCGCAGCGAGCCGTTCGGGTTGAAGTCCAGGTAACGGAAGACGACGCGGCCCTCCGCCTCCAGTTTGTCCAGCGTGTACTCGTCGGCGACGTACCGGCCGTCCATGTTCTTCAGCGGGATGTGGATCTCCTGGCCGGCGCGGTAGTCGCTGGTCCAGGCGGTCTCCGCGTTCTCCACCCGCAGCTTCTGGTCGCGGCAGATGAAGTGGAGGTGGTCGTTGCCGAGCATCCCGCCCGGGAGGAGGTGGGCCTCGGTGAGGATCTGGAAGCCGTTGCAGATGCCGAGGACCGGCAGTCCGGCCCTGGCCTGCTCGATGACCGTCTCCATCACCGGCGAGAACCGGGAGATGGCACCGGCGCGCAGATAGTCGCCATAGGAGAAACCGCCGGGCAGGACCACGGCGTCGACCTGCTTGAGGTCTTTGTCCTTGTGCCACAGGGCGACCGGTTCGGCGCCCGCGAGACGGATCGCGCGCTGGGCATCCTGATCGTCGAGGCTGCCCGGGAAAGTGACGACGCCAATACGAGCGGTCACTTGGCCGCCTCCGCGACTTCCGTGGCCTCTTCCACCTTGACGGTGAAGTCCTCGATCACCGTGTTGGCGAGGAAGGATTCCGCGAGATCATGGATGCGGGCGAGCGCGGCCTCGTCGACCGGCCCGTCAACTTCCAGTTCGAAACGCTTTCCCTGACGGACGTCAGAGATCCCTTCGAAACCCAGGCGCGGCAGCGCACGCTGGACCGCCTGGCCCTGGGGGTCGAGGATCTCCGGCTTGAGCATGACGTCGACTACGACGCGTGCCACTGGCACTCCCGGTGTGTGGTGCTGAGCAGGTTCCTTCAGACTACCCGCACAAAATTTCTACGCGAGTAGAGTTGTAGGAAACTACGTGATGCGCATCACGATCGGGTGTCGAAGCCGCACTGCCGTGAAAAGTTCTGGGAAAGTTCCCCAGTCCGCCCCGTTCGCCTATTGTCTTCGGACACGCGGACGGATTTAGTCGGGCTTCACTTTGCATTGCCGAGCACTGTACAAATGAATTGGCAATAGCCGATACTCGGCACGTCATCGCCGGTGAGCTGTATCGACGTGCCGCACGAAGGGACCGATATTCGTGGCGCAAAAGGTCGTGGTCACGCTCTTCGACGACATCGACGGCTCGGAAGCGGCGGAAACGATCGCCTTCGGACTCGACGGGAAGTCGTACGAGATCGACCTGAACGAAACCAACGCCAAGAAACTGCGCAAGGCGCTCGCGCCCTACGTCGAGGCCGGCCGCAAGAGGTCGCGGTCCGGCAAGGCGTACAAGCAGACGGAGGTCGCCCCCGACCCGGCGGCCGTCCGCGCCTGGGCCCAGGCCAACAAGATGGACGTCCCCGCCCGCGGACGCATCCCCAAGAAGGTCTACGAGGCGTTCAGCGCCGCGCAGTGAGGCGCGCCGGGAGCCGTCGCGAGCGGCCGGCCGCATGAGCCCGCGAAGGGGCAGTCCTCAGGGTCCGTCAGCGGACCCTGAGGGCCGCGCATTTGGGCATACCGGGCACCAGGGGAAGCCGACTTGCGCCACCCCCCTGTTGATCAGCTAATGTCTGGAGCACGCCGAGGGGCGAGGCCGGAAAGCCGAAACCCCGAGGAGCGTGCGGGTGTAGTTCAGTAGCAGAACATCCCCCTTCCAGGGGGAAGGCGCAGTGTGCGATTCCTGTCACCCGCTCCGGCACCGGTTGTCACGACCACTCTTGTGGATCAGGTAGGCTGGTGCTCGCACCGATCGGTGGGAGCCGGTCGGGAGCAGTGCGGACGTAGCTCAGTTGGTAGAGCGCAACCTTGCCAAGGTTGAGGTCGCGAGTTCGAGCCTCGTCGTCCGCTCCAGGGAAAGCCCCGGTCATTGCGACCGGGGTTTTTTCGTGTCCGATGTGATCGCTGGATCTTCGGATGCCGGGGCGTCGGCGGTGTGAAGACCGCCACATGTCTGCGCACCGAAGTGCCCTCCTGCCAGGTCCTGATCGTCACCGGGAACGGGCGCTCGCGGCCGATGTGCGCGGGTTCGCCCCGAAGGCCCTCAGTACCCAGCGGCTCGCCGGGATCATCCGGACCGTGCACGCCGGAAACCCTTGCGTGGACCCGGAGTTGGCCGCCGACGCGATCTGGGTCGCGGGCTCCTCTCCAGCACCTCGGCTTCCCGCGCGGTCGGCGCTCGCGGCCGACGGGTCGCCGGTCGCGGAGATCGTCGAGCGGGCCGCGCCGCCCCCGGGACCGCGCGGAATCGCCTCTCCCCGGCCGTCACGAAGGCCGACGCCGGGAACCGCCATGCGGCAGTGCGTCTCACACACGCCCGAGGTTGGGTATAGTTGCTCTCGCGCCACGGCGCAACGCGGACGTAGCTCAGTTGGTAGAGCGCAACCTTGCCAAGGTTGAGGTCGCGAGTTCGAGCCTCGTCGTCCGCTCTGGTAGAAGACCCCGGTCCACTGGACCGGGGTCTTCTCGTGCTGCTAGCTCCAGCTCAGACCGGTGAGCCGCTCGTACGCCTCCACGTACTTCTGCCGGGTCTGCTGGACGACCTCGTCCGGCAGCGGCGGCGGGGGCTGCTCGCTCTTGCGGTCCCAGCCGGAGGCGGCGGAGGTCAGCCAGTCCCGGACGAACTGCTTGTCGTACGACGGCTGGGCGCGGCCCGGCTGCCACCGGTCGGCCGGCCAGAAGCGGGAGGAGTCCGGGGTGAGGACCTCGTCCGCGAGGACCAGGGCGTCGCCGTCGAAGCCGAACTCGAACTTGGTGTCCGCCAGGATGATCCCGCGTTCGCGGGCGATGTCCCGGGCCCGCGAGTACACGGCAAGCGTGGCCTGGCGCAGCTGGGCGGCGGTGTCGGCGCCGACCTGGCGGGCGACCTCCTCGTAGGACACGTTCTCGTCGTGCTCACCGACCTCGGCCTTGGTGGCCGGGGTGAAGATCGGGGCGGGGAGCTCCGAGCCGTCGACGAGGCCTTCGGGGAGGGCGAGGCCGCAGACCGTCCGGGACTCGTTGTACTCGACCAGGCCGGAGCCCGTGAGATAGCCGCGGGCCACGCACTCCACGGGGACCATCTTCAGCTGCTTGCAGATCAGCGTGCGGCCCGCCCAGTCGGCGGGGGCGCCCTCGGGCACCTCGGTGCTGATCACGTGGTTGGCGGCCAGGTCCCGCAGCTGGTCGAACCACCACAGGGAGAGCTGGGTGAGGACACGGCCCTTGTCGGGGATCTCCGTGGGCAGCACCCAGTCGTACGCGGACATGCGGTCGCTGGCGACCATCACGAGGTCGCCCGCCTCGTTCTGGTACAGCTCGCGCACCTTTCCGGTGTGCAGGTGCACCAGGCCCGGAACCTGGATCGGCTCGGGCTTTTCTACGAATCCGGACACGGTTCCTCCCCGTGGTTCTGTCCAAGTGCCTCGATTCTCCCTTATCGGGGGGATCGGTTTCGGCCAGGGGGGTCGTGCTCGGTCCGCCGGCGGTCAGTCGCGTTTGCAGATGCGGTCCAGGAGGTTCGCCGTGGCGCGCTGGATACGGGGGTCCACATGGCCCGGGCGGTCCAGGGCCGGGGACCAGGCGAAGGTGCCGGAGGCGAAGACCCAGGCGCCGGAGGGGGCGCGGTACAGGGAGGTCTCCTGGTGGCGCAGGACGCCGTCGTTGTCGGTGTACGGGGAGTGGGCGAGCAGGGTGCGCTCCTCGTGCGCGGGCAGCGGGGTGCGCGGGAAGTACCGGTCGGCCTCGCCGGCGACCAGACCCTCGATCTCGTCGCCCTCGTGCGCGCCGGTCGCCTCCCACAGCCAGTGGTCGGCGTTGCGGACGATCAGCGGATGCGGCTCGGGCACCCGGCCCGCGTACTGGATACCGACCAGCTGCTGCTCGGGCCGGTCGATCTCGCGCCAGAGCACCGGCCTGCCGGGTCCCTTGCGTTTGCGGCAGGTCAGCAGGCGGTCCGGGACGCCGGACGGGGAGGGGCCCAGCTCCACCTGCCAGTACATCGTGTTGGCGGAGAGGAAGACCAGTGAGGTGCCGCGGTCGCGGGCGTCCTCCACGGCCCGGCGCATCGGCACCGACCAGTACTCGTCGTGCCCGGGGAAGACCAGGCCGCGGTAGCGGCCGGGGTCGACGCGGCCGGCGTGCAGATCGCGGGCGTCGGCGTAGGCGAGGTCGTAGCCGTAGCGCTCGGCCCAGCGGATGAAGTCGTAGGCGTGCCCGACGTGCAGGGGCAGGCCGGCGCCCGCGTAGGGGCGGTCGAAGGAGACCGTGGTCGCCGCGTCCGCCTCGCCGAGGAGGCAGCCCTTCTCGTCCCAGGCGTGGTAGAGACTGGCGCCCGTGCGGCCGTCCTCCGGATAGAGGTTGTACGCCTGCCAGGTGATGTCCGGCAGCAGCAGGAGCAGGTCGGCCGGGTGGTCGTCGCGGACCGTGAACGGCACGTGGGAGCGGTAGCCGTCAGTGGTGGTGAGGACGGCCACATAGGCGCCGACTGGCCAGTGGGAGGGCACCTGGAGGCGCCAGGACAGCCACCAGTGGTGGCAGGAGACCGTGCGGTCGGCGGCCAGCGGCGGGGGCTGGACGATGCCGGACAGGCGCGGGCTGGTGGTGATCTTCGCGGCGCCGTCGCCGCCGTAGTGGCCGATCCGGTAGATGTCGACGCTGAACTCCTGGGGCGGGTCGACCGTGATGTGGAAGTCGATCGCCGCGCCGGGCGTGACCGCGCCGGTTGCGGTGAACCCCTTGATCTGGCGGTGCACGTCGTCGGCCGAGCGGGGTCCGGGAACGCGCGGGGCGGGACCGACCCCTTTCAGCGGCTGCGGGCTCGGGTCGACGTACCAGGGCACGACATGACCCGTGTCGTCGAAGTAGGTCTCACTGCCGCGCAGCCAGGGCACCGGTCCCTGGCCGAAGGGGTCCGTGACGGCGTGCGCGAGCGCTCCCGACTCCCAGCGGCGGATGTGGTCCGAGGCCATGGTCGCTCCCCTCCCTCATGCCCCCGTGTCGTCCTGTCTCGGTGGCGCTCGCCGTGCTCTCTGCGTTCGCCGTGCTCGGTGGTACGCGCAGTACTCGGCCGTGCTGTCGTATGTCGCACGCCCTTGCCAGGTGCGTGGTCGCTCCCAGCACATCACATAACGCACGGGCTCGGTCACTAGTCGTTGCGAATTGACCTGAAGTGGAAGACGGAACTCCCGCTTTACGACGCCGTAGGGCCCTAGACGAGCCGTACGGGTTTCTCCGGGCGTATCCCGGACGCGGCCAGCCAGTCGCGCAGCGGGCCCGGGTCTCCCTCCTCGATGAGGCTGAGCACCTTGGGCGTGAGGTCGGCGGCGCGCTCGCCGCCCAGCAGGAGGGAGGGGCCGTCCAGCCAGTCCAGCGCGGGGACCGCGCCTGCGGTGTCGACGGCCGCGCAGCACACCATCGCCATGACGTGGTCGGTGAGCAGGTCGCGGGCGGTGCGCGGGGGCTGCAGCGGGAAGAGCGGCAGGCCGCCGTCGTCCCACAGGGCGCTCTCGGGGGTCCGGCCGGTGGCGGTCGCGCCGGACCTCGGGGCGCCGGCCTCCTCGCGGGCCAGCGCGGCGCTCAGGCGGGCGGCGAGGGTGGCGCTGCGTTCCGTGCCGGGGTCTTCTGGCGGCGGTCCCGCCTCGGCCTCGCCGTCGGCGGGGTTCTGGTTCCCACCTGCACCGCCCGTGCGGCTTTCGTCGTCGGGTGCGGGTGGCCCCTGTGGGGCGTCCTCGCCGTCGACGGCTTGGCGTACGGGGTGTGGGGATTTCGGTATCGCCGCTTGCGAGGGGTGTTCGGTGAGGTGGTCCAGGACTCGGGCCAGGGTCGGGCCGCCGGGGTCGGGGGTCGTGGGGTCGAGGGAGGGACGGACGCCCAGGGAATCCAGGACGCGGTGCAGGCGGGCCGCGTCGGCGCGCCAGGTGCGGTCCACGACCTCCTCCGGATACGCCTGCCAGTCCACCGGCGCCCAGTCCGGGCCGGACTCCGCAGGGCCGCCGTGGAAGAGGCGGGCGGCGAGGAGGGACGCGGCCTCGTCCACGGCACCCGGTTCCTCCAGGAGGTCGCACGCGGGCCGCTCGCCGAGCCGGGAGGTGAAGCCCTCCGCCAGGCGGTCGCGCCGGGACAGCTCGGTGAGCGCCGCCACCACGCCCGCGTCCAGCCGCGAGGGCCAGCGGCCCATGCGCCAGGCGGGCACCGCGACCCTGGTCAGCAGCCGGTCCCAGCCTGCGTAGGCGAGACCCACCTGCTCCTGGGCGACGATCCGCAGACCGTAGTCGACGGCCTGGGCCCGCTCGGCCGCCGCCGCGGCGACCCCGCGCTCCATCTGCGTCGCGTGCTCCCGGCAGCCCCGCAGCAGCAGCCGGGCCACCCAGCCGAGGGCCGCGCACACCCCGCGCGTCGCCGGGCAGCGGCCCGGTGTCGAGGCGACCGCGACCGCCGCGTCCAGGCCGCGCACGAAGCGCCTGGCGGCGGCTATGTCCGGGTGCGCGGAAGGGCCCGTACCGGCGATGACCGGGGCGAGGACCGCGCGCAGCTCGCCGACCCGCATCCACCACAGGAACGGGGAGCCGATGACGAGCACCGGGGCGGCGGGCGCGCGGCGGCGGCCCGGGCCCGCCAGCTCGTCCTCGTCGGGCGCGGGGCGCGGGGGCGGGCCGTGGGCCGAGTGCGTACGGTCCTCCAGCCAGCTGTCGCAGTCCGGGGTGAGCGCTATGGCCGAGGGGGCCGGAACCTCCAGCCGGTCGGCGAGGTCGCGCACCATCCGGTACAGATCCGGGGCGGACTCCTCCGGGATCGGCACCGTCGGGCTGACGGCGGGGCGGGCCCGGGCCACGACCAGGCCGATACCGGTGGCGGCCAGCAGCACCAGCACGGCGAGCAGGCCCACGGCCAAGCGGGTCACGTCCCAGCCCCGGCCGACGAAGTGTCCGGTGGAGCCGCCGGTCAGCAGGATCACCGCGGCGGCCGCGGGGAGCACGGCCACGGCCAGCGCCCGGCCTCGGACCCGCAGTACGGCGAGGGCCCGGGAGCGCGCGGCCTGCGCGCCGATCTCCGCACCGATTCCGGTCACGTCCCGCCCTCACCCCCTCGCTGCCGATGCCGTGCTTGCCTGGTGGTGCTCACTCCCCCACTGTGGCACCCGCCACTGACATCGCAATGCCGGTGGGCCAAGTGCCGGAACGCATGCGCGGCACCCTAGTTGGGGCCCCGGCCCCCGTCAGCCGTATGGAAGATTGCTCACTCGATGGAATGGCTTTGGTCAGAGGTGAGTGACAGACAGCAAAGATCAGGCCCCGGATTGAGGTCCGGGGCCTTCATCAGGAGGGGGCAGGTCAGGCGGTTTCCGCCGGTGCGGCCTGGGCCGCCTTCGCGGCGATGTCCGTGCGGTGCTGGGAGCCGTCCAGACGGATCCGGCCCACCGCCCGGTACGCCCGCTCGCGCGCCTCGGTCAGGTCCTTGCCGGTGGCGGTGACGGACAGCACCCGGCCACCCGCGCTGACCACGGCGTCGCCGTCCCGCCTGGTCCCGGCGTGCAGCACGTACGCGTGCGGGGCGTCCTCGGCGGCCACCTCGTCCAGGCCGGTGATCGGGTCGCCGGTGCGGGGGGTGGCGGGGTAGTTGTGCGAGGCGACGACGACCGTGACGGCCGCGTCCTCGCTCCAGCGCAGGGGCGGCAGATCGGCGAGGTTGCCGGTGGCGGCGGCCATCAGCAGACCGGCCAACGGCGTCTTCAGCCGGGCCAGCACGACCTGGGTCTCGGGGTCGCCGAAGCGGGCGTTGAACTCGATCACCCGGACACCGCGGCTGGTGATCGCCAGGCCCGCGTACAGCAGCCCGGAGAAGGGGGTGCCGCGGCGGTGCAGCTCGTCCACGGTGGGCTGCAGAACCGTCTCCAGCACCTCGTCGACGAGCTTCGGCTCGGCCCACGGCAGCGGCGAGTAGGCGCCCATGCCGCCGGTGTTCGGGCCCTCGTCGCCGTCCAGGGCGCGCTTGAAGTCCTGGGCGGGCTGGAGCGGTACGACCGTCTCCCCGTCGGTGATCGCGAAGAGGGACACCTCGGGGCCGTCGAGGAACTCCTCGATGACCACGCGCTCGCAGGCGGCGGCGTGGGCCTTGGCGGCCGCCAGGTCGTCGGTGACGACCACGCCCTTGCCGGCGGCGAGGCCGTCGTCCTTGACGACGTAGGGGGCGCCGAAGGCGTCGAGGGCCTCGGCGACCTCGTCGGCCGTCGTGCACACGTAGGAGCGGGCGGTGGGCACGCCGGCCGCCGCCATGACGTCCTTGGCGAAGGCCTTGGAGCCCTCCAGCTGCGCGGCCTCCCTGGACGGGCCGAACACCGGGATGCCCGCCGCGCGGACGGCGTCGGCCACGCCGGCGACCAGCGGGGCCTCCGGGCCGACGAGGACCAGGTCGGCACCGAGGCCGACGGCCAGCTCGGCGACCGCCTTGCCGTCGAGCGCGTCGACCGGGTGCAGCTCGGCGACCTCGGCGATGCCGGCGTTGCCGGGGGCGCAGTGCAGCGCGGTGACGTCGGGGTCGAGGGACAGAGAGCGGCACAGGGCGTGTTCGCGGGCGCCGTTACCGATGACGAGGACCTTCACGGGGGTCAGCCTAATGGCAAGGTTGCCGAAGGCTGGGGGGCGGGTTTGTTGGGGTTTCCTCCAAAGGGGGCCGGTGCCGGGGTGCCCGCGCTCCGCCGCCGTCCCGGTCGGTTACTCGTTCGAGAACTCCTCCACCACGGTCGCGCCCAGTTCCCGCACGATCAGTTCGTGGCCGGAGAGGGCCGACTCGTCCAGGTCCGGGTCGTCGTCCTCGGGGATGTCGTCCTCGGGCGCGACGGGGGGCGGCTCAGGCGCGGCGGCGGGCTGGGGGGCAGGCGTGGGTGCCGCCATGGCGGAGCCGGGGCCGGCCTGGGGGGCCGCGGGCGCCTGCGGGGCCGGCTGGGGAGCCGCGGGGCGGGATGCGGCCGGGGCGCCGTAGCCACCGCCACCGCCGGCGGGAGCGCCGTAGCCGCCTGCGCCGCCGAAGCCCGAGCCCCCGGCGGGCGGAGGTGCGGAACCGCCGCCGGACGGGTCGACGACCGCCTCGATCTTCCACTGCACGTTGAACTGCTCGGCCAGCGCCGCCCGCAGCACGTCCTCGCTGCCGCTGCTGGCGAAGTTGTCGCGGGCACCGGCGTTGACGAAGCCGAGCTGGAGGGTGGTGCCGTCGAAGCCGGCCACCTGCGCGTTCTGGCTGAGCAGGATCCAGGTGAAGCGGCGGCGGTTCTTGACGGCCTCCAGGATGTTCGGCCAGAGCATGCGGGGGTCGAGACCACCGGTCGGGGCGGCCGCAGGCGCCGCCGGGGCTGCGGGGGATGCCGGGGCCGCCGGAGATGCCGGGGGCTGCTGCTGGGCTGGGGCGCGGCCGGGGGCCTGGCCCTGAGGTGCGCCGCCCGCAGGTGCCGCTGCCGTGGGCCAGCCACCGGGGCGTCGGCCGCTTCCGGCGGCTGCGGCGGTGGGCCAGGCACCGGGAGCGGCAGCAGCCGGGGTGGGAGCACCGGCCGGGGCCTGGGCAGCGGGGGGCGCGGAAGGCGACGCCGGGGCCTGGGCGGCGGGGGC
Organism: Streptomyces sp. NPDC030820; assembly: GCF_055572075.1. Lineage (NCBI taxonomy): Bacteria > Bacillati > Actinomycetota > Actinomycetes > Kitasatosporales > Streptomycetaceae > Streptomyces > Streptomyces sp. NPDC030820. The sequence goes on from NZ_JBVIEB010000005.1 coordinate 83,363, forward strand.
AGAGCCCGCCGGGGTGGCGGGGGCAGCCGCTGCGGGGGGTGCCGTGGGGGCCGTGGGCGCGGGGGCGGCCGGAGCCGGACCGCCGGCACCGGAGCCGCCCACACCGGGCGCACCGGCGCCCGGACCACCAGCACCCGGACCACCGGCACCCGGACCACCAACGCCAGGCCCACCGACCCCTGCACCACCGGCACTCGGACCACCGGCACCCGGCGTGCCGACGCCGGCACCACCCGCACCCGGCCCACTGGCCGCTCGTACCGCCGCGCGGGCCGCTGCCGGGCCGTTGCCGGGCGGTACCGAGGGCAGGGGGGCGCCGGTGCCGTGGCCCTCGGGGCCGGGGACGTAACCCATGGCGGGCATGCCGGCCCCGCCCGAGAAGTGGACGCCGCGTTCGAGACGGTCGAGGCGGGCCATCACCGAGCGCTCGTCGCCGTAGGCGGCGGGCAGCAGCACGCGCGCGCAGATCAGTTCCAGCTGGAGGCGGGGCGAGGTGGCGCCGCGCATCTCCGTCAGGCCCGCGTTGACGAGGTCGGCGGCGCGGCTCAGCTCGGCGGCGCCGAAGGTGGAGGCCTGGGCCTGCATGCGCTCCAGGACGTCGGCCGGGGCGTCGAGGAGCCCCTTCTCCACGGCGTCCGGCACGGCGGCGAGGATCACCAGGTCCCGGAGCCGCTCCAGCAGGTCGGCGACGAAACGGCGCGGGTCGTTGCCGCCCTCGATGACACGGTCGACGACCTCGAAGGCGGCGGCCCCGTCACCGGTGGCGAAGGACTCGACGACGGAGTCGAGAAGCGAGCCGTCGGTGTAGCCGAGGAGAGAGGTGGCCATGGCATATGTCACACCCTCCTCGCCGGCGCCGGCGAGGAGCTGGTCCATGACGGACATGGAGTCACGCACGGAACCCGCGCCGGCCCGCACGACGAGGGGCAGCACGCCGTCCTCGACCGGGATGTTCTCCTTCTGGCACACCTCGGCGAGGTAGTCCCGCAGGGTGCCGGGCGGCACGAGCCGGAAGGGGTAGTGATGGGTCCGCGACCGGATGGTGCCGATGACCTTCTCGGGCTCGGTGGTCGCGAAGATGAACTTGAGGTGCTCCGGCGGCTCCTCGACGACCTTCAGCAGCGCGTTGAAGCCGGCCGACGTGACCATGTGGGCCTCGTCGATGATGTAGATCTTGTACCGGCTGCTCGCAGGGCCGAAGAACGCCTTCTCGCGCAGCTCACGGGCGTCGTCCACACCACCGTGAGAGGCCGCGTCGATCTCGATGACGTCGATCGAGCCCGGGCCGTTGCGCGCCAGGTCCCGGCACGACTGGCACTCGCCGCACGGCGTCGGAGTGGGACCTTGCTCACAGTTCAGACAGCGGGCCAGGATGCGCGCGCTCGTCGTCTTGCCGCAGCCGCGCGGACCGCTGAACAGGTACGCGTGATTGACCCGGTTGTTCCGCAGCGCCTGCTGCAGCGGGTCGGTGACATGCTCCTGCCCGATGACCTCGACAAAGGTCTCCGGGCGATAGCGGCGGTACAGCGCGAGAGACGACACGCATACGAGGTTATAGGCGCCCACTGACAACCGGGCCCGGCCGCGGGCGCCCCGGCGAAGCCCGGAACCACCCGGGAACGCAGGGGCCCCCCACGCACCCGCCAGAGCCGACCTACCCTTGCTGCCTTCCGGCCCTGGGGGAGTTCAGTCAGATAGCGCCGCGTGAGGGGCTGCGCCCCACACTACCCGATCGCGGCGCCCCGGCTGTACCCGATCACGCCCCACGGCCGCACCCGATGCGGGCCTGCGGGAACGAGTTCGCGAGCACTCCCCTCGGTCATGTAATGTTTCCGGCGGAGGATTCGCCTAGAGGCCTAGGGCGCACGCTTGGAAAGCGTGTTGGGGGCAACCCCTCACGAGTTCGAATCTCGTATCCTCCGCAGCCGCCCACCTGGGCAGACGAAGGCTCCGACCGGATCAAGGTCGGAGCCTTCGTCGTTCATGATCAGCAGTTGTGAAACCACGACCGCAGGAGCAGCCTGGACGCACGATCGCGGATCGCGGGCAGACCCCTCGACTTCACAGGGACAACCGGTCGGCAGGACGAGGGCGGTAGGCATGGCAGAAGGCGCCGCCGTACCCGGCGAGCCTCACTCGGCGTGGCGGGAGCGGGCACAGGACGCCGGGGTCGTGGTGGATCCGCAGGGTGTGGTGGTCGCGCTGAGCAAGGGCGCCTGCCAATTGCTGGGGTACGAGCCGGCGGACGTGGTCGGCCGGGCTGCTGCCGAGCTGCTCACCGAGCCTCTCCCGTTGGCTCTCCGGCACAGCTGCGCCCAGCGGCAGAGCTGGAGCGGGCGCGTCACCGTGCGGCACCGTGACGGCGACCGTCTGGCACTGGCTGTCCAGGCCCACCCACTGGTGGACTCAGCCGGGGAGGCGTACTGGTTCCTCACGGTGGCACGCCTGAGGCCGTACGCGCCCTCGCCGGGCGACGGCGGTGCACCGGACACCGCGCTGCTCAAGCAGTGGGCCCTGGACCAGCTCCCCCTGCCCATGGCGTTGTACGACCGCACCGGGGTGCGGATCGAGATCAACGCCGCTATGACGCGCGCTACGGGCAAGCCGGATCACGACCTGCTCGGCTGGCCCGTGGGGCACTCCGCCTCCGGCCGGACCTTCGCGGATTCCCGGGGCGCCGCCGAGGCCCTGCGGCAAGTGGTGGCCACCGGCGAACCCGTGACGACGGAACTGCACGGGATGGGCCCCGGCGATGCCGCCAGGCGTGTCTGGCTGCTGTCGTTGTACCCCGTGCGCGACCCCGGCGGCCGGATCTGCGGCGTGTCGGCCGCGGCGGTGGACACCACCGAGCAGTTCCGTGCCCGGCAAAGGATGTCCATCCTCAACGAGGCGGGGCTGCGAATCGGTACCACCCTCGACCTCGGTCGTACCGCCGATGAGCTGGCGGAAGTCAGCACGGACCACTTCGCCGACTTCGCCGTGGTGGACCTGCTCGACAGCGTCCTGCGGGGCGAGGAGTCGACAGCCCGCGACCGCATGCTGGTCCTGCGACGAACCGCTCAGCGTTCCGTACTGCCGGGATGCCCTGAATCGGTGGTGGCGCTCGGGGAGACCTACACCTACCCCGAGAACTCCCCTCCCGGGCACGCTCTCGCCGCGGGACACGGCGCGGTGCACCGGACCAAGGACATTCTGCGCTGGTCGGAGGAGACCTCCCCAGAGCGTGGCCGCAGCATCCGCACACATGGAATCCACTCCGTCATGACAGTGCCACTGCGGGCACGCGGGGTGACCCTGGGGCTGGCCCTGTTCTTCCGCCACCGCACCCCGGACCCCTTCGACGAGGAAGACCTGCGGCTGGCCGAGGAACTCGGCGCCCGTGCGGCCGTGCTCGTCGACAACGCCCGCCGCTACGGCCAGGAACGGGCCACCGCGCTCGCGCTGCAGCGGACCATCCTCCCGCCGCACCTCGCACTGGAGCACCCCGCCATCGAGGTCGCCTCCCGCTATCTGCCCGCCCACACAGATGCCGGCATCAGCGGTGACTGGTTCGATGTGATCCCCCTGTCGGGCGCCAGGGTGGCGCTCGTGGTGGGAGACGTGGTCGGGCACGGCATCCGGGCCTCGGCCACCATGGGCCGGCTGTGCACGGCGGTACGCACCCTGGCCGACGTGGACCTGGCACCCGACGAACTGCTCACCCACCTCGACGACCTCGTGCTGCGCATGGACCGTGAGGAGGCCACCGGCCGCGACAGTCACCCTGACCACCCCTCGGGGGAAGTCGGGGCCACCTGCCTGTACGCGGTGTACGACCCCGTCTCGGGTGGCTGCGCCATGGCCAGAGCCGGCCACCCGCCCCCGGTCCTGGCCACCCCCGACGGCACGGTCCGCTTCCTGGAACTGCCGGCCGGGCCGCCTCTGGGCCTGGGCGGCATGCCCTTCGAGGCCGCCGAGTTCCACGTCCCCGAAAACAGCGTCCTGGCCCTGTACACGGACGGACTGATCGAATCCCAGGTCCGCGACCTGGACGACGCCTGCGAGCTGCTACGCACCGGACTCGCCGAACCCGGCCGCCCACTGGAGGAGACCTGCGACCGGATCGTGCACGACCTGCTCCCCCAGCCCCAGACGGACGACGTCGCTCTCCTTCTGACCCGGACCAGGACCCTTGGCACCAGCCAGGTCGCCACCTGGGAACTGCCCGCCGAACCCTCCGTCGTAGCCCTGGCCCGTGAACTCGCCGGTGAGCGTCTGGCCGCCTGGCACCAGCAGGAAGCCGCCTTCACCGCGGAACTCGTGGTGAGCGAACTGGTCACCAATGCCATCCGCTACGGCTCCCCACCGATCCACCTGCGGCTCATCCGTGACACGGCGTTGATCTGCGAGGTCAGCGACGCCAGCAGCACAGCCCCGCATCTGCGACGCGCCCGCCTTTCCGACGAAGGCGGCCGGGGCCTCCTCATCGTCGCTCAGCTCTCCCAGCGGTGGGGCAGCCGTCACACCCGCACCGGCAAGACGATCTGGGCCGAACTACCCCTCACCGCTGCGTAGCATCGATCTCCATCCGCGGGGAAGTCCGGTGGCGGGCGTGGTACGCGGTAAGCGGCAGGGCAGGGAGCAGCCATCAGGCGTTCGCCACCGCCGGCGTCAGCCGTGCCGCGCTCCGCAGCGAACGGGAAGCGGTCAAGGCGAAAAAATCTGTGGCTCTTCGCGGCAACCTTTTCGGCCTCTGGGACCACTCAGCGTTGTCCGGCCAAGTGGTCCGGTCCGATGCAACGGCTGAAAGAGAGCACAGGCGTGTCCCTGGAACGAGAGCACAGACATGTCCCCGGCCCACCCACGTCATCGGTGACGTCCCGCACCGACGGCGGTGTTCGCGGTGGTCGCCCCAAGCATCGTGGCCGGCGGTTGCTCGCGCGTCGGGGTCTGTGGGCTGGTCTCGCCATGGTGGTCGTGGCCGGCTCGGCTGTCGTGGTCAGCCAGGCTTCGGCCGAGCAGAAAACCCTGGACCTGAAGAAGTGGTACGTGCTGGTCAACCGCAACAGCGGCAAGGTGCTGGATGACCGCGCCTTCGCCACGAACGACGGCGCGGCGGTGGTGCAGTGGAGCCGTCATGGCGGCCCCAACCAGCAGTGGCGGTTCATCGACGCGGGTGACGGGTACTACCGGCTGCAGAACCGGAACTCCGGCAAGGTGCTGGACGACCTCGGCTGGTCGAAGACCGCCGGCTCCGCCCTCGTGCAGTGGAAAGACCTGAACGGCACCAACCAGCAGTTCAAACTGGCCAAGTCGTCGAATGGCTACGTGCGGTTGGTCAATCGCTTCAGTGGCATGGCTGTCGATATCCACAACGCCGCCAAGACCGACGGGGGCAACGTCGTCCAGAACCGCGACCGGGGCGGCGCCACTCAGCAGTGGCAACTCGTCCCGGCCGGGAGTGTCGGCAGCTCCGGTACGCCCACCGCGCCGAGCAGCAGCGTTCCCACCAGCCAGGCTCCGAGCAGCTCGCACCCGTCGTCGACGCCGTCTCCGACCGCAATCAACAGCAGCTCGACGAAGCGTTTCATGGGCAGCAGCACGGTGCTCATCGGCGGCTCGATGTCCGACGCCTCGGCGGCCGCCGCGCCGTTCGACGTGCGGTACGCCTATGTGCACAGCCAGCCCGCGCCCTCGTCGGACTACTACACGGCAGCGCGCTGCCACGACGACTGGTCGGGCTGGTGGGGCTGCTGGAACGGCAGCACCACCGCGCCCGGAACTTACGTGACCTGGCGGGACAGCGTGGCGGCCCAGGCGACGTACAAGGGCAGCGCGCGTCCGCAGAAGATGCTGTGGACCTGGTACTCGTTGCGCGACCTCGGGGATGCGGCAGGCGAGGGCGACGGTCCGGGCGAGGTCAAGGCCATCAACAGGACCGACCTGCTCACCCGGTACCTGAACGACTACCGCTTCTTCCTTCAGAAGATCGGCACGTCGCACGACGCGATCGACCTCGAGCCCGACTTCTGGGGCTACGTCCGGTCGCTCGGCAATCCGCACCAGGTTCCCGCACAGGTCACGGCCTCGAATCCGACGGACTGCGGATCGCAGGAGAACAGCGCCACGGGCCTGGCCCAGTGCCTGATCTCGATGGCGCACAAGTACGCGCCGAACACCGCCGTGGGAATGCACCTTTCCTGCTTCGACTGGCAGACCAACACACAGGCATGCGTCAAGGACTACGCGAACCTCGAGGCGAAGAACGCCGACTTCCTGGCCACCGACGTGTCGGACCGCGACGCCGGCTGGTACGCACAGCCGGCCCACGGCGGCAGTGACCACTTCTGGAACGACCAGAAGGCCGCCGCCACGCTGCAGTTCTACAAGACGATGGCCGAGTCCGTGGGCAAGCCGGTGGCCCTGTGGCAGATCCCCGTGGGCAACATGGCGCAGAACAACACCCTCAACCATTACAAGGACGACAAGGTGGACTGGTTCTTCGCACACATGGACCAGGTGGCGAACGCCCATGTCGCCGGCCTGTTCTTCGGTCCAGGACAGCAGGAACAGACCACGGTCGAAACCGACGGCGGAAACCTGATCAACAAGACGATCGCGTACCACAACTCAGGCGGTACAGCACTCAAGTAGGCGAAGCTGACGAATGCGCCCCCATCGCTTCGATGGGGGCGCATTTCGTCATCTTCGTCGGGCTGAGGACTTCTCGGTCGGCGCCGGCCGTGCCGCCGTCGGTGCGGGCGCCGATCGAGGCGGCCTCGGCGAAGGGGATGATCGTGCTGACAGGTGACGGCGGGGAAGCCGAGTTCGACCGCGAGGCCGGGACAGCGCGGGCCGTCCCGGTCGATGAATGCGCCGATGTGGCGGAAAGTGAATGCGGCCCGGGACGCCGGCGCCCACACCGCGCAGGAGCAGGAGCCCACCCATCAGCCCGACAAGCCTCGCCGAGCCTCCGTCTGGTCCCCAAACGATGGGAACCCCAGCCGGCGCACGGCTGGGGCTCCTCGACGAGGCGGTGAGTAGCGGTCAGCGCTGCAGGGTGAGGACGCCCGGCCGCCACGGCAGTCGGTCGTAGGGGCCGCTCGCGGTGGGGGACTTGCCCTGGTAGAGGAACTGCAGGTTGCAGGGGTCGATGGTCATGGTCTGGTCGGGGTTGGTGCGGACCAGGTCACCGTGGCTGATGTCGTTGGTCCAGGTGGCACCGCTGTTGGCCTTGCCCGCGAAGGGGTTGCTCTCGCTGGCGGCCTGCGGAGTCCAGGAACCACTCAGGCTGGTGGCGGTGAACGAGCGGAAGTAGCGCTGCTCGTTCGCCCCCCGAGCCTCGACGATCATCAGGTACTGGTTCTGGCCCTGGACCTTGTAGACCTGCGGCGCCTCGAACAGGTTCTTCACCGAGTCGCTCATGACCGTCGTGTACGACGAGCCGAAGCTTCCCGGGAAGTTCCCGATCGGCATGCTCGCCCGGTAGATCTTGCCGTTGTCACCGGCGAAGAACAGGTAGATGTTCTGGTCGTCGGCGATCAGTGTCTGGTCGATCGGGCCGGTGGGAGATTCAGTCTTGGGGATGCTGCCGGTGAACAGCGGCTGCGGCGCGGACCAGCCGTTGGGGTCGGTGGGGTCGCTCGACGTGCGGTACACGAAGGGCGACGCGCCCCACTGGGACGCCAGCACCCAGATCTTCTTGGGCGCGAAGTAGAACAGCGTGGGCGCCACCGCGGACTGGCTCATCCCGGTCTGGCCGGCCGACGCCATGTCCGACCAGTTCGTGAAGGGCCTGAACATCATCGAGCCGTACGACGATCCCGACACGCTCGACGCGTAGACCAGGTGCTTGCCGTTGTACACCACGTCGGTGAAGTCCTTCACCGCGTCCCACCCGTTCGCCGACTGCGCCAACGCACCCGTCGACGACCACCGGTATGTCGACGGAAGAGCACACGTGCCGCCCGCCGGCGCGGGCGTCGAAGCTCTTAGGTTCCAGTGCTGGTGGGCGCCGCCGTTGGAGTCCCAGATCTGGACGGGAGTGCCGTTGGCGGTCCGACCGCCGGGGATCTCCAGCGCCCGGCCGCTGGCGACGTTGATCAGCGTGTAGGAGCCGTCACTGTTGCGGCCGGCCCGCCAGTGCTGGTTGGCGCCGCCGCCCGAGTCCCAGACCTGCATCCTCGTCCCGTTGCCCGTCTGGTTGCCCGGCTCGTCCAGTACCCGGCCGCTGGCGACGTTGGTCAGCGTGTAGGAGCCGTCGCTGTTCCGGGCGGCCCGCCACTGCTGGTTGGAGGCACCGCTGGCGTCCCACACCTGGAGCGGGGTGCCGTTGCCGTTGTACCCCGCGGGCTCGTCGAGAACGCGTCCGGCGGCCACGTCGGAGAGCGTGTAGACCGTGCCGGAGGTGATGCCCCCGCCCGGCGTGCCGCCACTGCTTCCGCCCAGGGCGGTGAGCACCGCGTTGTAGGCGGGCTTCTTGTTGCCGCTCGCGTCGAACAGCAGCGGGTTCTCACCGGTGCGCCAGGAGTCGCTGTCGCGGATGCCCCACACCGTGATGCCCGTGCAGCGGGCGACGTTCATGCACGCCTGGACGGTGTTGGCGTACGCCGTCGGCGACGCTTGGGCGATGTCGAGCTCGGTGATCTGGACGTCCACGCCGAGCGCGGCGAACTTGGACAGAGTGGTCTGGTAGCTGGCCGGCGGGCCACCTGCGCCGAAGTGGCTCTGGAAGCCGACGCAGTCGATCGGTACACCGCGGGACTTGAAGTCCTTGACCATCGCGTAGACGCCCTGCGTCTTGGCATCGGACCAGTTCTCGATGTTGTAGTCGTTGTAGCAGAGCTTGGCCGAGGGGTCGGCGGCCCGGGCCGTGCGGAAGGCTTCCTCGATGAAGCCGTTGCCCAGCACGTCCTGGAACACCGAGCTGCGGTGCTGACCGCTGCCGCCGTCGGCGAACGCCTCGTTGACCACGTCCCAGGCGTAGATCTTGCCCTTGAAGTGGCTCATCTCGGTGGTGATGTGGTTGTCCATCACACTGCGCAGGGTGTTGGCGTCGGTGATGGACTTGACCCAGCCGGGCAGTTGGGAGTGCCAGACCAGGGTGTGCCCGCGCATGCGCTGGCCGTGCGCGGCGGCGTGGCCCACGATCGAGTCGGCCGGGCCGAAGTTGAAGTTCCCGCGGGACGGTTCGGTGGTGTCCCACTTCATCTCGTTCTCCGGGGTGATCATGTTGAACTCCCGGTCGAGAATCGTGGAGTACGTCGAGTCCCCGAGCCTGCCCGAGGACACCGCCGTACCGAAGTAACGGCCGCTGCCGGCCGCTGCACCGGCCAGGGTCGGCGTGCGGGCCTTGGGCGTGTGTGCGGCCTGGGCGACCAGGGGTACGGCGGCACCCGCGGCGGCGAGGACCACGGCGGCGGCGAGCACGCGGCGGGTTGCCGGACGGCGGCGATGAGAGCGGTTCTGATCTGACAAGGGCATGTCCTTCTGGCACAACGGGCCTTGATCCGGCCCTGGTTACTCGCCAGTTGCCGCCACGCACACAAAGGTTGCCGCGATCGCGGGAAGAATTTTCACGGCCGCCGTCACCGACCATGGACGCCACCTACGCCGACTGGACCCCGTACCAGCAGTTCGGGTACTTGTTTTCCCACGGAGCTGTGCGGCAAGGGAACTCGTCCCCTTGCCGCACAGCGGCGTTCACCGGGTCGGGACGAACCCTCCCCGGGCCGACGCGGGGCCGCTCGGACCCTGTGCGTCGACGCGGTAGCCGTCGCCCGCGGCACTGCGCACGCCGGTGCCGTTGTTGAACTGGGCGGCGAACTCATAGCTCCCGGCCGGCACGGTCAGGCCCGGCTTGAGGACCCAGCGGTAGACCAGCGTGCCGCCGGCCTCCTGAGCGGTGACGGTGAAGTCAGCACTCGGCAGGGTCTGCCAGGTGCCGGTGATCTTCACCCCGCCGGTCTGCACGATCCGCATCTCGATCGTGAGCGAGGTGAGCGGCCGGGTCGTCTTGAGGGCGAGGTTGCTCTGCGTCCAGTAGACGGTGCTGTGCGGGTCCACCGAGCCGGCCGACCACAGTGCCCCGTTGTGGCTCTCGCCGGCGGTCGGCGATGGACTGGTGGCCGACGGAGTCGGGCGCGCGCTGCCCGGGGTGGTGGCGGGGGCCGGCGCGACAGGGGTGGGGCGGCCCGATGTCGGGTGCGGGGAGCTGACGGTCGGGGACGGGGTGGCAGGCGTGGTCACGGTGGCCGACGGCGACGAGTGCGCGACGATGGCGGCGACGGCGAGGCCGCCGGTCGCCAGGATGCCGGTGGCGGCGAGCCCGGCGAGCGCGACCCTGGTCCCGGACCTCGCGAACGGCCGCGCGCGGTGACGGACGGCGGGGCCGGCCATGCCGCGTTGCACCCGGGCCAGCATCCTCGCACGGTCGGGCCGGTGGGCCTCGGCGGCCTCGCGCAGCCGACGGGCGATCTCCTCGTTCACCGGTTCCTCCTCCCTGCCACCAGGTCCCCGACCGCTCGCGCGCCCAGTATCCTTTCCAGCTCGGCCATTCCCTTCGAGGTCTGGCTCTTCACCGTACCGACCGATATGCCCAGCGCTGCCGCCGTGTCCTTCTCCGACAGGTCGAAGGCGTGCCGCAGCACCACGCAGGCGCGCTTGCGGAACGGCAGCCGGGCGAGCGCCGCGCGGACGTCCAGCACGGCCGCCATGTCCGGCCCCTCCACCTTCTCGGGGCTGCGGGACCAGAACAGCGTGATCCGGAGTCGCTCGCGCACCGCGCTGCGGATCCGTCCGCGCGCCAGGTTGGCCACCACACCGCGGGCGTAGGCGAGCGGGTGGTCGGCCTGCCGCAACCGGTCCCAGCGCTGCCACAGGGCGACCAGGGCATCCGCCGCGAGGTCGTCCGCCGCGTCGGTTTCGCCGGTCAGCAGGTGTGCTAGACGGGCGAGTTCGGCATAGTGGCGTTCGAAGAATTCGTGGAACTCCGCGGACGCGTCATCGAGGACCATCCCCCGGTCGCCCTCTCCTGGCAATGATGTGCGCGTTGGTTGCGCGTTTAACAATCGGGGCGGCAGCCTAACAGTGCCCAGCCCCGGATACGAACGGCACTCGTGCTCGGTTGCGGGCCGGTGAAGGCTGACCGGCGGGCTGGTCAATGCCGGGCGAACTGGACGCCGGTCGGCTGCGCGACGTCCGGCCGCACGGCGATGCCGTCGACGGTCAGCCGCTCCCCGTAGATGTCGGTGATCCTGAGCGCCCCGCCGCAGCCGGTGCCATCGGCGGACAGGAAGTAGTTGTAGTCGGTGCGGGGCAGCCGCCGCCAGCCGCCGGCGGTCCGCACCTCCAGCGCGGCCACCGGGTTCCGGTGGCCGATCACCTGGATCCCGCACCACCACTTGGTGGACCCGGTCTTGTACCGGATGGCGATCGTGCCCGGCAGGTCCGGGCTCAGCAGCGACCAGGTGATCGCGAGCCGGCCCACCGACAGATCGGCGAGCTTGGCGAACGCCTGCCGGCTGAGGTCGAGTTGCCCCGGCGCGCAGGGCGACGGGCATTCGTTGACGATCCGTACCGTGATGGTGGCCCCGCTTGCCGCGCGGACCAGCACGTAGGCCCCGCACGCCTTGGCCGACTCGTAGTCGGTGACGTTCATCGCCGCGACCATCAGGTCGTCGGACGCCCCGTACAGGCAGGAGCCACTGCCGTCACCAGCGGCGTAGGCGGTGGCGACTCCCTGGTAGCTGACGGCCGGTCTGATCCGTCCGGCCAGGGCCGCCACCCTGGAGCTCGCGGGCGCGGTACTGGTGGCCGAGGCCGTCGCAGTGGCCGAAACCGAAGGCGGCGTGGCCGAGGCCGAGGCCGGGATCGTGGGACTGGCCGAGGCCGTCGGGTGCACCGTCGCACCCGCACCGCCGCCCACCGCCGACCCGGCGTCGGACGGGGCGGCCGCCCGCGCGCCTGCGGCGGACGCGTCGGCTGCCCGCCCGGCACCGGTTCCGCTCCCGGTGAGGACGGTCAGGGCCAGGCACACCAGCACACCGACGACCAGCAGCCCCAAGGGAATACCCGTGACCAGTCCGCGCCTGCGCCACGGTTGCGGCGCGGCGTGCTTCGTTGCCCTCATGCCCGTCCATCCGGTAGTTCGACTCGGCCTTCCGGCTCCCAGTTGCCGCAGGAGACGAGAAGGTTGCCGCCCCGACGCTGATTTCTCGGCGACCGGCGCACGGCACGAAAGGGATCTGAAGAACATCGGATACGGCGGCACGCACCGCCGTAACCGAACGCGCCGCCGCATTGTCGCGGGCGCGGTCGCGGTACTCGTGGCCGGCGCCGGCGCCGGCGCCCTGGCGCTCAGCGCGAGCGCCGCGCCGGCCGTCGACATCATGGTGGATGCCGGTACCCCCTGGGCACGGTGTCCAGCACTGCTGTCGGCCTCAACACCGCCGTCTACGACCCGAACTCGGCGGGGCCGGGGGGCGGCCGGCGCCGGAACTGCGGGCGGCGCTGCGGCGCGAGCCGTCGGTGCTCGGCCGTATGGCACGGGTCCTGCTCGACTGCACGCCCTCAACGCTCGCGGCCGCCGGCTCATCGGACCGCACCCGGGCGCCCACCCCGTCGCGGCGGCCCACCGCTCCTGGCTCACCAGCCAGGTCTTCCACGACAACCCGCGCCGCCACGGACGGCCGCCTGATCGAGATACTGCTACCCGCCCTCGATCTCCCTCAGCGCTCGCTCCGCTTCGTCGTCGGCACCGACCGCGCGCAGCGACTCCGCGGCTGCCTCCCGCACTGACTGCACCTCACCCTCCGCGCGCCCCGCCTGCGACAAGGTCCGCGCCAATTCGGCCAGCGCCTTACCTCGTCGGAAGCCGTCCCCCACCTCCTCGAACAGCGCTGCCGACCTTTTCCCTGCTTCCTCCGCCGGACCGAACTCGCCACGGCCTCGCAGCGCCATACCGAGGTTCAGCCACGCCATGGCTTGAGCGTGAGTGTCGCGGAGGCCGCCGAAGGCGTCGAGAGCCTGCTGATGGGCGTCCAGGGCTTCGTCGTAGCGACGCAGATCGTGAAGTGTATTGCCGAGGTTCATCCACGTCGTGGCTCGGGAGTGGGTGTCGCCCAGGGCACCGAAGACGTCGAGAGCCTGCTGATAGGCGTCCAGGGCTTCCTCGTAGCGACGCAGATCGTGAAAGGTGGCGCCGAGGTTCATCCACGTCGTGGCTCGGGAGTGGGTGTCGCCCAAGTCGCCGAAGACGTCGAGAGCCTGCTGATAGGCGTCCAGGGCTTCGTCATAGCGACGCAGCTCCTGAAGTGTATTGCCGAGGTTCATCCACGTCGTGGCTTGGCCGTGGACGTCACCCAGGGCACCGAAGACGTCGAGAGCCTGCTGACGGGCGTCCAAGGCTTCCTCGTAGCGACGCAGCTCCTGAAAGGTGGCGCCGAGGTTCAGCCAC
>NZ_JBVIEB010000005.1:96895-418950 GCF_055572075.1 Streptomyces sp. NPDC030820
AGGGCACCGAAGACGTCGAGAGCCTGCTGACGGGCGTCCAAGGCTTCCTCGTAGCGACGCAGCTCCTGAAAGGTGGCGCCGAGGTTCAGCCACGCCTTGGCCTGGCCGTCGGTGTCGCCCAGGGCACAGAAGACGTCGAGAGCCTGCTGACGGGCGTCCAGGGCTTCCTCGTAGCGACGCAGCTCGTGAAGGGTATTGCCGAGGTTCAGCCACGCCTTGGCTTGGCCGTCGGTGTCGCCCAGGGCACCGAAGGCGTCGAGAGCCTGCTGATGGGCGTCCAGGGCTTCGTCATAGCGACGCAGCTCCTGAAGGGCGGCGCCGAGGTTGTTCCATGCCGCGGCTTGCGCACGGTGGTGGCCCAGTGCCCTGGCGGAGTCGAGAGCAATGGTGCTGACGCTGAGCGCATCGTTCAGGAGCCGACGGGCAAGGAGGTATTCGCTGATGCAGCCGGGCACGCTGACCGCGACGTCGAGGTGGCCGCCGGCGTGGGCGGCCTGGACGGCGGCCACCAAGTTGGCACGCTCGGCATCGAACCATGCCATTGCGCGGGCTCGGTTGCGAAAGCGGGAGACGTTGCCGCCGGCGGCGGGGTTGAGGTGCGTGACCGCGTCCCACGCGAAGCGGAAGTAGTGCTCCAGAAGCCGCCTCAGGGCGCGCTGCGTGGCGGCGGGGTGGTGGGCGGCCTGCTCGGTGGCGTAGGCGCGGACGAGGTCGTGCATGCTCCACCGGCCGCTGTCGGGGTCCTGGCGCAGCAGGCTGGCCCTGACCAGGGCGGCCAGCCGTGGGCGGACGTCCTTGGCCTTGCCGACTCCGCTGATCGCCACGGCGGCTTCCAGCGAGAAGTCCGGCCCGGGGTTGACCGTCAGCTGCCGGAACAGTTCTTCCTGGGGCGGGGCCAGGCGGCGCGCCGACCGCTGCACGACGCCGCGCACCGCGCGAGAGCCGTCGTCCAGCACGTCCAGCCGCTCTGCGGGGTCCTCGAGTTCGACGGCAAGGTCGGAGGGTTTCAGGGAGCGGTCGGCGACCAGCTGGGCGGCGGCGATGCGCAGGGCCAGCGGCAGGCAGCCGCACAGTTCGGCGACGCGCCGGGCCCCATCGGTGTCGGCGGCCACCCTGCCGTCCTTGGGGAGGGCGGTGCGCACGGCGGCGTCGAGGAGGTCGACGGCCTCACCGAGTGGGAGGGTTTCCAGGTCGATGAGCCGGGCGCCGATGTGGGAGAGGTCGTCGCGAGAGGTGATCAGGAGGCGGTGGGGGGCGCGGGGAATCAGGCTTTCGACCTGTTCACCGGCGGAGGCGTTGTCCGCGATGACCAGGAGCCGCTCGCCGCGGCGGGCTCGGGCGGCGAGCTGGGCGCGGTAAGCGGCGGCGCGCTGGGCCCGTTCCGGGGGGATCTGGGCGGCATCGACGCCGAGCTGGCGCAGGACGTCGTCCAGTGCGCGAGCGGCGTCGACCGGCGCGTCGTCGTACCCGCGCACGTCCAGGAAGAGTGCGCCGGTGAAGGCTCCGTCGGCCAGGGCACGGTGGCCGGCGGCGAGGGCGAGGGTGGTCTTGCCGATCCCGCCCATGCCCCGCACCGCCGCCGACACGACCACCGAAGTGACGCCGCCGGAACCCCCCGTTTCCTGCTCTGCCGCCTCGCGGGAGCCGAGCACCGCGAGCAGGTCGTCCAGCTCCCGCCCACGTCCTGTGAAGCCGGGCGCCACCTCAGGAAGCGGTGGAAGCTCCACCGATACCGCTGCCGGTTCGGTGGCGGGTCTGCCGCCGATGTAGATGTCGCGGGCGATGAGGTGGTGCGCGGCCATCGCCCCGCGGTCCGCCGACATGCCTGCCACGGGTTCGGCGTACGGGGTGGTTGTGGGGGGCCGGGCAGGTGTGGTGCCCGGGACGGTCAGGAGGTGGCCGTCCCGGGCCTGGGAGGGTTTCCCAGCGAGAGGTCGCCTTCGACGTGGACGCTGCCGCCGGCCACGGAGCCGTTGTCGGCCTTGATGTCCATGTTGCCGCCGACGGTCAGGCTGTAAGCGCCGAGGGTTCTGGGGTCGGCGGCGCGTTTGGCGTCCTCCAGGGCCTTGACCGCGTCCTGGAGCTCCTGGGCGAACGCGGCATCCTGGGCGGCGGCTTCCGCAAGCCCGTTCTCGACGTTGCGACGGGTGAGGGCGCTGGGCTCGCTCTGCCCGGCAGCGGCCTCCTGCTCCAGCCGTTCGACCTCTCCGCCGGGGCCGAGACGGCGCACCACGACACCGTGGACCCTGTCCATCGCCGCGTCCAGAGCGTGGTCGACCTCGGCGTCGGCCCGGCCGCCGACTCGGCGGGCTTTGCGTACCGCCCACGCGAACACGCATCCCACCGCAGCCTCGACGACGAACGTCATAGCGCCCCCCTTGGCATCTCCTGCCACGCCATGCCGACATGGCACAGCCTCAGACTTCCCTCACCGGTGCGGCCTCGAATCCCTCGCCGGGCACCTGCGGCAGGCCGGCCCGGCTCGCAGGTCCGCACCCGCGGTGAGATCGGAGATCCACGGTAGTCACCCCTGAGCACGGCCGAGAGGACTTTCGGGAATCTGCCCTGGTCCGCCTACCGCGTCACCCGCACCGGCGCCGAAACCGTCACCTGGTCCAGGTCCGACACCCGGACCGTTGCCTTCATCGTCCAGGTGCCGGGGAGGGGGAGGTCGAAGGAGTCGGTGGACCAGTAGCCGCCGCGGTCGGTGATGCGGGTGTCGAGGGGGCCCAGGTGCCGGGCGGGCAGGGTGAGGGTGACGCGGAGTTCGGGGACCGTGGACAGGCCGCCGTCGGGGCCGTAGACCACCGCCTGTACGGAGGTGCGGCCGACCCGGCCCGGGTCCAGGGTGATCTGGACCTTGCCGTGGCCGCCTGGGGTGCCGACGTCGAAGGGGATCGTGGTGACGGAGGCCGTGGGGATGCCGGTCGTCGCGGTTCCGGACCGTGTGGCCTGCTCGGCCGCGCGGCCGGGGACGGTGCTCGTCAGGAGGGTCGTCAGGGCCAGGACCAGCACGCCGACGGCCGCCTCCGCCAGCACCGAGCGGCGCAGGGTGTGCGAGGGCGGGGGTGGGGGCGGGGTGGCGGGTTCCGGGGGGAGCGGGGGGCCCGTGGCCGGTTCGGGGACTCGGGCGACGGCGACTCGGGGGTCCCGGGCGAGGCGGGTCGTCCAGGCGCGGGAGCAGGCCGCCGCCAGCAGGAGCGCGGTGACCGCCGCGAGTTTGGCCAGCAGCGTCCGGCCGTACGTCGTGTCCGTGAGCGCCTGCCAGGAGCCGAGGCCCCGCCAGGACTGGTAGACGCCGGTCAGGACCAGGACCGGCACCGAGACGGAGGCCAGGCGGGAGAAGCGGGCCACGGTGGCCGGGGAGGTGTGCCGCAGGGTGCGCAGGAGGGCCGCCAGACCGCCCAGCCAGGCCGCCATGGCCAGCAGGTGGACCGTGGCGGAGGTGATGGCCAGGGGGACCTGGACGCCCACCGCGGCGTGGTCGGCCGCCGTCCAGGTCAGGGCGAGGGGGAGGGAGACGGCCCCGGCCACGGCGAGCGTCGTACGGCGCGGGAGTCTTCTGCGGCGGGCCCGCAGGAGCGCCACGCCGGCGCCGGCCAGGAGCAGCAGTGCCAGGCGGATGAGCAGGAGGGCGCCGGGGCGGGTCGTGGCCGTGCGGGTCAGGGAGTCCAGGGAGAAGCCGGGTGCTGTGCCCTCCTCGTAGGGGGTGCGCAGGAGGTACAGGGCGGCCGTCGTGGCGAGGAGGGTCCAGGCCGCGGCCAGCACCGGGGTGCGCAGCGGGGCCGCCGTCGGCGGGCGGCAGTACGCCACGAACGCCGCCGCGCCGAGGAGGAGGGCCAGGGAGAGGTAGGCGAGGTAGCGGGCGATGTTGTACAGGGCCGCCGTGGCGGGGTTCTCCGTGTCGTCGGGGACCGGGCTCGCGGTCGTCGCCGTGCGGGTGCCGACCGAGAAGGTGAGTGCTCCGGACACCGGGTGGCTGTCCGCGGACACCACCCGCCAGGCGACCGTGTAGGTGCCGGTGGCGAGCTTCGCGGGGAGGGCGGCGCGGGCCGTGTCCGAGCGGCCGGGGGCGTGCTCCGCGGGGCCCGTGCGCAGGCGGTGGTTGGTGGGGTCGTAGACGCGGAAGGAGTCGGTGAGCAGGCCGACCGATTCGGTGAAGGTCAGGGTGATGTGCCGGGGGGCCGTGCGCAGGAGGGTTCCGTCGGCGGGGTCGGTCGTGCGCAGGGCCGCGTGGGCGGACGCGGGGGCCGCCGTGCTCAGCAGCAGCATGAAGAGGCCCGCACAGAGCAGGCCCAGCCGCCGTGGCCACCGGCGCCGGTCGCGCAGCAGCACTCGTCCCCTCCCTCGCCGCCTGTCCTCCGTATGAGTACGCGGAGACCGGCCGGAGCGCTCACCACGCGGGCGACGCGAGCGGTCGGCCGCAATGCTCACCAGGTCGGCCGGGCCGAGATGCCGCCGTCGACGGTCAGGTCGTGACCGGTGATCCAGCTCGCGAGCGACGAGGCCAGGAACACACAGGCGTCGGCCACGTCCTCGGGGCGGCCCAGCCGGCCGGTGGGGACGGCGGCCAGCCAGCGGCGTACGCCGTCCGGCCAGGCCTGCGCCAGGCCCTCGCGGTCGATCAGGCCGGGCGATACGGCGTTGACCCGGATGCCGTCGGGCCCGTACTCCAGGGCCGCCGCACGGGCGTGCATGACGACCGCCGCCTTGGCCGCGCTGTAGTGGGCGTGGCCGGGCGCGGGACGGGAGGCCTCGATGGAGGCGATGTGGGTGATGCTGCCGCCGCCGTGGGCCCGCATATGGGCGGCGGCGGCCTGGGTGCAGACGAAGACGCTGGTGAGGTCGGTGTCGACGACCGTGCGCCACTCGGCCGCCGTCATGCCGGGCAGGGGCTGGACCGGCTGGACGGCCGCGTTGTTGACGAGGGCGGTGAGCCGGCCGCCGGACCAGTCCGTCACCTCCCGGACCAGCCGGTGGCAGGCGTCCTCGTCCGTCAGGTCCGCCCGGAGTACGACGGCCTCGCCGCCCGACTCCCGGATCCGGGCGGCCACTTCACCGGCCGCGTCCACCGCCGTACGGCAGTGCACGGCCACCGCCGCGCCCTCCTCGGCGAAGCGGAGCGCGATGGCGCGGCCGATGCCGCCGCCCGCGCCGGTCACCAGGGCGGTCTGTCCGTCGAGCAGGTTCCGCGGGCTCCTGTTCATGGGCGGCACAGTTCCGTGATCCGGGCGGCCTCGGCCGGGTAACGCGCCGTCAGGTCGGCCGGGTCCCCGTGTTCGTAGTCCTCATGGGTGAATCCGGGCGCCATCGTGCAGCCGAAGAATGTCCACGCGCCGCCCGGTGCCACCCGCGCGCCCATCCAGGTGCGGGCGGGCACGGTCAGCTGGAGGTGCTGGCCGGACAGCGGGGCGGGGCCGAGGACGGCGGTGCGGGTGCTGCCGTCGGGGGCGAGCAGCAGGAGGTCGATCGGGTCGCCGAGGTAGAAGTGCCAGATCTCGTCGGTGGGCAGGCGGTGCAGGGCGCAGAAGTCGTCCGCGGTGAGCAGGGCGACGATGGCGGAGCCCTCGGGCCG
This sequence comes from Streptomyces sp. NPDC030820, assembly GCF_055572075.1. Lineage (NCBI taxonomy): Bacteria > Bacillati > Actinomycetota > Actinomycetes > Kitasatosporales > Streptomycetaceae > Streptomyces > Streptomyces sp. NPDC030820. Next base: position 102,471 of record NZ_JBVIEB010000005.1, read on the forward strand.
GCCGTCCGGACGCAAGGGCCCGGCCCAGGTGCGCCGGAACAGGCCGCCCTCGCGGGGGATGGGTTCGAGGCGGTAGTGCGCGATCAGATCGTCCGGCGTCATCGTCACCCGGGGAAGGCTATCGCGCGCTCCAGGAGGGCCAGTTGGGCGTGCTTCTCCGGCAGGAACACATCGGGGAGGTCCACCTCGGGCAGGACGACCACCGGGCCGCGCACGAAGCCCTGGCGTTCGAAGCGGGCGATCGCCCTGGTGTTGCGCACGTCCGGGTCGACCACGAGCCGGCGCCGGTCCAGGGCCCGCAGCGCGTACGTCGTCATCACGGTCAGCAGCGCCGAAGTCCAGCCGGGACGCGGGCCGTCGGGACCGGCCGGGGCGAGGAGGACGTGGACGCCGAGGTCGCCGGGGCGGACGTCGTAGCACTCGCCGACCCGGTCCGCGGCCGGCTCGTACGTCTGGAACAGGGCCGCCGGTACGCCGTCCCTGGTGACGAGGTGGGCGTGGTGGGTGTCGAGGCCGGCCATGTGGGCGTAGATCTCGGCGACCTGGTCCCGGGTCAGGCCGTTCATGCCCCAGAAGACGGCGCGTTCCTCGCTCACCCAGCCGTGGACGACGTCCGCGTCGGACACCGGGTCGAGGGGGCGGACACGGACGGTGCCGAAGCCGTCGATGTGCTGTTCATGGAGGTCGGTCATGAGGTTTCCTCGGTGGGTTCCAGCGTCAGCAGGGTCCAGTCGGTGACGACGGGGACCAGTTCCCCCTTGCGCCACAAGGGGAGTTGGTCGCGGTGGTGGGGTGCGCCGGGGACGCCGTCGGCGCCGAAGGGGACCACCCAGCGGCTGTCCGCGCGGTCGGCCAGGTCCCAGACGTAACGGGCGGCCGGGCCGCGGGCCGCGCGGTCGGTGAGACCGGGGACGGCCGAGGTGCACAGCACGCAGTCGTGGTCTCCCGCGAGTCCCGGTTCGCCGTCCGTTTCCGGGTACGGCAGTGCGCGCCAGGGAGCGAGGCGGTGGGTCTGGGACCAGGTGCCGGCCGGGGGTTCGGCGGCCACCTCCGCCAGGGCCGCGCGGACGGTGGCCGGGCGGTCGATGCCGTACAACTCCTCGGCGCGCAGCAGGTGTTCGAGGGCGTAGCCGAGGCGCGGGACGAGCGCCAGCCAGGGGAGCAGGACCCCCGGGTAGGCCGGGGGCTCGGTGAGCGGACTGAACACGGGGTGGGCGGCGAGCCGGCGTACGACCGCGCCGCGCACCGCCGCGTAGGCGGCCGCGTCGGTGCTGTCGGCGTCCATGCGGCGGTTCCAGGCGAGCAGGCGGTCGCGCAGGCGGGCCGCGGCGGGGCTGAGGCCGTCGAGGGCGGCGAGGTGGTCGAGGAGTGGGGCGGCGGAGGCGAGGTGGGTGTCGGTGTGGATGGCCGGCATGCCGTCGGCGGTCCAGGTGCGGCGGGCGTCGAGGAGGGCGCGGATGCGGTCGGCGCGGTGCGGTGGGGCGAACTCGACGCCGAGGGGGGCGGCGGGGCCGCGCTGGTTGGCCATCACGGCGACGCCGTCCGCGACTGGGGCGTACGGCGTTTCGTGCCAGCCGTGCCAGTCGTGGCCGGGCTGCCAGGCGGGGACGGGGTGGAGGCGGTTGGACTCCGCGCGGACCGGTACGCGGCCGGCGACGCGGTGGAGGGTGCCGCCCAGGGTGTCGGCGGCCTGTACGACGTTGACGGGCTCGGCCCAGGCGTCCAGGGCACGGTCGACGTCCTGGACCGTGCGGGCCCTGAGGAGGGGAAGGAGGGCGCTGAAGCCCAGGTCTGCTGTGACGCGGGGTGGGTGGCGCAGAGCCAGGGCCGTGTCGTCGCCGGCGTCGGTACGCGCCTCCAGGCCCTCCGGGCCCCCGGCGATCACCGGGCCCCTCGCCGTCTCGATCACCTCGATCTCGATCGGTGGCTCTCCCGCGATCCGCACCGTCTCCGTGTGCCGGCCGGCCCGGTGCCAGTGGCCGTCCGGGCCGAGGGCCTCGACGCCCGCGCCGGTGCGGCGCAGGCGTTCGCGGTACAGGTCCTGGTAGTCGGCCATGGCGTTGGTGATGGCCCAGGCGACCGTGCCGGTGTGGCCGAAGTGGGCGATGCCGGGGACGCCGGGCACGGCCAGGCCGACGACGTCGAACTCGGGGCAGGCCAGGTGGATCTGCTGGTAGACGCCGGGGTCCTCGATGAACCGGTGCGGGTCGCCGGCGATCAGGGCGTGCCCGGTGGCGGTACGGGCGCCGGAGACGAGCCAGCCGTTGCTGCCGGCGGTGCCGGGGCCGTCCGTGGCGAACAGGCCGACGGCATCGGGGCCGAGGTGCCGTATCGCCTGCTCGCGCCAGAGCTTGGCCGGGAAGCCGGCGAAGAGGAGATGGGTGGCGAGCCAGATGCCGAGCGGGGTCCAGGACTGCCAGGGGGTGGGGGTGAGAGGGGTGCGGGCGAATTCGGGCGCCCGGCGGGCACCGGCCGGCAGGCCCTCGTTGACGCCGTCGGCGTACGCCCGGATCCAGTCGGCCGTTTCCGGGTCCCGGCGTTCCAGCGCGGCGAAGCAGCGGCGGGCCGTGTCGTCGAGGCGGGCCTTGCGGGCGAGGACGTCCCAGGAGAGGGCGCCGGCGCCGAGGAATGCGGCCGAGGTGCCCTGGGAGCGGTGGCGATCGACCTCCAGCTGCCAGGCGCGGTCCAGTGCGGTGACCCGGCCCTGGGCGCGGGCCAGTTCGAGGGTGCTGGAGGCCCGTAGATGGGGGATGCCCCAGGCGTCGCGGTACGTCTCGATGGTCACCCGGAAGCCCGCTTCCACTCTAGGTCCGACATTTTAGGTTAGCCTTGCCTAACTTACCTGGGAGGGATCGTACGCGAGAGACGGAGAAGCCGTCGGACCACCCCGGCTGCGCCGCGCGCGCCCCCGGGCCACCATCGACGCATGGACGTCACCCTGCACCTCGCCCAGGACCCCGACGCCGACGCGCTGCTCGGGCGGTCCGCGCTCGCCGCACTCACCGGCATGCTGCTCGACCAGCAGGTCCCGATGGAGTGGGCGTTCAAAGGGCCCCGGACCATCGCCGACCGGCTCGGCGTCGGAGCGGCCGGGGATCTCGACGCGCACGACATCGCCGCGATGGACCCGGAGGCCTTCGCCGCGCTGCTCGCCGAGAAGCCGGCCGTCCACCGCTACCCGGGCTCGATGGCCAAGCGCATCCAGCAGCTGTGCCAGTACCTCGTCGAGCACTACGACGGGGACGCGGAGGCGGTCTGGCGGGGCGTGCCGACGGGTTCCGAACTGCTGGAACGGCTGGAGGGCCTGCCCGGGTTCGGCAAGCAGAAGGCCCAGATCTTCCTCGCCCTGCTCGGCAAGCAGCTCGGCGTCACGCCGAAGGGCTGGCGGGAGGCCGCGGGGGCGTACGGCGAGCGCGAGTCCTTCCGGTCCGTCGCCGACATCACCGGGCCGGAGTCACTGGCCAAGGTGCGCGCGCACAAACAGGAGACGAAGGCGGCGGCGAAGGCTGCGAAGGCCTCCGGCAAGTCGGGCCGCTAGACGTGGGGTGGCTGCGGGGCTTCACCCGACCGGCCCACCCCAATGGCAGCCCCGCCACCGCCGTTCACAGCATGGACCATGACCGAGGCACCGAACACCGGTCCGGAATGGGGCCGTGAGTACGACGACCGGAATGTGCACGCGGGCACGCCGCCGGGCGACCGGCGTGAGCCCGAGCCGCCGTTCGAGGGGCCCCTGCACGCCCTGGCCCGGGCCGCCTGGCAGGTGGTCCTGGTCACCGGGACCGCCTCACTGGTCCTCGGCGTCCTGGTGCTCGTCTGGCCCGGCCCCTCCCTGCTCGCCGCCGGCGTCCTGTTCGGGCTCTACCTCCTGGTCAGCGGCGTCTTCCAGCTGGTCGCCGCGTTCGGCACGCACAGGGCGACCTCGCTGCGGGTGCTGGCGTTCATCAGCGGCGCGCTGTCGATCCTGCTCGGCCTGCTCTGCTTCCGCGGGCCCATGCAGTCGATCCTGCTGCTCGCCCTGTGGATCGGCATCGGCTGGCTGATCCGCGGGATCACCCAGACCATCGCCGCCGCGGAGGACTCCCGGATGCCCGGCCGGGGCTGGCAGATCCTCCTGGGGGTCCTCACCTTCGTCGCCGGGATCGTGCTCATCGACGCGCCGTTCCGGTCGGTGGCCGTGCTGACCCTCGTCGCCGGCATCTGGCTGGTCGTCGTGGGGATCGTGGAGATCGGCACCGCGTTCAGCATCCGCAGCCGGTCGAGGGCGATCCCGCGGACGGTGTGAGCGGCGGCGTCAACCGCGCGCCCGGCACCTACGCCGAGCGGGCGGATCTCGGCCCCCGCGTGCTGCACACCCCGCACGCCCCGGGGACATACCAGACGTGAGCAGGACCGCGAGTGTCCCCCGGAGCCGTACCTGGCTGCGGGTTCTCGTGCTGCTCCTCGCCCTGTGGGTGCCCGGCGCCCATGCGCAGGCCCAGGCGGCCCACGCGCTGGGCGCGTCCGCCGAGACCTTCGAGCACGACGTGCTCGACACGCTCCTGCGGCCGCCCGCCCCCGCCGTCCACCGGGCCGACGTACCCGAGCGCCCCGCACCCCTCCCCGACCCGGCGCCAGCCCGGCCGCCGGTACGCGCCTGCCCCGGCACGCCGCGGGCGCCGTACGCCCCGCCCCTGCTCCGCACGGTGGTCCTGCGCTGCTGACGGACCCGCGTCCCCGCGGAAGGCCGGTCAAAGGCCGGTCACAGGTCAGTCAGACGCAAGGAGCAGCACAGTCATGCCCATGGATCACTACGCCGTCCTGCGCGCCCTGTTGCGCGCGGAGGCCCGGCGGGCGACGGAGCCCAAGCAGGAGCAGAAGCACAAGGACGAGCCGCAGCGGCCGCCCGAGGAACGGGACCGCTGAGCCGGTACCGGCGGGGGCGGGCCACCGCCTCCGCCGGGACACGCCGAACAGCGAACGGGTGATCTCACGGCCGGGCCGGGTGCCGGGCTTCTCGTGGGCCAAATCGGTCCACAGCCTGTGCACAACCCCCGCGGGGCGGGGAGCCGCGCACCGCCCGCTCCGGTGCGGCCCCGTCCGTCCTGACCCCCTGCTCCCGACAACCTTCCCGGTAGCAGCGCATATGACCCGTTTGCGGCATCTTTTCAGGCGGGGCACTCCGCCGCCATGGCTGCGCCCGGAACGTCTTGACCGGTAGGCTTTCCGTGTGATCTTCAAGCGCATCGGAAACGGCCGGCCGTACCCCGACCACGGCCGGGAAAGCACCCGGCAGTGGGCGGACGTCGCGCCGCGCCCGGTCCGCCTCGATCAGCTCGTGACCACCAAGCAGCAGCTCGACCTGGAGACCCTGCTGGCGGAGGACTCGACGTTCTACGGCGACCTCTTCGCGCATGTCGTGAAGTGGCAGGGCGACCTCTATCTGGAGGACGGGCTGCACCGCGCGGTCCGCGCCGCCCTCCAGCAGCGCCAGGTGCTGCACGCACGCGTGCTCGAACTCGACTGACCCGGCGGGACACGGCCATTCACCCTTGACCCTTTCGGGTTCCACTGAGCGGCATCGACTGATCATCTAATAGGCAGCGCCGCTCGGGCGCACTACGCTGCGCCCATGAGCATGCTCACTCCCCCTGGCATGGGCGGCCAGTACCGGATCACGGGGGACAAATACCCTCGGATGCGTCCGCCGCGGCGACGCGCCAGGCTCGTGGCCGCCGTGGTGGCGTCCGTCGCCGTGCTCGGCCTGATCGGCTGGGGCACCCTGCAGCTCATCGACGTCTTCACCGGCGGCAAGAAGGCCCCGGCGGCCGGCCCGAAGACCGACTGCCACCCCAAGGCGGACACGGCAGCACAGGTGAAGGCCCTGCCGAAGCCGGGCCAGATCACCGTGAACGTCTACAACGCCACCGAGCGCACCGGGCTGGCCAAGTCCACCGCCGACGAGCTGAAGAAGCGGGGCTTCAAGATCGGCGACGTGGGCAACGCGCCCGGGGCGTACGACAAGAAGGTGAAGAACGCCGGGATCCTGCTCGGTCCCGCCGCCGCCCAGACCACCTCACTGCCGGTGCTCGCCGCCCAGCTCACCGGCGCCGAACAACGCGCCGACACCCGCAAGGGCACCGACGTCGACCTCATCCTGGGCGACGCCTTCAAGGGCCTGGTGAAGCCGACGGCGGCGGACCAGACCCTGGCCAAGCTGACCGCGCCTGCGCCGACCTCGGCACCTTCCACCAAGAAGGGGTGCTGAACCGAGGGGCGATCACTCAGCACCCCGATCAGCACCCCGGTGGGCGCGAGAACTACTCGGCCGCCCCGTAAAGACGATCCCCCGCGTCACCCAGCCCGGGCACGATGTACCCGTGCTCGTTGAGGTGGTCGTCCACGGCCGCCGTCACCACCGTCACCGGCGTCCCCGCCAGCTCCCGCTCCATCACCGCGACGCCCTCGGGAGCGGCGAGCAGCACAACCGCCGTCACATCGTCCGCACCGCGCTTGATCAGCTCCCGGATCGCCGCGACCAGCGTGCCGCCCGTCGCCAGCATCGGGTCCAGGACGTACACCTGGCGGCCCGAGAGGTCCTCGGGCATGCGCGAGGCGTAGGTGGAGGCCTGCAGCGTCTCCTCGTTGCGGATCATGCCCAGGAAGCCCACCTCGGCGGTCGGCAGCAGCCGGACCATGCCGTCCAGCATGCCGAGGCCGGCGCGCAGGATCGGCACGACCAGCGGGCGGGGGCGGGCGAGCTTGACGCCGGTCGTCTGCGCGACCGGGGTCCGGATGTCGACGGCTTCGGTGCGCACGTCCCGCGTGGCCTCGTAGGCGAGCAGGGTGACCAGTTCGTCGGCGAGCCGCCGGAAGGTCGCGGAGTCGGTGCGCTGGTCGCGCAGCGTGGTGAGCTTGTGGGCGACCAGGGGGTGGTCGACGACATGGAGACGCATGCCCCTAACGGTACCTGCGCCGCAGCCCCGCCCGTTCCGGCGTACCCGCGGCCGGGACCCCGGCCGTTACCTCGTCCGGCACCCCGGCCGCCACCCCTCCGGCCCTGGCGTCGAAGCGGCCGTACGAGGGAAAGTGGGAGGGACGGAACTGGGGTGGTGTGAGTGCCTGACCTGCCTGAGACCGGGGGCGCCGGCGAGCCCGCGATACGCGCCGCGGCCGTACCGGAGACGGACGCCGAGCGCCGGCGTCGCCGCGCCCAGTTCCTGCGTGACCTCGCCGAGGCCCGTGAGCTGCGCGCCCGGGTCCAGCCGCGACGCGCCAAGGCCGCCCGGCTGCGCCACGCGATGCGCATGCGGACGTTCCGCTGGTAGACCGACCGTGGGAGGGACACGCTTGGGAATCCTCGTGGGAATCATCCGGGGCAGGACGCGGTAAGTAAGTTCTGGGTCAGGAAGATCCGCGCACACACCGGCGTTTGGGCGGTGGGCGTGCGTGAGCGGCTGGAAAAGCCGCGTACGATCCGCAGGTGGCTGCAAGACACAGGGCGTCGAAGACGTCCCCTGAACGCCTTGTTTCTGCCACGATTCCGAGTGGGTGGGGCTCGGAGCCCAGCTCTCTCCGCCCAAGTACCTCCGCCGGGGGGACCCCCAACCGGCACGCCTATGACCAGTGGGAGAGTCACGGTGTACTTCGCCGCACTGCTCGCGCGCACCGAAGACGGGTGGGAAGCGAGCGACACAGAGCTCGACGATGTGGAGACCCTGTCGGATCTTGCCGACCTGGCCCGTGAAGCCTCTCCCGAGGAGGACACGGTGCTCGTGCTGATCGAGCAGGAGGACTCCTGGTTCGGCGTCGTCCGCGTGGACGGCGAGGACGACCCTCGCATCTACGTCTCGGACGCGGCCGCCGCCCAGCGCAGCGCGTACGGCGAGCTGCTGCTCACCGACGAGCTGCTCGGCCGGGAGCCGGGTGCCGACGACGGCCCCGACCTGGACTCCCTCGACCTCGACGGCACCGAGGACGGCGAGTCCGAGTCCGACGAGGACGACGAGGAGAGCACCGCCGCCGACGCCGTTCCGCACAGCCCCGTGGGCGACAGCCAGATCCTCGACGACCTGGGCATCAGCGAGAAGGAGCTGCGCTCGCTGGACGCCGAGGACGCGCTGGGCGCGATCGCCGAGGCCCTGGGCGCCTCGGAGGTGCTGGAGACCGTCCGCTGACCGTCGAGCACCCGGCCGCCGCTCCGGACCCGGTACGCGACCGCTGGCGGGCCGCGATGCGACTCGCCCTGGCCGAGGCCGAACGGGCCGTCCGGGGCGGGGACGTCCCCGTCGGCGCCGTCGTGCTGTCCCCGGACGGTACGACGGTGCTCGCCACCGGGCACAACGAGCGCGAGGCCACCGGCGATCCCACGGCCCACGCCGAGGTCCTCGCGATCCGGCGGGCCGCCGCCCTGCTCGGGGAGTGGCGGCTGGCCGGCTGCACGCTCGTGGTCACCCTGGAGCCGTGCACGATGTGCGCGGGCGCGATCGTCCAGTCCCGCGTCGACCGGCTCGTCTACGGCGCCCGGGACGACAAGGCGGGCGCGGCGGGCTCGCTGTGGGACGTGATCCGCGACCGGCGGCTCAACCACCGCCCGGAGGTCGTCGAGGGCGTCCTCGCGGCGGAGGCCGCCCGCCTCCTCACCGAGTTCTTCCGGGACCGGTGAATACCGATTTCGGAGCACGCCCCTGTGTGCTGTAAGGTCTCCCTCGGTAGCGTGTCCGAGCGGCCGAAGGAGCTCGCCTCGAAAGCGAGTGTGGCGCAAGTCACCGAGGGTTCAAATCCCTCCGCTACCGCTCGAAGAAGGGCCCCGTCGAAAGACGGGGCCCTTCGTGCGTCCGGGGACGGGACCGCAAAAGAGCTCGGGCGGCGGACCGTTGGTCCCTCCAAAAGGGCGCGAAGGTTACACTCGCCGCCGGCAACAGGGGCTCGCAACACGCACGCACAGGGGAGGCCGCGGTGGCGGTGAACGCCAAGAAGATCGCCGTATACGTGCTCGTGGTCTTCGCGCTGTATGTGATCATCACGGACCCGCCCAAGGCGGCCCATTACGTGCAGATAGTCTTCGAGGGCATATCGGACGCGGCCAAGGCCGTGGGCGACTTCATGACCTGGGTCGCCAACGGAGGAAAGAGCTGAGGTACATCCCATGATCCGCCACCTGGTCCTCTTCAAGCTCAACGAGGGCGTCGAGCGCGACGATCCGCGGGTCGTGGCGGGCGTGGCGGCCTTCAGGGCCCTCGGCGGCCAGATCGAGGAGCTGCGCTTCTGGGAGTGCGCCTGGAACATCAGCGACCGGCCGATCGCCTACGACTTCGCGATCAACTCGGCGGTCGAGGACACCGACGCCCTCAAGCGCTATCTGGAGCACCCGGCCCATCAGGCGGGCGTCGCGATGTGGCGCGAGTTCGCCACGTGGGTGATCGCCGACTACGAATTCTGACCACTTACGCCCGAGAGCCCCCCGCCGCAACGGCGGGGGGCTCTCATGCGTCTTAATCCCCAACTTGTGGAGTTTGAAGACAACACGGCGTTATGCGGTGCTTGCACACAGTGCACATGTCTTGTGATGCTATGACCGCTTTTGACCGATCATTGAGCGACGAAGAGGTGGCGTTGACCGTGTCGGCCAGTACTGCGCCACCTCAGGAGGAGGCGGCCCCTCCCGCCCCCGCCACCGCTCCCGTGTCCCCCGAGAAACGGCGTGGCGCCGACACCCGAGCCCTCACCCAGGTACTCTTCGCCGAGCTGAAGGAGCTCACCCCGGGCACGCCGGAGCACCACCGGGTGCGCGGGGCGCTGATCGAGGCGAACCTCCCGCTCGTGCGCTACGCCGCCGCCCGCTTCCGCTCCCGCAACGAGCCCATGGAGGACGTGGTCCAGGTCGGCACCATCGGCCTGATCAACGCCATCGACCGGTTCGACCCGGACCGGGGCGTGCAGTTCCCGACCTTCGCGATGCCGACCGTGGTCGGCGAGATCAAACGCTACTTCCGGGACAACGTCCGCACCGTCCACGTACCGCGCCGGCTGCACGAGCTGTGGGTGCAGGTCAACAGCGCCACCGAGGACCTCACCACGCTCTACGGCCGCTCCCCGACCACCGCCGAGATCGCCGAGCGGCTCAGGATCAGCGAGGAGGAGGTGCTGAGCTGCATCGAGGCGGGGCGCTCGTACCACGCAACCTCGCTGGAGGCCGCCCAGGAGGGCGACGGGCTGCCCGGTCTGCTGGACCGCATCGGCTACGAGGACCCGGCCCTGGACGGCGTCGAACACCGCGACCTGGTCCGCCATCTCCTCGTCCAACTCCCGGAACGAGAACAGCGCATCCTTCTCCTGCGCTACTACAGCAATCTCACCCAGTCGCAGATCAGCGCGGAACTCGGCGTCTCCCAGATGCACGTCTCCCGGCTTCTCGCCCGCAGCTTCCAGCGGCTGCGCTCGGCGAATCGCATCGACGCATAGAAGCCTCCGAGGCGGAGCACAGCAGGCGCACGGAAGCACACACGGGATCACCCCCTGCATCGCAAACCCGATCGATGCATCACCGTCGAGAGCGAATCGCTCACCAGCACAGATGCCGACAGTTGGATCCCTGAATTGCGTCAGACCGGGTCTTTCCAGGGCCGATTCACTTCTCACATGTCGACATGTCACTACAGCGTGTTGCCGACATGTGACATTCTGCGGGAGACGCGTTTGCCGGGCCTTCGGCGCCGGTATTCAGGTGAAGGCTGCGTTGCTCGCAAGAACGACGCCGCCACGACCGTCCCGCGACCCAAAGGGGGTGGCATGTCCGCAGACCAGGGCAGCTCGAAGGTGCTGACGCCCGCGACGAGCGAGGCAGCGCCCAAGGAGCTCGACGCTCTCGACGTCCTCGACGGCATCGAGGGCGTCACGGCCCTCGACGCCGTGCCGTCCCCGACCGCCCCGGCGGCCGCCGACCTCCCGGCCCCGCCGACCGCGGGGGACATCGACACCCGCACCCTGTCCCGCTCCCTGTTCCTGCGGCTCGCCGCGCTCGACGAGGACAGCCCGGAGCGGGCCTACGTCCGGGACACCCTGATCGAGCTGAACCTGCCGCTGGTCCGCTATGCGGCCGCGCGCTTCCGCTCCCGCAACGAGCCGATGGAGGACATCGTCCAGGTCGGCACCATCGGCCTGATCAAGGCGATCGACCGCTTCGACTGCGAACGGGGCGTGGAGTTCCCGACGTTCGCCATGCCGACGGTCGTGGGCGAGATCAAGCGCTTCTTCCGCGACACCTCGTGGTCCGTCCGCGTCCCGCGCCGCCTGCAGGAGCTGCGCCTGGCCCTCACCAAGGCCAGCGACGAGCTGTCCCAGAAGCTGGACCGTTCGCCGACGGTGACAGAGCTGGCCGCCGTGCTCGGCGTCTCCGAGGAGGACGTGGTCGACGGCCTCGCGGTCGGCAACGCCTACACCGCGTCCTCCCTCGACTCGCCGGCCCCCGAGGACGACGGCGGCGAGGGCTCCCTGGCCGACCGCCTCGGCTACGAGGACACGGCCCTGGAGGGCGTGGAGTACCGCGAGTCCCTGAAGCCGCTGCTGGCCAAACTCCCGCCCCGCGAGCGCCGGATCATCATGCTCCGCTTCTTCGCCAACATGACCCAGTCCCAGATCGGCGAGGAGGTCGGCATCTCCCAGATGCACGTCTCGCGCCTGCTGACCCGGACGCTGGCGCAGCTGCGGGAGGGGCTGATCTCCGACTGACGGTGGGTCGGCCCCTGCGGGGCGCCGGTCCCGTCCGGAGGCTTCCCATCTGACGAGGCGTCAGCCACCATGGCCCGATGCTTCGTACGACGACATGGACACGTGGCCGCCGAGGCGCCGTTACGGCAGCGTCGGCGGTCGTCGTCGTCCTGGGCGGGGCGGTGGCCGCGTGCGGGGGCCATGGCCCGGGCGGCGGATATGTCACGGTCGGCTCGGGACAGCGCGGACCGGGTTCTGTCGGCCCGACGGGGTCCGTGACCCTGGTGCCGCTCGACGGAGGCAGCGGCGCGAGCGACAGCGGCCGTAACGCACCCGGTGCGGCCCCGACTTCGGGCAGCACCGGCACCTCGGGCAGTCCGGACGCTCCGGAGCGGGCTTCAGCCGCTGCCGGCAGTGACGGCTCTCCTGCCACCCCGGGCCCGAGCGGCACGGACAGCCGTACGACACCGTCCGCCACGTCGCCCGGTCCCACCCCCGGGCCCACGCGCAGCCAGGGGAAGCCCCCCAGCCCCGCCGATCTGTCCTGGGGCACACCGACGACCGAGGCGACGGACCAGCGCTGGTGCCAGAAGGTGACCGTCGGCTTCCACAACTCGGGGGGCACGTCGGTGCGTTCGGGGTCCGTGACGTTCGGGACGCACGTCATCGGCGCGCTCGGCATCGACTGGGGGACGGTCGAATCGACGGTCGGCCTTCCCGTGCCGATCGCGCCGGGCACGCACGAGGACCACACCTGGACGGTGTGCGTCGACGCCATGGGGGTCCCCCCGCTCGAGCGAAGCCGAGCGGGGGGGAGCGTGCCGCTCGGCATGCACATCGAGACGCGGGACGTGTCCGTCCAGTGGAAGTGATCGCCTGACGGCGGTCCTACTTCAGCGCCAGCCAGGCCACACCCGCCACCACGGCGATGGCCACGACGACACCGATGATCAGGCCGATACGGGGGCCGGACGAGGAGGCGGCCGGCTGCTGCTGTCGGCCCTGGGGGGCCTCGTCGACGAACGCGCGGAACATCTGGGTGCTTCCGGCGGGGTCGTAATTGCCCTGGGGGCCCTGGGTGTTAGCCATGGCCCGAGACCTTAGCGAAGACGGGCCGGGCCGCCCAAGTGGGGGGCCACCGGGACAGACGGGGGCACCCCGCCCGCACCGACCTGCATGTTTACGGTCGCAATACTTGCCTTTGCCAAGTTTTTGCGCCGTCGCGCGCCCGTTTATTTGCCTGCAGCAACCAAACAGGCCTAAGGTTGCCTCAAGCAACGAACACGGGAGGTGTGATGGCCGAGCAGGCGCAGTTCGAAGAGCTGGCGCGTCAGCTCAGTGCCGTCGGAGCCGTGAAACGGGACATGGGCCGGATCCTGCCCCCCGACTGCCCGGGCGGTTCGGCCGCCGTGCTGACCCTGCTCGGCCGCCACGGAGGCATGCGCATGAGCAAGCTCGCGGAGCTGCTCGCCGTGGACATGTCGGTCACCAGCCGGCATGTCGCGCACGTCGCCGCGCGCGGCTGGATCGAGCGGCACCCGGACCCGGCGGACAAGCGCTCGCGCATCCTGCGCCTGACGCCCGCGGGCCTGGAGGAGCTCCAGGAGCTGTCCCGGCGGACCACGCATCTGCTCGCCGAGCGGCTCGCCGACTGGACCGACGACGAGGTGGCCCAGCTGATCCGGCTGATGACCCGCCTGCGCGCGTCCTTCGGCGGCTGCCGGTCCGTCCCGGTCCGGCTCCCGGCCGCACCAGCCGCCCCCGTAGTCGAAGAGACCACCCGTACACCCGCAAGCACATAAGAGAAGGAAGCCCATGGCAACGACCACACCAGCCGGTGTGCGGGCTCACGCCAAGCACGGGGGAGGCTCCGCGGCGGGCCACGCCCCGATGACGCACCGGCAGATCATGGAGGCCCTGTCCGGCCTCCTCCTCGGCATGTTCGTGGCGATCCTGTCGTCCACGATCGTCTCCAACGCCCTGCCGCACATCATCGGTGACCTCGGCGGCGGTCAGTCCGCCTACACCTGGGTGGTCACCGCCGCCCTGCTGTCGATGACCGCGGCCACTCCCCTGTGGGGCAAGCTCGCCGACCTGTACAGCAAGAAGGCCCTCGTCCAGATAGCCCTGGTCATCTACGTCCTCGGCTCGATGGCCGCCGGTCTGTCGCAGAACGCCGGCATGCTGATCGCCTGCCGTGTCGTCCAGGGCATCGGTGTCGGCGGTCTGTCGGCCCTCGCCCAGATCGTCATGGCCGCGATGATCTCCCCGCGTGAGCGCGGCCGTTACTCCGGCTACCTCGGCGCCACCTTCGCCGTCGCCACCGTCGGCGGCCCGCTGCTCGGCGGTGTCATCACCGACACCTCCTGGCTGGGCTGGCGCTGGTGCTTCTACGTCGGTGTCCCGTTCGCCGTCATCGCCCTGATCGTGCTGCAGAAGACCCTGCACCTGCCCGTGGTCAAGCGGGAGGTCAAGGTCGACTGGGGCGGCGCGTTCTTCATCTCGGCCGCCGTCTCGCTGCTGCTGATCTGGGTCACCTTCGCCGGTGACAAGTACGACTGGGTGTCCTGGCAGACGTACGCGATGGTCGGCGGTTCGATCGTCCTCGGCGCGCTGTTCGTGCTCGTGGAGTCCAAGGCGAGTGAGCCGATCATCCCGCTGCGCCTGTTCAGGAACCGCACCATCACCCTGGCGTCCCTCGCCTCCCTGTTCGTCGGCATCGCGATGTTCACCGGCACGGTGTTCTTCAGCCAGTACTTCCAGCTGGCCCGGGACAAGTCCCCGACGATGTCCGGCGTCATGACCATCCCGATGATCGGCGGCCTGTTCGTCTCCTCCACCGTCTCGGGTCAGTTCATCACCCGCACCGGCCGCTGGAAGGCGTGGCTGGTCAGCGGTGGCGTCCTGGTGACGGCCGGCCTGTGCCTGCTCGGCTCCATCCGGTACGACACCGAGTACTGGAAGATGGCGATCTTCATGGCGCTGCTGGGTCTCGGCATCGGCATGATGATGCAGAACCTGGTGCTCGCCACGCAAAACCAGGTCGCCCCGTCCGACCTCGGCTCGGCCAGCTCCACGGTCACCTTCTTCCGCTCCCTCGGCGGCGCGGTCGGCGTCTCCGCGCTCGGCGCGGTGATGTCCCACCGGATCACGCACTACGTCCAGGACGGCATCTCCGCCCTGAGCCCGAAGTACCAGGCGGCCCTGGCGGGCTCCAGCTCCACCGACAGCATCCCGGACATGAGCAAGCTGCCGGCGCCACTGCGGACGCTGCTGGAGAGCGCCTACGGCCACGGCATCGCCGACGTCTTCTTCATCGCCGGCTGCCTCGCCGCCCTCGCCTTCCTGATCACCCTGTTCATCAAGGAGGTCCCGCTGAAGACCAAGGGTGCGCTCGCCCAGGCCGCCGAGGCCGACGCCCCAGCCGCCCCCGTGGAGACCGCTGTGGAGAACACCGTGCAGGAACCCGCCCCGCAGAAGGTGCCCAGCTGGGCCACGCCCGTCGTAGCCGACACCACCGCCGAGGCGCCGGCCGCGGCCACGGCCGTCCAGCCGGCGGCGACCGCCGTAGCGACGATCGCCGAGCCCGGCACGGGCGGTCCCGGCGGCACCCCGGTGCACGGCTTCGTCCGCGGCGCCGAGAGCGCCCCGGTCCCGCAGGCCGCGGTCACCCTGATCTCGTTGTCCGGCCGCCAGCTGGGCCGCGCGGTCGCCCAGGCCGACGGTTCCTACTCCGTCGACGCCCCCGGCACGGGGTCGTACGTCCTGATCGCCTCCGCCGACGGCTACCAGCCGCAGGCCTCCACCGTCGTGGTGGGCGAGGAGCCGCTGTCGTACGACATCCTGCTCAGCGGCACCAGCGGGCTGACCGGTGTGGTCCGGGCCGCCGGGAGCGCGCTGCCGGTCAAGGACGCCATGGTGATCGTCACCGATGTCCGCGGTGATCTGCTGGCCACCGCCGCCACCGGCGAGCAGGGCGACTTCGCCCTCACCGGCCTGGTGCCCGGCACGGTCACCCTGGCCGTCAACGCGAGCGGGTTCCGGCCGCGCGCCCTGCCGGTCGAGATCGGCGCCACCGGGGTCACCCGGATCGAGATCGACCTGGACGCCGGCGCCGAGCTCCAGGGTGTCGTCCGAGCCCCGCACGGCCCGCTCGCCGACGCCCGCGTGACGCTCGTCGACCAGGCGGGCAACGTGGTCGGCACCGCCACCACCGGTGCGGACGGCGCGTACGCCTTCACCGACCTGGACAGCGGCGAGTACACGGTCATCGCAACCGGTTACCCGCCGGTGGCGACGGCCCTGACCGTGGCCGGCCCCGGGGTCGACGGCCACGACATCGAACTCGCCCATCCCGGCGAGTAGTTCCACCCGGCCCGTGGACGGGGTGCGTGCCGAGCGCAGGCGCACCCCCGCCACGGGCCGGTTCGTTGAGACCGGTTCGTAAGGCTTTGCAGGGAGAAAACGGGATGGGACTGACCGCGAAGATCCGCACGCGGGACGGGTGGGCCGTGTCGCACGCGGTCGTCACGGTGACCGACATGACCGGCACGCAGGTGCTGCGTGCCGGGGCGGACGCCGAGGGAGCCGTACGGGATGCCACCGAGCTGGCGCCGGGGGCGTACACGGTGATCGTGACGGCCGTCGGATACGCGCCCGCGGCCTCCTCCGCGATCGTCACCGCCAGCGGCCGGGCCGAGGTCGGCACGGTGACACTGGCCCGGCAGGGCGGCACCGAGCTGCCGCCGCCCGGGCCCTGGACCATCGACCCGGTGCACTCCTCCGTCGCCGCGGTCGCCCAGCACCTGGGGATCTCCAGCGTGCACGGGCGGTTCACCGAGTTCGGCGGCACGATCGAGATCGCACCGGACGACGTCGCCAAGTCCCGCGTGGAGGCGGTGATCAAGGCCGCGTCCATCGACACGGGCAACGGCATGCGCGACGGACATCTGAAGTCCGCGGACTTCCTCGACGTCGAGCAGCACCCGGAGATCGGCTACCGCTCGACGGGCCTGACCCGGTCGGGCTCCGACCGCTGGACGGTGCACGGCGAACTGTCCATGCACGGGGTGGTACGACCGGTGGACCTGGACCTCGCCTACCTGGGCACCGGCGCGGACCCGTGGGGCGGCACGCGCGCCGCGTTCCGCGCGACCGCCGAACTGCACCGCGAGGACTTCGCGATGAACTACAACCAGGTGCTGCAGGCGGGCATCGCGGCGATCGGTACGACGCTGAAGGTCGAGCTGGACATCCAGGCGGTCCAGGGGGATTCGCTCCCCCAGGCATAGGCACAGCAGGGTCAGCCACAGGGGCACCCATTGCCCCTAGGCTGCCCTCATGGCACCGAACATCGCTACCAACACCCGTGTGTCGCTGGACGAGCTGCTGGACTTCGTACGACCCCGTCACCGGGCCCTGCTGATCACCCGCCGTGCCGACGGCGGACCGCAGGCCTCCCCGCTGACCTGCGGGGTCGACGACTCGGGGCGGATCGTCGTCTCCACCTACCCCGAGCGCGCCAAGACCCGCAACGCCAAGCGCGATCCCCGGGTGAGCCTGCTCGTCCTGAGCGACGAGTGGAACGGCCCCTGGGTCCAGATCGACGGCACGGCCGAGGTCATCGACGCGCCGGACTCGGTGGAGCCACTGGTCGAGTACTACCGCAACATCGCCGGCGAACACCCCGATTGGGACGAGTACCGGGAGGCCATGGTCAAGCAGGGCAAGTCCATCATCCGGGTGACACCACAGCGGTGGGGACCGGTCGCCACGGGTGGGTTTCCGGCGCGGCTGGTGGCCGACGATCGATAAACACCGCTCAACCCCATCCGACGGACGGAGTCCGGCGCAGCGCCTCGAAGCCTGCGCAGCAGTGCGAGAGGCGCAGACAAGAGGGGCCCGGGAAGCGATGGTCAAGCAGGGCAAGTCCATCATCCGGGTGACACCACAGCGGTGGGGACCGGTCGCCACGGGTGGGTTTCCGGCGCGGCTGGTGGTCGGTGGGGAGTAGTCAGTCGCGGCCGACCATCGCCTCGATGCCGGCGATCAGCAGGTCCAGGGCGAAGGTGAAGTCGCGGTCCAGCATCTCGTCGACCGTGTCCCCGCCGCGGGCCGCCATGAGGTCCTTCGACTCCTCGACGGCCTCGGCGGTCCCCGGGGCCTCGGTCACCAGGGCCATGGCCTGCTCGTAGTACTCGTCGGGGCTCAGCCCGGTGTCCGCGATCCGGGCGAAGAAATGGCCCTCGATCGTGCCGAAGCCGTACACGAACTGGAAGACCGCCGAGATCGCCCCCATCACCCCGTGCGCGGGCAGCCCCGCCCGGCGGACGACCCGCTGGACCGCGCGGGAGAACGCCAGCGAGTTCGGGCCGATGTTGAGGTAGCGCCCCGCCAGCGGGGACAGCCAGGGGTGGCGCACCAGCAGCGCCCGGTACTCGGTGGCCAGCCCGCGCAGCTGCTCGCGCCAGTCCTCATCCGCGGCGTCCGGATCCGGCAGCCGCAGCTCGCCGAAGGCCGCGTCCAGGGCGAGTTCGAGCAGGTCGTCCTTGGTGTCGACGTACCAGTACAGGGACATCGCGGTGACGTTCAGCTCCGCGGCCAGCCGCCGCATGGAGAACTTCGCCAGCCCCTCGGCGTCCAGCAGCCGTACCGACACGGTCGTGATCCGCTCACGGTCGAGCCCGGAGGGCTGCCCGCCACCGCTACGACCGCTCCGGCGGGCTTTCGGCTCCAGCCACACACTGGCCCGCGGCGACCGACCTGCTTCCTTCGCCACCGGCGCACCCTTCTCGATTCCGGCCACTGGTCCAACCTAAGGGGCGCGGGGCAGCATCGATATGCGCCTACCGCCGCGTGGGGCGCGACCGTCGGCCCGTGTGTCAGCTCCGCTGCGTCAGGTCGTAGAAGGTGGCCGAACCGACCGTGACCTTCTTGAAGTTGCTCTCGACCCACGAGGTGATCCGGGACGACGTACCGCTGCTGCTGCCGCCCATGCCACCCCCCATGCCTCCGCCGGCGATGAAGTAGTGGATCCTCCCTTCCTCGACGTACTTCTTGAACTGCGCGAGCGTCGGGGACGGGTCGGTGCCGTTGAAGCCGCCGATCGCCATCACCGGGTCACCGGTGGCGAGCTGGTAGCCGGCCGCGTTCTGCGAGCCGATGGACGCGGCGGCCCAGGTGTACCGGGAGGCGTCCTTCTCCAGCAGCTCCTTGGCGGCGGAGGAGACGTTCGCGCCGTTCAGCAGGCCGCCGGCGCCACCGCCGCCGCCCATGCCGCCTTCGCCCATCCGGCCGGCACCGGGGAAGCCGTTGCCGTTCTGGCCCTGGCCCTGCGTATTGCCGTTGCCCTGCTGCTGGTTCTGGCCCGGCATGCCGAAGCCGCCGCCCGGGAAGCCGTTCCCGTTCTGCTGCCCCGGCCCCGGCTGCCCCTGCTGCCCCTGCTGCCCCGGCAGCGCACCGCCGAAGCCGCCGCGCATACCGCCGCCGTTGCCGCCAGCGGGCCCCCGGCCGCCGCCGAAGCCCATCGTGCTCGCGCCCGCCGGACCGGCCGTCGGGATGGAGCCGGTGTGCGCGGAGTCCACCGTGCTGAGGGTGTACGCCGTCGGACCGGCGAGCGCGGCCACCAGGCCCACCGCCGCCGCCCCGAGGGCCAGCTGCCGGGAGATCCGGCCCGCGAAGATCAGGCCCAGCGCGGCCGCCAGACCGCCGATCAGCACCAGCCACTTCAGCCAGGGCAGGTAGCTGGAGGTGCGGTTGAGCAGGACGTATCCCCAGGTCGCCGCGGCCACCACGGACGCGGCCAGGGTGATCGACGCCCAGGTCTGCCTGCGCCGCTCCCACAGCAGCCCGGCGCCCATGCCGACGACGGCCGCGAGGTAGGGCGCGAGCGCCACCGTGTAGTACTGGTGGAAGATGCCCGCCATGTAGCTGAAGACCACCATGGTGATCAGCAGCGAGCCGCCCCACACCAGGAACGAGGCCCGCGTCACGGACGTCCGCTTCAGCTTCCGGGTGGCCACCAGACCCGCGACCAGCAGGATCAGCGCGGCCGGGAGCAGCCAGGAGATCTGGCTGCCGATCTCGGAGTTGAACATCCGGTCCCAGCCGGTGGCGCCCCAGCGGCCGGAGCCGTTCCCGCCGCCACCGCCGCCGACGCTGCCGGTCTCGTCGCCGTTGATCCGGCCGAGGCCGTTGTAGCCGAAGGTCAGCTCCAGGAAGCTGTTGTTCTGCGAACCGCCGATGTAGGGGCGGGAGGAGGCCGGCCACAGCTCGACGATCGCGACCCACCAGCCGCCGGCGACGACCAGCGCGACGGTCGCGAGGCCCAGCTGGACCAGGCGCTTGCGCAGCTTCACCGGACCGCACACGGCGTAGACGATCGCCAGCGGCGGCAGGATCAGGAAGGCCTGCAGGGTCTTGGCGAGGAAGGCGAAGCCGATCGCGGCCCCGGCCGCGACCAGCCACCTCGTCCGGCCGTCCTCCACCGCGCGTACGACGAAGTAGCAGGCCAGCGCCATCAGCAGGGCCAGCATCGCGTCCGGGTTGTCGAACCGGAACATCAGCGCGGCCACGGGGGTGAGCGCGAGCACCGCGCCCGCGATCAGACCGGCCGCGGGGCTGAACCGACGCCGTACGGCCGCGTACACGGCCGCCACCGTGCCCACGCCCATCAACACCTCGGATGTGAGGATCGCCCACGAGTTCAGGCCGAAGATCCGCACCGACAGCTCCATCGGCCACAGGAAGGCCGACGGCTTGTCGACGGTGATGGCGTTGCCCGCGTCCAGCGAGCCGAAGAAGAACGCCTTCCAGGACTTGCTGCCCGCCTGCACGGCCGCCGAGTAGAAGGAGTTGGCGTAGCCGGAGGCGCTGAGGTCGTACAGGTAGAGCAGGAGGGTGGCGGCGAGCAGGCCGAGGAAGGCCGGGCGCGCCCAGCGGGGGTCCTCGGGGCGGCCGCGCCACAGTCTGCGGGTGAACGGCTGCCCGGGCCCACCGGCCGCCCGTTGCGGGGTCGGCTGGGATGCGGGGTGCGGGGGAGCGGTCGGGGGCGGGCCCCACACGGTCGTACCGCTCTGCTGGTCGTACTGGGTGGTCATCGGGGATCCCCCGGATCGGTGTCGTGAGGGCGCACCGGCTGCAGTCGCATGGTGGCGTCCCTCCAGCTGCCGTCCGCGGCTTCACCGGCGCGGACCTGGGTGGCCGGCGGATACGGCTGCTGGTACGGCACCGGGCGCTGGGGCAGCGGTGCGTACGGAGCGGTCGTGCCGTGCGGCGGGGTCGTGCTCGTGCTGTGGGTCGGTGAGGAGAGGGTGTGGGAGGCGACGGCCGTCGAGCCGGTGCCGGACTCGCCGCGGTCCGGGAACACCCAGGCGCGGAAGAGCAGGAACCGCAGGACGGTCGCCGCGAGGTTGGCGGCGATCAGCACCGCCAGTTCGGTGGAGTGCGCCGGGTTGTCGCCGGCCGCGTTCAGGGCGGCCAGGGAGCCACTGGTCAGGACGAGTCCGATGCCGAAGACGACCAGGCCCTGCGCCTGGTGCCGTACGGCGCCGCCCCGGCCGCGCACCCCGAAGGTGAGCCGGCGGTTGGCGGCCGTGTTGGCGATCGCCGAGACCAGCAGGGCGAGCGCGTTGGCGATCTGGGAGCCGGAGAACTGCCGGAAGACGCTGTAGAGGAGGAGGTAGAAGAGGGTGGACAGGCCGCCGACGACGCAGAAGCCGACGAGCTGACGGGCAAGTCCCGTGGGGACGTTCGTCAGTTCGCGGTCGCGCGGGTCGTCGCCGAAGGGCCGGGTGAGCCGGTCCAGCGGGAGTGAACCGGTGGCCAGCGCCTTGCCGATCCGCCAGACGCCCTTGAGGTCGTCGGTCGCGGTCTTCACGATGTGCACGGTGGAGTCGGGGTCGTCGACCCAGTCGACCGGCACCTCGTGGATCCTGAGCCCCGCCCGCTCGGCGAGCACCAGCATCTCGGTGTCGAAGAACCAGCCGGTGTCCTCCACCAGCGGCAGCAGCACCTGCGCCACATCGCGCCGGATCGCCTTGAATCCGCACTGGGCGTCGGAGAAGCGGGCCTGGAGCGAGCCGCGCAGGATGAGGTTGTAGGCCCGGCTGATGAGCTCCCGCTTGGGGCCGCGTACGACCCGGGAGGTGCGGGCCAGCCGGGAGCCGATCGCAAGGTCCGAGTGGCCGGAGATCAGCGGTGCCACCAGCGGCAGCAGGGCGTTGAGGTCGGTGGACAGGTCGACGTCCATGTAGGCGAGGATCGGCGCCTCGGACGCGGACCACACGGTCCTCAGGGCCCGTCCCCGGCCCTTCTGCTCCAGGCGGAAGTTGGTGACCTCGGGGATCTCCGCCAGCCGCGCCGCCACCAGCGGGGTGGTGTCCGTGGACGCGTTGTCCGCGATCGTGATGCGGAAGGCGTACGGGAAGGTGCGCGTGAGGTGCTCGTGCAGTCTGCGGACGCACGGCTGGAGGTCCTTCTCCTCGTTGTAGACGGGGATCACTACGTCCAGGACAGGCGTTCCGGCGTCTGTGGCCGGGAGGTGCTCCCGCGCCGGCAGGGTGCCGGGAGAAGAGTCGGTTCGCATGGGACCGACCTTCGTCAAGCCCCCTGTTGCGCCCATGTGGTGGCACTGTGCTGTGCCTGTGAGTGCGATCGCCAGTCCGTTTCGGGCGCGGGGCGCGGAACCGCGGGGGCGAGCGCGGGCAGATGGACGGTGAACACGGTCCGCCCGGGCACGCTGTCGACGGTGACGGCACCGCCGTGCGCGGCCGCGACCGCCTGCACGATGGCGAGCCCGAGGCCCGTCGAGCCGGTGGCCCTGGACCTCGCGGAGTCCCCGCGCGCGAACCGCTCGAAGACGTGCGGCAGCAGCTCCGGTGGAATCCCCTGCCCGTTGTCCTCGACGTCGACGCACATCCACGGCCCGCGCCGCTGCACGCGTGCGGTGACGGTCGTACCCGGTGGCGTGTGCTTGCGCGCGTTGCCGAGCAGATTGACCAGCACCTGCTGGATGCGTGCCGCGTCGGCGGACACGAGGGCGGGTTCCTCGGGCAGATCGAGCCGCCAGTTGTGGTCCATGCCGGCCGCCCGGGAGTCGCTGACCGTGTCGACGACCAACGGGACGAGATCGGTCTGCTCGAACTGCAGCGGCCGTCCGGCGTCCAGGCGGGCGAGCAGAAGCAGGTCCTCGACCAGGAGGGTCATACGGCCCGCCTCGGACTCGATCCGGCCGAGGGCGTGCCGGGTGTCGGGGCCGACCTGTTCGCGTCCGCGTCTGGTGAGTTCCGCGTAGCCCCGGATGGAGGCCAGGGGGGTGCGGAGCTCATGACTGGCGTCGGCGACGAACTGCCGTACCCGCATCTCGCTCTGCTGCCGGGCGTGCAGGGCGCCGTGCACATGGTCGAGCATCCGGTTGAGCGCGGCGCCGACCTGGCCGACCTCGGTGTGCGGGTCGCACTCGGACTCCGGGACCCGCTCGCTGAGGTTGACCTCACCGGTGTGCAGCGGGAGTTCGGAGACCCGGGTGGCGGTCGCGGCCACCTTGCGCAGGGGGCGGGTGGCGACGCCGACGATCACGGTCCCGGCAAGGGTGGCGGCGATCAGACCGGCGGCGGTGACACTGACCTCGACGAGGATCAGGGTGCTGATGGTGCCGTCGACCTCCGTGGTCGGCAGGGCGACGTAGAAGGTGCCGTTGTTGCCGTCGACGTAGCGCACCTGGTAGTCACCGAGGCCGGGGATGCCGGCACTGTGGATCTTGCCGTCCCTGGCGACGGAACCGAGTGCCTTGAGCTGGGCCGCGGTCAACGCCTTGGCGTTCATCTGCGGGACGTTGTTGTCGTCCTTGGACTTGTCGCCGACCTTGGCGTCGGTGATGACGCCGTTCTCGACCTTCGCCGCGATGGTGCCGCTGGGCTGCGGGCCCCGCGTGACGAACGCACGGAGGTTCGTCTCCTTGTCGGGAAGGGTCTGCTTGTCCTGTTGGTCCGGCGGGGCGTCACCGTTCTTGATCCCGCCCGGCGGCTGCCCGAAGCCGCCGGCCGCGCGCGCGGAGGCCTCCCCGAGCTGCTGGTTGAGCTGGTCGTACAGATGCGTGCGCAGCGCCACCGTGGTGACCGTGCCGATCACCGCACACACCACGGCGATCAGCACCACCGACGCGACGACGAGCCGGGTCCGCAGGGTGCGCGGCTGTCCGGCCCGTCGCTTCTGCCGCTTCTGCCGTTGCTGCGTACCCGTCCGTCGTCGCCCGCTCATGACACGGCGGGCTTGATCAGATAACCGGCCCCACGCCGGGTGTGGATCATCGGCTCGCGCCCCGCGTCGATCTTCCGCCGCAGATAGGAGATGTACAGCTCGACGACGTTCGCCTGCCCGCCGAAGTCGTACGACCACACCCGGTCCAGGATCTGTGCCTTGCTGAGCACGCGCCGCGGGTTGCGCATGAGGAAGCGCAGCAGCTCGAACTCGGTGGCGGTGAGGTGGATGGAGTCCCCGCCCCGCGACACCTCGTGGCTGTCCTCGTCGAGCGTCAGGTCTCCGACCACGAGCACGGAGTCGGACCGCCGGTCGGCGGCCCCGGACCGGCGGATGAGCCCCCGCAGCCGGGCCACGACCTCCTCCAGGCTGAACGGCTTGGTGACATAGTCGTCACCGCCGGCCGTGAGCCCGGCGATACGGTCCTCCACCGCGTCCTTGGCGGTCAGGAAGAGGACGGGCACGTCCGGCAGCTCGCGCCGCAGCCGCCCGAGGACGGTCAGCCCGTCCATGTCCGGCAGCATCATGTCCAGTACGACGGCGTCGGGCCGGAACTCGCGGGCGGTCTGGACGGCTCCCTGCCCGTCCCCCGCACTCCTGATCTGCCAGCCCTCGTAACGAAGAGCCATGCTCAGCAGCTCGGTGATCGACAGTTCGTCGTCCACCACAAGCACTCGGACGGGGCTCCCGTCCGGCCTCAGCAGTTCGGTGCGCCCCTGGGGCGAGGTCGTGGTCATGGTGGACACCTTGTCCGGGTCCTCTGAGAAGAGGCTTTCCCCGATCTGTGATTTCCCTGAGAAACACACAGGTATTTCTCAGGCAGCGCCTGGGAAGCGGGGTTCGGGGACGGTTGCGGGTCTTCGCCTTCGCCGCGGTCGCCTCGGAACCCTCAGAACAGCCCCTCCTGCGGTTGTGTGAACTCCCGGAGCGGAAAGGTGAGTCCGGCAGCGCCCGGAGCGGCCGGCGACATCAGCTCCCAGCCGGTCATGAGCCGGGTGTCGAGCACGACCACCCCGCGCTCGCCGACCGCCAGATGCAGATCGGGCCCGGCGGCCGCGACCAGTTCACCGCTGACCCCGCCCCCCGGGACGAGCCGCACCACTTCCCCGAGCGCGGAAGCAGCACCGGCCAACCCGAACACCCCGACGTGATCGGTGACTTCACAGGGCGCGGGCCGCAGGGACTCGGGCCATCCGCTGAGCGCCACGGCCCGCCCATGCAGCTCGCGCACCTCCGCCGCCCGCTCCTGCGCGGTCCCCGGCAACGCCGACCGCACCGCGCGCTTCTCGGCGTACGGAATCCGGTCCGGCACCTGGAGCGCGGCCCGCAGCAGCTCCTCGGTACGCCGGGCGGCCATCAGCGGGCCGGTGCCCAGCCAGCTGAAACAGACGGCGCCCTGCTCCAGCAGCCGGGCGGAGCCGCGCTCGGCCGCGGTGATCCCGACCTTCACCATCCCGGGCCCGAACCACGCCAGATACACCCGGTACGGCCGCGGGTCGTCGGCGATCGTGTCGGCGGCCACGGAGTGCGCCCGGTCCAGCCGCGCACACTCCTTGCACCGGGCGCCCGTGCTCCGCGCCGGCACGACCGCCCCTGTCGGACAGGCGTGCCCACGGGCACCCACACACTGCCGGGCACTCCTCTCCGGCACGACAAAGGCGACCCGCTTCCCCCACGGCAGCACACTGCGCCGCCCGCCGTCCCACACCAGCACCGGACCCTCGGACGACCAGCGCAGTCCCGTGCACTTCCATACGTGTGCCATCACTCGTCAGGGTATGGGCGGGGTCTGACAACGGGTTCCGGGCAGCGGGCGTGGAGCGGAACGGTTACGGCAGGACGTACACCGGCACCCCCTCCGCCGCGACCCCCACCTGCCGCACGCACCCCCGCTCGCTCAGCATGCGCACGCAGTCATGGACCCGGTCGAGCGTGAGCCCCGTGAGCTCCGCGACCTCCTCCAGCCGACAGTGCACCGGCTCCCGTACCAGCAGCCTCCGCACCCGCGCCCCGTGGCCGCGAAGACAAAGTCGTTGACGTCGATCGCGTCCTGCTCGTACATCGAGCATCACCTCCACCCCGGAAGCCAGGGACAGCGATCACCAACTTCCTTTCGTCAAGGGCACATTCACTCGACAGGTGACAGAGGGATCGATTCCGCACCCGTCGGCCGCCCCGCCGCCGCAGGCACCACCACTGCCCGCCGCCCCCGTCCCGCCAGCCGGCAGCTGACGCACCCGGGATGCCCCTGCCGGGCGTGTGCATCCCGCACCCGCATCCCCCACTGCCCGCGCGGCCGCACCCCCGGCGGCTTGCCCCAGCCGGCCAGATGCAGGACCCAGGTCACGAGAACGCTCACGGCCACGACGACGAGCCCGCCCGCGGCCAGCGGCAGCGAGGCCGTGCACACCCCCAGGCCCACCACAGCGCTTCCCACCGTCGCGATGCCGAAGCCGGTCCAGCCGGCGACCGTGTGACCCTCGTCGTACAGACTCATACCGCACCTCCGGGAAGGAGCTTCAGAATTCCCTCACGAACTAAGAAGTTCCCTCACCCGAATATCTCACGAGCTAAGGGATTCCGAAAGATGCACGGCACGCCGCGACCACCCGCCACTCCGGCCCAGGCGCTGTCGGCGATGGACCACCTCATCGCCGCCCACCTGATCGGACAGCAGGAGCTGGCCCGGCGGCTGGA
Organism: Streptomyces sp. NPDC030820; assembly: GCF_055572075.1. Taxonomy (NCBI): domain Bacteria; kingdom Bacillati; phylum Actinomycetota; class Actinomycetes; order Kitasatosporales; family Streptomycetaceae; genus Streptomyces; species Streptomyces sp. NPDC030820. The sequence goes on from NZ_JBVIEB010000005.1 coordinate 129,114, forward strand.
CCTGAACGTCACGGACCTGACCTGTTTCGCCTTCGTCCTGGAGGCAGGCGACGACCTGCTGACGGCCGGCGACCTGGCCGCCCGCGCCCACGTGACCACCGGCGCGGTGACCGGCATCCTCAACCGCCTCGAACGCGCCGGCTATGTCACCCGCCGCCCCGACCCCGCGGACCGCCGCCGGGTCCGCGTGGCCGCCGTCCCGGATGCCGTCACCCGCGTGGAGGCGGTGTACGCGGGCCACTACAAACGCCTGACGGCCCTCTTCTCCGACTACTCAGCCGAGGAACTGGCGGTCATCACGGACTGGTTCACCCGGGCCACCGCCCTGGCGCACGAGTACCTGGAGAAGCTGAACCGGAACGATCCCGAAGAGGAGTGCTGACCCCACCGGCCCGGTGGACCAAGGAGTGATCGGCACTTCGGACCGTGTTGATGTCAGCGGTTGATGTCAAAGGCCCCTCAGGATGATCCTGAGGGGCCTTTAACCTGTGCGCACTCGGCAGGATTCGAACCTGCAACCTTCTGATCCGTAGTCAGATGCTCTATCCGTTAAGCTACGAGTGCTTGTTCTTTTGTTCTTGTCTCCGTTTCGGTCCTTTCGGCCCCGTCCCGGCGACAGGAAGAACATTACATGACTGCCGCCGACATGTGAAATCCGTTTGGCGCACCCCTTGTGACCTGCGGAAACGTCTACAGACGGGCTGAGGGGTGGCGGAGGGCGGGAACGCCGAAGCCCCGGTCCTGGGGACCGGGGCTTCGGGATCGGTGCGGAGGCGGAGGGATTTGAACCCTCGATGGGCTTTAAGACCCAAACCGCATTAGCAGTGCGGCGCCATAGACCGGACTAGGCGACGCCTCCAGCACAACCGCTCACGCGAGCGCGCGAGTGGTGCGTGCAGATGATGACACAGCCGAGCGGCCTGTCACCAATCGCCCCCCACGGTACTAGGCAGTCGGGCCGCAGGGCAAAGGGCTTCTGTCCGGCGCGGCGCGGGACGCAACGTCCGGGGGGCTGGGACGTTGGGCAGGGCATGGTTTTTCTTCTTCAGCGGTGGTGGCGTGTACATGGCCGTGGCTCGTCCGTCCTCGCCGGCGTATCCGCCCTGGTCACCCTCTCCGCCGTGCCTGCCGTCGCCGCGCCCGTCATGCCGCCGCCCGTCCGGCCCGAGGACCGGGCCGGTGACCACCTCACCGTCGTCGTGCGGCATGCCGGGGCCGGGCAGGACGGGACGTACGAGCTGTTCTGTCATCCGGCCGCCGGGAGTCACCCGGACGCGGCGGAGGCCTGCCGGGTGCTGGACGAGCACACGCAGTGGGGTCGGGACCTCTTCGCCCCGGTGGCGCCCGGCACCATCTGCACCGTGCTCTACGGCGGACCGGCCACCGCCCGGGTGACCGGGACCTGGGCCGGACGCAGCGTCCATGCCGCCTACGACCGCAGCAACGGATGCGAGATCGGGCGGTGGGACCGGATGGTGCCGCTGCTGCCGAAGCCGGGCTCGGCGACGTAAGCCCGGGGGTCCGGCTCCCCGTAGACCCGTCAGCCCTGGGGCCCCGTACATCCGTACGCCCGCCGACCCTTCCGTCGACCCACGGGCCCGTACGCCCGTCGGCCAGCCGACCCGTCGGCCCCCACCAGCCAACCACTCCGCAGGTCCAGGAATCCGTGCGGCCCACCGACCCACCGACCTGCCACCCACCTACCGGCTCACCAGCCCGCCGCAACCCGCCCCACCAGCACACGCGCCCCGCAGGCGCCCCCCTCCCCACTCCACCCCCGTGGATCACAGATTCCCCAGCGAAATCACCGGTCCCGTAAAAGTCCCGCGAAGGTCTCGCGGAGTCCGAGGGCGTGGCCGGCGGGTGGTGGCCGGTTCGGTGTCACTTCGTCGTGGGACCTCGCTCTCATCCGGCGTCGCGAGCGCAACGTCTGCCCTTAGACTCCCTCGCGTGACACGTCGCGGGCCGGTTGGCAAGATGGCCCGAGCGGTCGGCAAGGTGCGGTAACAGGGAGGAAGCGTCTCGTGAGCAGCAGGCCATCCCGAGGCGCTGCTCGCCTCGCAGCCATACTCGACGCGCTGCCGGACGCGTTGGTCCTGGTCAACGCCAACGGAACCGTCGTCAACGCCAACACCATCGCGCTCGAGGCATTCGAGGCACCCGGTACGGCACTCGTGGGGCGTGGGCTGCTCGATCTGCTGCCCGAATTCGACTCGCGGCTGATCCCCGGGTCCATGCGGCGGCCCGATCACATGGATCCGCATGGGCGGACCAAGCCCACGCGCATGGTCGCGCGGCGCACCGACGGGTCCGAGTTCCCGGTCGAGGTCACGAGCGCGAACCTGGAGAACGGGCAGCAGGCGTACGACGGTTACGGCTACACGGGTGACGAGCTGCTGATGATCGTCGTCCGGGACCTGTCCGGGACCGTCGACACCGAGGCGGAGCTGGCACGCTCGCAGCGGCAGACCGAGATGATTCTGCGGGCCGCCGCCGAGGGTGTCGTGGGGACCGACACCGACGGGCGGATCGTGCTCGTCAACCCGGCCGCCGCGCAGATACTGGGGTACCGGGCCGGCGAGCTCGGCGGCAAGGAGCTGCACACGCTGGTGCTGCACTCGCGCGCCGACGGGTCGCCGTTCCCGTACGAGGAGTCGCCGCTCGCCGACACCCTGCGCTCCGGGCGCAAGCACCGGGTGCGCGGGCAGGTGCTGTGGTCCAAGGGGGACGAGAGGGTCTCGGTCGATCTGACCACCGCGCCCGTGCGCGACGGGGACCAGCTCGTCGGTGCCGTGATGACCTTCACCGACCGGCGGCCCTACGAGGCCCTCGCCGAGGAGAAGGCCGCGCTGGAGAAGGCGCACGCGCAGGAGGTCGAGCGGCTCTCCGAGGAGCACGCCTCCGATCTGACCGCGCTGCGCCAGCAGCATGTGACCGAGATCGAGGAGCTGCGGGAGAAGCACGCCGAGGAGCTCGGGGCCGGCGAGGAGCGGTACGCCGCGCTCGCCGAGCGGGAGAAGGACCGGTACGAGGCTCTCGCCGGGCGGCACGAGCAGTTGCTGACCCTGCTCGGGCAGTCGCTGCGCGGACCGCTGGAGGAGCTGCGGCGCGAGCTGGCGGCACTGGCCGCCGACGACGCCGGGCAGCTGTGGCCCGAGGCCAACCAGGTGCTGCATCACCTTTCGGCCGGATATTCGAGGATCACGACGCTCATCGACAACGTCCTCGGGTACCAGCGGCTGGACGCGGGCGCCGAGGACATCACCCGTACGAAGGTGCTGCTGGACACCGTCGTCGCCGCCGGTGTCGACGGGGCCGTCGAACTGATCGGCCCGGGACGGGTCCAGTTCGCCGTGCACGCGCCGCCCATCGAGGCGGAGGTCGACCCGCAGCGGCTCGCCACCGCGCTGGCTCATCTGGTGGCGGACGTCGCCGGTGTCGACGCGACCGGCAACTCGCCCGTCTCGGCGGGCGGTTACCTGGACAACACCGTCGTGGTCGCGGCCGCGCAGCGCGGTGAGGTCGCGCGGATCGAGGTGCGCGGGCCGTACGCCGGGGGAGACGCGGTGCACGAGCCGATCGTGCGCGGGATCGTACGGGCCCACGGCGGCGTGCTGCAGACGCATGAGGTGCCGGGCATGAGCGGCAGCGCGTATGTGCTGGAGGTGCCGCTCGGCGGTGGCGCCGGCACGGTCGCGGGCGCGGGGCAGGTGCCCGCCGCTGAGCTTCCGGCCGCCGCGCCGAACGCGGGCGGGCAGGGCTCCGGCGCCGGTGAGGTGGCCGTGGTCGAGACCGGTGCCGCCGAGCAGGCCGCCGGTGGCGGACGGCGGCGGGCCCGGCGGTCCTCCACCGACGCCTTCCTGGAGAGTGACGTTCCCGGTGCCGGCCAGGCCGGTGAGACCGACGCTCCCGCGCCGACCGGGCGCCGCCGCAGGCGGGCCGGCGCGCCCGCCGACGAGACGGGCCCGGTACCGGCCGAGGCCGCGGAGGCCGTGGAGGCCGCGTCCGGGGGTACCGGGCGACGCCGTGGGCGGCCCGCCGAGGGCGACACCGGTGCCGCTGTGAGCGAGGGCGCGGTGGTGACTGCGGCCGAGCATGCCGCGGGGGCCGCCGCCTCCGGTACGGGGCTGGGGCCGGCCGTGCCGCCGCAGGGCGTGCCCGCGCCGGCGGGCCGACGCGCCCGCCCCGACTCCGGCGCCCCGCAAGCCGCCCTGCCGCCCGCGCCCGCACTGCCGGCGGCCGGCAGCGAGCCGACGCCGGGTGCGCAGGCCGCTGCGGGTGCGCAGGCCGTTCCGGCCGAGGGCGGGCAGCCGACCGGACGGCGCCGGCGTGCGCTGGCCGCCGCGGCGGAGCGTGCCGCCGCCCAGGAGGCGGGCGCGCGCACGGTCTTCGCCCTGCCGCCGGCCGAGGCCGACCGCTCCCCGGAGTCCGCGGACTCGGCGCACGGAGTGGGTACGGTTCCGGCGGCCGGTGGCCTTCCGGGTACCGGTGTGCCCGTGGGGCCGGGGGCCGCTGTGCCGGTCGGTCCGGGTGTGGGTGTGCCCGTCGGCCCGGGTATCGGTGGTGCCGGTGCCGTTCCGGGCGCTGCCGAGGGGCAGCCGCAGAGCGTCGGCCCGGGCGCCGGACAGGTTGCCGGTCCCCTTCCGGTTCCTCCCCAGGCCTCCGGTCCGGCGCCGGTGCCCGCTCAGCCGCCCATGTCCGGCGCGGGGGTACCGGGTGACGACGGCCGGCACGACGCCGTACCACTCGACCAGACCGCGGACCACACCCCGCCGCAGCCGCATCCGACCAGCGCACCGACCGGCCGGCGCCGCCGGGCCGCGGCCCAGCCGGTGGATCCCGCTCAGGGACAGCTCACTCCCGCCCAGGCCGCTCCCGCCCAGGCCGCACCGACCGTGCCGGGGCAGGTGACTCCCCCTCAGGGGGTTCCGGTCGCTCCCGGGCAGGCCGGGCCGCACCCGGCGGGGACGCCGACGCCCGGTCAGGGCACTCCGGTTCACGGCATTCCGGCGCAGGGTACGGCCGGACAGGGCATCCCCGTTCAGGCCGGTCCCGCGCAGCCGCCCGCTGCGGCACCCGGCGCCCCGGCCGGTGCCTCCGCGCCCGGTCAGCAGACGGCCGTACCGCAGGCGCCCGTACCGCACCCCGCCGTGCCCGCGCACGACACCGCCGGCCGGCCGGTTCCGGGGGCTCCGGGACAGGCGGTCCCGGCCCAGCAGCCCGCCGCGGCGGCGACCCCGACACCGCCCGGTGGTACCCCGGGCGCCCAGCCGCTGCCCGCGGAGGCCGGTGCCGGACCGGTGCCGACGGCCGGCCCGGCGCCCGGCGTGCCCCAGCAGTGGCCCGGCGCCGATGACACCTCCGGTGCGGGCACGCCCGTACCGCAGACCGGCACGCCGGCCGCCGGCACCACGCTCCAGGCGCCGCGGCCCGCGCAGCCGTTGCTCGCCGAGGGTGCCGCGGTCGACCCGAACTCGACGCAGGGCCGGTCGATCAGCGTCCGTACGCTCGGTCAGGGTGTGCCGTTCTCCCGGCAGGCCGCTCAGGTGCAGCAGCCGACGGCGACCCCGCCGCCGCACGCGCCGGGCGGCTCCGGCCGCCGGCGCAAGCTGGGCACGCCGCCCGACCCGGCCAAGCGCCCGGAGCAGCAGCCGCAACCGGCGGCCGAACAGCCGACGACCGCGCATCCGTCCCTGGCCGGGCAGTCCCGGCTCGCCCCGGGCACCGAGGGCGCCGGACGGTCCTACGCCATAGGCGCGCCGGACGCCGACGCCGCCGAGGGCCCCGAGCCGCTGGACGGCCCCGGGGGTGCCATCGAGATCGCGGACACCCCGCGTCCGCAGCCGCTCGACGACGAGCTGCCGCCGGAGCCGCTGGACAACCCGCGCCGGCTGCTGGTGTGGCCCGCGCCGGACGTGACGACCCAGCAGGCGCTGAGCGACCGCGGCTACCGGCCGGTGATCGTGCACTCCCGTGAGGAGGTCGACGCGCAGATCGCGGCGTTCCCGGCCGCGCTGTTCGTGGATCCGCTGACGGGGCCCATCACGCGTACGGCCCTGCAGTCGCTGCGGCAGGCCGCCGTCGCGGCCGAGGTGCCGGTGCTGGTCACGGCCGGGCTCGGGCAGGCGACGCGCGAGGCGGCGTACGGCGCCGATCCCGCCGTGCTGCTGAAGGCGCTGGCGCCGCGGGACAGCGAGCAGCATCCGCCGCGGGTGCTGCTCATCGAGGAGCACGCGGAGATCGCGCTGGCGCTGACGGCGACGCTGGAGCGGCGCGGGATGCAGGTGGCACGGGCCGCGAGCGACAACGACGCGGTGACGCTGGCGGGGCAGTTCCGGCCGAACCTCGTGGTGATGGACCTGATGCAGGTGCAGCGCCGGCAGGCCGGTTTCACCGGGATCATCGACTGGCTGCGCGCGAACGGGCAGCTCAACCGCACCCCGCTGGTCGTCTACACCGCCGCGGTCGACCAGGCCGACCTACCCCGGCTGGCCTCGGGCGAGACGGTCCTGTTCCTCGCGGAGCGGTCCACGAGCGCGGAGGTGCAGAGCCGGATCGTGGATCTGCTGGCCCGGATCGGCACCAACTAGCTCAAACACGAGACATGGCCGTCGGGCTGCCCGGCGAGGACGTCGGCGCGGCGGAGAGCGGCGACAAGTTCGGCTCGTACGTCCTGCTGTCCGACATCGACCACAACGGCGGGGGCGGACCTCGCCGCAGCGGCGCGTGTGGCGGCTGCGCGGCGCGGCCACCGGCTTCACCGCCACCGGTGCGAAGAGCTTCGGGCCGTACGACCTGGGACGCGCCGGGGGCGACCACTCCTTCGGGCAGGTGCTCGGCGGCTGACGCGGGACGCGCGCGCCGGGCGGCAAGCCCCGCTGCCCGGCGCGCCCGGTGGTGTCACAGGACGGTGACGTCCAGCTCCCCGTCCGCGTACCGCCTGCGCAGCACCTTCTTGTCGAACTTGCCCACGCTCGTCTTCGGCACCGACTCGACGATCGTCCAGCGCTCGGGCAGCTGCCACCGGGCGATGCGCCCCTCCTCGGCGAGGAAGACGCGCAGGGTCTCGAAGTCGGCGGTGGCGCCCTCCCTCAGGACAACCGTGGCCAGCGGGCGCTCGCCCCACTTCTCGTCGGGTACGGCGACCACCGCGGCCTCGGCGACGTCCGGGTGGGACATCAGCGCGTTCTCCAGCTCCACCGAGGAGATCCACTCACCGCCGGACTTGATGACGTCCTTGGCGCGGTCGGTGAGGGTGAGGAAGCCGTCGGGGGAGATGGTGCCGACGTCACCCGTCTTCAGCCAGCCGTCCTCGCTGAACTTGTCGGCGGGGCGCAGCGGTTCGGCGTCGGGGCCGTTGTAGTAGGCGCCGGCGATCCAGGGGCCGCGCACCTCCAGCTCGCCCGCCGACTCGCCGTCCCAGGGGAGGCGCTCGCCGCCGGGGCCGGTGAGCCGGGCCTCGACGCCGGCCGGGAAGCGGCCCTGGGTGAGGCGGTAGGCGAACTCCTCGTCCGTGCCGACCGCGTGGGCCGGGGGACGGGAGACGGTGCCGAGCGGGGACGTCTCCGTCATGCCCCAGGCGTGGCAGACGCGCATGCCGAGCTTGTCGAAGGCCTCCATGAGGGAGGGCGGGCAGGCGGAGCCGCCGATGGTGACCTGGGTGAGGGAGGAGACGTCGCGGGGCCGGCCGTTCAGCTCGGCGAGCAGGCCCTGCCAGATGGTCGGGACGGCCGCGGCGTGGGTCGGCCTCTCGCGTTCGATCATCTCGGCGAGCGGTGCGGGCTGGAGGAAGCGGTCCGGCATCAGCATGTTGACGCCGGTCATGAAGGTGGCGTGCGGCAGGCCCCAGGCGTTGACGTGGAACTGGGGCACCACGACCAGCGAGGTGTCCTGGTCGGTCAGGCCCATCGACTGGGTCATGTTGACCTGCATGGAGTGCAGGTAGATCGAACGGTGGCTGTACACCACACCCTTGGGGTCGCCGGTCGTGCCGGAGGTGTAGCACATGGCGGCGGCCTGGCGTTCGTCCAGCTCCGGCCAGTCGTACGTGGTCGGCCGGTCCGCGATCAGCTCCTCGTACTCGTGGATCCGGGCGTGCGCGCCCTGGAGCGGGGAGCGGTCACCGGGGCCGGAGACGACGATGTGCTCGACCGTCGGCAGCTTGGGCAGCAGCGGGGCGAGGAGCGGGATCAGCGAGCCGTTGACGATGACGACCTTGTCGGCCGCGTGGTTGACGATCCACGCCAACTGCTCTGCGGGCAGCCGCAGATTGAGCGTGTGCAGCACCGCACCCATGGACGGAATCGCGAAGTAGGCCTCGACGTGCTCGGCGTTGTTCCACATCAGGGTGGCCACCCGGTCGTCGCCCCGGACGCCGAGTTCGTCGCGCAGGGCGTTCGCCAGCTGCACCGCGCGCACCCCGGCCTCGGCGAAACTGCGCCGCTGCGGCTCGGTTTCCCCGGTCCAGGTGGTGATCTGGGACCGCCCGTGCACCAGTGTCCCGTGCGTCAGGATTCGGGTGACGGTCAGCGGTACGTCCTGCATGGTGCTCAGCACGGAGTCCTCCCGGGGCGACATTGCCTACGCGGTGGTAGAGGTTGCGCTGATTCTGCTCACATACCGCGCGGTATGTCACTAGGGGGCGTGTCACTCGGGAGAAAAGTCAGGGAACGTCCCGGGCCGGCTAGCGCACCAGTCCCAGCTCAGGATCCTCACGCAGCTTGGCCAGCGCACGCGACACCGCCGACTTCACCGTGCCCACCGACACCCCGAGCACCTCGGCGGTCTGGGCCTCACTCAGGTCCTCGTAGTAGCGCAGGACGACCATGGCCCGCTGCCGCGCTGGCAGTTTGGTGATCGCCCGCCACATGGCATCGTGCAGCGCCTGTCGCTCGGCCGGGTCGTCGTCGCCCGGCACGGGCTCCGGCTCGGGCAGCTCGTCGCAGGTGAACTCGTCCACCCTGCGCTTGCGCCACTGCGAGGTCCGGGTGTTCAGCAGCGCCCGGCGCACATAGCCGTCCAGCGCCCGCTGGTCCTCGATCCGCTCCCAGGCCACATAGGTCTTGGCGAGCGCGGTCTGCAGCAGATCCTCGGCGTCGCTCAGATTCGCGGTGAGCGAGCGGGCGGTGCGCAGCAGGACCGGCTGACGAGCGCGCACATACGACGCGAACGTCGGATATGTCGGAGTCTCCCCGCCCGGCCGGAGCCGGGGGTGCGGGAGGGTCTGCCGCCTTGGTGCGGCGGCGGCCGAGGCGCTGGTGCAGACGGGTGTGGTCATGGCCCCCACGCTAGGAGTGGACCCCCCTGCGGCGGATCGCCCCCAGGTCCCGAAGCGGCGTCCCCCTCAGGTTGTAGGGGTGGGGCCGGCTCCACCTCCTGAAGGTGGACGGCGGGTTCACCCCGTGTGCGGGTACGACCCTGACTCCGCCCCGATCAGACCTGGCTCCGCCCGCTGGTCCGACCCTGAGGCCGGACGGGCCCGGCGGGCCGTCGGTCAGTCGTCGGCCGTCAGGATCAGCCCCGAGGTGGGCACCCCGGTGCCGGCCGTCACCAGGGTCCGCCTCGCGCCCGGTATCTGGTTCACCGCCGTGCCCCGCAGCTGGCGCACGGCCTCCGCCATGCCGTTCATCCCGTGCAGATAGGCCTCCCCGAGCTGGCCGCCGTGTGTGTTGAGCGGCAGCCGCTCCTCGGCCACGAAGTCCGCCGCCTCCCCCCTTCCGCAGAACCCGAACTCCTCCAGCTGCATCAGCACGAACGGGGTGAAGTGGTCGTACAGGATCCCCACATCGATGTCGGCCGGGCCGAGTCCGGACGACCGCCACAGCCGGCCGGCCACCGCGCCCATCTCCGGCAGGCCGGTCAGATCGTCCCGGTAGAAGCTGGTCATCTGCTCCTGCGCCCGGCCGGCGCCCTGGGCGGCCGCCGCGATCACGGCCGGGGGATGCGGCAGGTCCCGGGCCCGCTCCACCGAGGTGACGACGATCGCCTGCCCGCCGTCGGTCTCCTGACAGCAGTCCAGCAGCCGCAGCGGCTCCACGATCCAGCGGGACGCCGCGTGATCCGCGAGCGTGATCGGGCGGCCGTGGAAGTACGCCGCCGGGTTGGTCGCCGCGTACTTCCGGTCCACCACGGCCACATGCCCGAACACCTCCGGCGTCAGCCCGTACGCGTGCAGATACCGCTGGGCCGCCATCGCCACCCAGGAGGCCGGCGTGAGCAGCCCGAACGGCAGCACCCAGCCGAGCGCGACGCCCTCCGCCGACGGCTCCCGGTGCTGCACGCCGGCGCCGAATCTGCGGCCCGAGCGTTCGTTGAAGGCGCGGTAGCAGACCACGACCTCCGCCACGCCCGTCGCCACCGCGAGCGCCGCCTGGAGCACGGTCGCGCAGGCCGCACCGCCGCCGTAGTGCACCCGGGAGAAGAAGGACAGCTCGCCCATCCCGCAGGCCTGGGCCACCGTGATCTCAGGGTTGGTGTCCATGGTGAACGTCACCATGCCGTCCACGTCCGCCGGCGCCAGCCCCGCGTCGTCCAGCGCGGCCCGCACGGCCTCCACGGCCAGCCGCAGTTCGCTGCGCCCGGAGTCCTTGGAGAACTCGGTGGCCCCGATCCCGGCGATCGCGGCGCGGCCGGCCAGGGTGTCGCGGGCCCGGGGACTCATGAGCGGGCCTCCGCGTCCGCGTCCGGAACCGGGTCCTGGTCCTGGTCCGTAGGGACCGTGACCGTCACCGTGCCCGTGACATGTCTGCCGAGGGCGTTGGTGCCGACGACCCGCACGGTGGCGGTGTCGCCGTCGACCGCCTCGATCGTACCGGTCAACACCATGGTGTCGCCCGGATAGTTGGGCACCCCGAGCCTGATGGCGACCTTGCGGAGTAGGGCCGTCGGGCCGAAGTGGTCCGTGATGTATCTGCCGACCAGGCCGTTCGTCGTCAGGATGTTCATGAAGACGTCCGGTGAGCCCTTCTGCCTGGCCGACTCGGCGTCGTGGTGCACGTCCTGGTAGTCCCGCGATGCGATCGCCCCCGCCACGATCAGCGTCCGCGTGACCGGGATCTCCAGCGGGGGCAGCTCGGCGCCCGCCGTCGGTGCCTGGGCCTCGGTCTGGGACTCGGTAGGCGTGAAGTCCATGTCAGGCCTCGCCCTCGCCGTGGCCGTCGACGACCCGGAAGACCGGCAGGACCTGCGCGCCCTCCGCATCCTCGTAGGTGCGGAACTCCACCTGGACGGGCAACCCGATGCGCACCTTGTCGTACGGCACACCCCTCACATTGCTCACCATCCGCACGCCCTCGGCAAGTTCGATGAGGCCGACCGCGTAGGGCGGGTCGAAGGCCGGGAAGGGCGGGTGGTGCATCACCACGTACGAGTGGACCGTCCCCTCGCCGCTCGCCTCGACCGTGTCCCAGTCCAGGCAGCCGCACGCGTTGCAGCCCGGCAGCCAGGGGTGGCGCAGGGTGCCGCAGTCCGTGCAGCGCTGGATGAGGAGTTTGTGCTCGGCCACGCCCTGCCAGAAGCCGGCGTTGTCCCGGTTGACCACCGGACGGGGGCGCGGGGCCGGGGGTTTCCGGCGGGCGGGGGCGTACTTGAGGATGCGGAAGCGGTGCGTGCCCACCAGGTCGCCGTCGACGCGGACGTCCGTGCGGGTCGTGACGAAGTAGCCGGTGCCGAGCTTCGTCGTCTTGCGGTCGGAGACCGACTCGATCACCGAGTCGAACGTGACCTGGTCACCCGGGCGCAGGGGCCGTGGATACTCCTGCTCGCAGTCGGTGGCCACCACGGCCGTACAGCCCGAGGCGTCGAGGAGGGACAGCAGCTCGTCGTAGGCACCCGTGCGGCCCTCGTGGCCCGAGAGGCCGCCCATCGTCCACGCCTGCAGCATGGTGGGCGGGGCGATGGCGTCCGGGCCGGAGTAGGCCGGGTTGGCGTCGCCCATGGCCTCGCACCAGTGCCGGATCATCGGCGCGTTCACCGGGTCCTTGCCCTTCCCGGCGACGGCGGCCGGCAGTCCCTCGTACGCCTTGAGCCGCGCACCGAGCGGGTCGGTACCCCTCTCCGCCGTGCTCATCGCCGCCCCCTCGTCATCCCGAGCCGCTTCGTCGCGACGCCCAGCCGGCCGTCGGCACCGATGCGGCACAACAGGGCGCGGTCGAACCTTCCTGACTGTCCGTCAGATCGTGGTGGGGTGTCAAGGCCGCGGCCGGCGCAGAACGGGCACGGGAAAACGCCTGCGCGGCGGCACCGAAGTACCGCCGCGCGGACGTGTTACGACCCCGAAGCACACCCCGCGAGCACCCTCACCGGGAGGGACCTCGCCCGAGGCTCACCACAGGCGGGTGAAGTGGATGGCCACGTTCTCGTTGCCCTGCTGGATGGCCGTCCAGACGGAGCCCCTGACCTGGGCGGTGTTGCTCTGGTTCGAGGCCCCGTTGCCGACAGCGTTCTGCTGCGTGGTGGACGAGTTGCCGTTGTTGTTGTGGCCGACTCCGCTGCCGATGATGCCCGCCACACCGGTGTTGGCGCTCGATCCGTTGTCCGCGAAGGAGCCGTTGTCGGCGGCCGCAACGCCGCCGAACAGGGCGGCTGCGAGCGGGAGCGCGGCGACGGCGGCGAGAACGCGGGCGGTACGGATGCTTGCCATGTTGTTCCTCCAGAACCGAGAACTCTGCGGCCCTAGGGCCGGAAGTACGTGAAGTACGGCTTGCGCCAGGGCAGTTGGCCGACCGCTCTGACTGTCGTGGACGACGTCGCGAGATCAGAGTTGCCCACCGGATCCCCGGCGAACCACCCCGGAAGATCCGATTCGCACGCAAGCGTGATGACAAGTCGATAAACCCCCATCACCACCTTTCGCCACTTCACCCACCAGGAGGGATCAGGCGGCCCTTTCCCTCAGCAAGCGACACAAGGGACGAATCGTTCCGGCATATATCCGGCCATTTTCCCCGCCCTCGGCGCGTCGCCATCGACCCCTCTTCCCTTTTTCGAACGTGCGTACGAACATGAAGGTATGGCCTACACCGACCGGCAGGCCACGACGCTGGCCCTCGCACACGCCCTGTCAGCCGCCGAACGCGGACTGGCCGTCATCCCCCTGTCCCGGACGAAGCTCCCGGCCCTGCGCTCCCCCCACCGCGACGACCCGGACCCGGCCGGACCCCGCTGCCACGGCGAGTGCGGCCGCCTCGGCCACGGCGTGTACGACGCCTCGACCGACCCCGTCCGTATCCGCGAGCTGTTCGCCGCCGCGCCCTGGGCCACCGGCTACGGCATCGCCTGCGGGCTGCCGCCGTACCACCTGATCGGCGTCGACCTGGACACCAAGTCCGGCACGAGCTCCTCGACCGCGCTGCGCGAACTGGCCCTGCGCCATCTGTTCACCATTCCGGAGACGGTCGTCGTCCGCACCCCGAGCGGCGGGCGTCACCTGTGGCTCACCGGCCCGCCGGACGTCGTCGTACCGAACTCCGCCGGACGCCTCGCCCCCGGCATCGACATCCGCGGCGCCGGCGGCTACCTCGTCGGCCCCGGCTCCCGCACCGACCACGGCGTGTACACGACCGCCCCCGGCACCGCGCACCTGATCCCCGCCCCCTGCCCGCCGTCCCTGCTGCGCCTGCTGGTCCCGCCGCCGCGGCCCCCGGATCCGCGTCCGCACCCCGTGGTCGCCGGCGACCACGGCCGCGGCCTGGTCCAGTTCGTCCTCTCCGCGCACGAGGGCCAGCGCAACACCCGTCTCTTCTGGGCGGCCTGCCGCGCCTACGAGAACGGCATCGGCCCCGCCCTGGCCGACCCCCTGACCGAGGCCGCCCGCCACACCGGCCTGTCCGAACGCGAGGCCCGCGCGACGATCGCCTCGGCGGCACGGATGACGGGGCACCAGCCCTGACAGCGGGAAGCCCGCGGAGCACGTGACAGGGGCGCCCCCCTGAGGAGGCGCCCCTGTCCAACGTCCGCCGTGGGTGTGGACCACGCCCGCTCCACGGTGTGCGGGTCGACGGCAGACGGGATGGAAGCTGCCGCTCTCGTACGCTTATCGGATGCGCAGGCCCTACTCGGAGGTGCAGTGGTCGGCACGGAAGACGGACGAGGCAAGGGACGTGTGCTGATCTTGTGCGCATTGGTGACACCAACTCCCGTCTCCACGCTGTGAGAGACGCCGGCCATGCGTTCCTGCGGGACCTCGGTTCAGATGACGGCGAGCGCGTATGTGCCCACATGACCCGGACCGCGCAGACAGAACTCGCCGCGAATCAGCACCGGACGAGTTGCCCACAGGCAGTCAACGCCCTCGTCGGCCCTCTCGGCAGCGCCGAGCGACAGCAGCTGGCGACCTCCTATGACTCCGCGTTCTTCGCAAAAGAGGGGAGTTTCGGGCATGTCAATGTCCGCGACAACCCGCTCCAGATCACCGAGTTGCTTCTGTCTGAAAGCCATGGGAGGTGGCTGGTGGCCGAAATGAAGTAGTTGGCCGTCCCAACACAATGGCCCCTGACCGGTCTACCTGGTCAGGGGCCATTGAGCTGGCGGTGGGTGTGGGATTTGAACCCACGGTGACTCGCGCCACGACGGTTTTCAAGACCGTTCCCTTAGGCCGCTCGGGCAACCCACCTCGCTTCCGCCCACCTGGGGCGGAGCGGGTACAGCGTACCGGGATCGAACGTCCGGCGGGTGGTGTGGTCCGTAGTGGAGCGCCGGGAGCCGGTACGGAACCGAGGGTGGCCGCGTGATGACAGGTGACCAGCGTCCGGGCCGGCGCACGTGTCCCGGCGCGGCGAGGGGCGACTCTCTGGTGAGAAGCGCCCCCACGCGTGCGTGCAGCCCTCGGACGTCAGTTGTCGCCGACGCGGGAGCCCAGGGTCAGGTCGGTCGTGTGCTCCTGGCCGCCGCGCTTGTAGGTGATCGTGACCTTGTCGCCGGGCTTGTGGGTCCAGATCTCGCCGATCAGGGTCGGGCCGCTGTCGATCACCATGTCGTCCAGCTTGATGATCACGTCACCCGGCTTGAGGCCGGCCTTGTCGGCGGGGCCGCCGGACTCGACCGCGGCGGAGCCGCCCGCGCCCTGGTCGGTGATCTTCGCGCCGCCGTTGGAGTCCTCCAGCGAGACGGAGGCGCCGATCTTGGCGTACACCGGCTTGCCGGTCTTGATCAGCTGCTGGGCGACGTACTTGGCCTGGTTGATCGGGATGGCGAAGCCCAGGCCGATCGAGCCGGACTGGCCGGAGCCGAAGCCGCCGCTGCTGGTCGACTGGATCGCCGAGTTGATGCCGATGACCGCGCCGGAGGCGTCCAGCAGCGGGCCGCCGGAGTTGCCCGGGTTGATCGACGCGTCGGTCTGCAGCGCGCTCATGTACGACGCCTTGCTGGTGGAACTGCCGTCGCTGGAGGCCACCGGGCGGTTCTTGGCGCTGATAATGCCGGTCGTCACCGTGTTGGACAGACCGAAGGGCGCGCCGATGGCGATCGTCTCGTCGCCCACGGCCACCTTGTCGGAGTCGCCGAGGGCGAGCGGCTTGAGGTCGGACGGGGGGTTCTTGAGCTTGATGACCGCCACGTCGTAGCCCTGGGCGTGGCCCACGACCTCGGCGTCGTACTTCCTGCCGTTCGGGAACGTCGCGGTCAGCTTGCCGCCGTCGAGCGCGTCCGCCACCACGTGGTTGTTGGTGACGATGTGGCCCTGGGTGTCGAAGACGAAGCCGGTGCCCGTGCCGCCCTCGCCGTTGGTGCTCTCGGCCTCGATGGTGACGGTGCTGGGCAGCGCCCTGGCGGCCACGTTGGCGATCGTGCCGGGCGCGCGCTTGACCTGGGTGGCGCCGTTGTCGAAGGCGGAGACGGTGGTGGAGCCGTTGTTGTCGTTGTCCTTGGCCAGGGTGTAGCCGAGGCCGCCGCCCAGGCCGCCCGCGACCAGCGCGGCCACCAGGACCGCGGCCACCAGACCGCCGCGCCCGTTGCGCGGCTTGGGGGCGGGCTGCTGGTACGACGCTCCCCAGCCGCCGACGCCGCCCGCGCCGCCCGCTCCACCGAAGCCGTCGGCGGCACCTGCACCGCCGGCACCGTAGGACGCGCCCTCGCCGTAGGGCGGGTTGGCCGGCGGCGGAGGCGGCCAGGAGCCGTCGGGGGCCGAACCCGGGGCCGACGGGCCGGAGGCGTGCGGGGTGGAGGGGTGCGGGGCGGCGGGCCCGCCCGGCTGGGGTTCGGCCACGGCCGGAGTCTCCTGGGGTACGGGCGGGAGGGGAGCCGTCGGCTCGTTCCCCCCGGAGGTGGAGCCCTGCGGGGAAGTGGCGGGAGAGGCCACCGGCACAGGAGGTGCGGACGGGGCCTGGGGTACCTCGTTGCCCTCGTTCTCGGTGCTCACAGCTCTTCTCCTCGGTCCACGGCTGTTGTGTTCGGTCGCACTCGGTCACGCTCGGCAGCTGTGCATGGTGCTGTGGTCAGTCTTCACTGTTCCGTTTGTATGCAGTCAGTTTTTCCCACGAGCCGTCAGAGCACCATAAGCGGTGGCTGTGGGTCCGTGACCAGTCTTTATATAGGGTGTTACCGGCAAAAGTTACATAAATGGGCACCAGGTGTCCCCGAGCCGCCCCGCGCACCCCCGGACGGTGGCACCATGACGCGGTGACCCACGCACTACAGCGCTCCGTCCAGGTCGTCGCCCACCGGGGCGCCTCCGAAGACGCGCCCGAACACACCCTGGCCGCCTACAAGAAGGCGATCGAGGACGGCGCCGACGCCCTCGAGTGCGACGTACGGCTGACCGCCGACGGCCATCTGGTCTGCGTCCACGACCGGCGTGTGAACCGCACCTCCAACGGCCGCGGCGCCGTCTCCGCGCTGGAACTGGCGGATCTCGCCACCCTCGACTTCGGTTCCTGGAAGACGCGTGAGAGCTGGCGCGGACGGGTCGAGGAGCCCGACTGGGAGCACCGGCCGGAGGACCGCGAGGAGACCTCCGTACTCACCCTGGAGCGGCTGCTGGAGCTGGTCTCGGACGCCGGGCGGCGGGTGGAGCTGGCCATCGAGACCAAGCACCCCACACGGTGGGCCGGCCAGGTCGAGGAGCGGCTGCTGACGCTGCTGAAGCGGTTCGGCCTGGACGCGCCGGCCTCCGCCGCCGAGTCCCAGGTCCGGATCATGAGCTTCTCGGCGCGCTCGCTGCACCGCGTGCGTGCCGCCGCGCCGACGCTGCCGACGGTCTACCTTGTGCAGTTCCTCACACCGCGGCTGCGCGACGGACGGCTGCCCGCGGGCGTGCGAATCGCCGGACCCTCGATCCGTATCGTGCGCAACAACCCCGCCTATGTGGAGCGGCTGCAGCGCGCCGGTCACCAGGTGCACGTGTGGACCGTGAACGAGCCAGAGGACGTCGATCTCTGCGTGGAGCTGGGCATCGACGCCGTCATCACCAACCGCCCGCACGCGGTCCTGCGTCAGCTGGGGCGGGTGTGACCACAAGAGGGCGGTAAGGAGCCGTGCCCGCCCCCTTGACCCCGCTGTGCGGCTGCTGAATCCTCCCCTCTCGGCCACACCATGAAATCCAGCCATACGACGACCACAGGAAAGGCCTTCGTCACAGGGAGTGCTCCGGCGCGTTCGTTCCGTGCAGGGCTGTTGCGAATGCGTCACCGGAAGAGGATTGGCCGGTTTCCGGTACAGGCCAATGGGGCATCCACACCGTGGCGTGGGGCAAAGGAGGTCTCGGGGGTGGCGTTGGTGGTGGCACAGGAGGTGCCCACGTCGTCGAGCATGGCCGTACCCCATGGCCCTGCGGGCGTGGGGAAGGCGAGACACCTGATGCGTTCGCAGTTGCGGAGCGGTGGTGTGTCCGAATCGGTCATCGACGACGCCGTACTGATCCTTTCCGAACTGCTGAGCAATGCCTGCAAACACGGGCGGCCCCTGGGCGACGCGCCGGCCGGCGACGGCGATGTGCGCGCAGCGTGGCGGGTCGACGGGCGGGGGCGGCTCATCGTCGAGGTGACGGACGGCGGCGGTCCGACCCGCCCGGCGCCGGCCACCCCGTCGGTGACCGCGCACGGCGGCCGCGGGCTGAACATCATCACGGCGCTCGCCGACGACTGGGGCGTCCGGGACGACGTGCGCGGCGAGGTGACGGTCTGGGTGGTGGTCCACGAAGACGTCCACGATCCCGATGCCGGATGCCGCCGGGACGGTTTCGCTACGCGCGTCACGTCCCGCGTGCCGGACCTGCCCGGACTGGACTTCGCGGACGCGTTCGAGGACCTGGACTGACGGACGGGTCGAGGAGTTGGGCCGAGGGGCGTGATCGAGGGCCTGAGCCACGCGGCGAAGGACACCGGCCCGGCGGCACCGGAGCCCGGTCCGGTGGCACCGGAGCCCGGTCCGGTGGCACCGGAGCCCGGTCCGGTGGCGACGGTCGTGGACCGGCCCCGCGGTCGTAAGCCGAACCGGCGCCAGAGGCCCCCGCCCGGAGGACCTCGACCGCGCCGAAGGACACCCCGAAGTCGTCCACAGGTTCACACCGTTGGAGTCGAGCGGGCGTGCGTTGTCCACAGGTTCCAGCCGGTCATGGCCTGAACGGCTAGGCTCCCGCCGTACGAGAAGAGCCGTAACCGGGAGACACCCACCATGGCCAAGAAGCGACCCCAGACGAAGGCCGAGCGGCCGCAGCTCAGTGATGCGGAGGTCCCGGTTGTCGGCGCCCGCGAGCCCTGCCCCTGCGGCAGCGGCCGGCGCTACAAGGCGTGCCACGGCCGGGCCGCGGCGCATGCGGTGACCGAGCTGGTGCACCGCCCGTTCGAGGGGCTGCCCGGCGAGTGCGACTGGGTGGCGCTGCGCGAGCTGGTGCCGGCCGCGACGGTCGAGCTGACCCTCAAGGGCGGCCTGCCCGAGGGCGTCCCGTCGGTCACACTGGCCACGGTGCTGCCGATGGCCTGGCCCGCGCTGCGCCGCGACGACGGGTCGATCCTGCTCGGCCTGCAGAACGACACGGCGTCCGGTGACCTCAGCCGCGACCTTGCCGACACCCTCCAACGCGCCCTCCAGGCCGAGCCCGGCACCCCGGTGCAGGGCCGCCGCGCCCCGGCCGGCGGTCCGCGGCTGCAGGATCTGCTCGACCTCCAGGCACCGTTCGAGCCGGAGGTGCACAGCGGCTTCGAGTTCTGGGTGCCGGACGCGGAGAACGCCACGCCCGAGGTGACCGCCTCCCTGGAGCGGGCCAACGCCGCCGCCATCCCGACGGCGAGACTGACCGGTGTGGACGCCGCGTACTGGTGCGAGACCCCGGAGAAGAACCATCTGCGCTGGGTGATGCCGCACCCGGAGGAGCAGCTTCTGGACGCTCTCGCGCGGCTGCACGCGGCGGGCCGTTCCCATCTGGGCGAGGGCACCCGGCTCGTGGGCTCCTTCCGTGCTCACGGGCTCACCGTGCCGGTCTGGGACCTGCCGAGCGGGGTCACGGCGGACGACGTGGAGAAGCCGGCCGCCGAGTTCGCCGAGCGCCTCGCCGCCGCCCTGGCCGCCACCGAGCCGCTCACGCCGGACGAGCGCCGGGCACGCGGCGGCCTCACCAACCGGCAGGTCACGCTCAGCTGACGCCGTCGCGCGCGTCCGTGGACTGAACGGTCGGTAAGGCGCGCGCCCGGCCCGCGGAACAGGTGACTCCTGTCACAACTCCCCCTGGCGACAGGTAAATCGGTGGCCGAATGCCCCAGACGGAATTTGCGAACCGCCGATCTCTTGTTACCGTTCCAGTAGCCCGGTTGCTGGTGCATCCCCCGTCGCCAGCAACCGGGCCTTTCCATGTCCACATGCGGTGTACGGCGGGCCGCGGGGCGTCAACTCCCGTAGGCAGAGGCAGAGTTGCCGTCGGCGTCCGCCGAGTTGCTGCCCGAGCGCAGCAGCAGCGCGCCGTCGGCCCCGTGCGCGGCGAACTCGGTGACGGCCGTGTAGGCGTCCATGCCGCCCCGGCTGCGCTCCCGGGGTGTCTCGCAGGTGGCGGGCTCGTCGTCGACGCTGGTGACACAGCGCATCTGCAGGCTGTGGCCGCCCGGGCCCATCAGGCTGAGCACGACGTCCAGCGACTTTCCGGCGGAGTTGCGGTAGTAGGTGCGGGCCCAGGTGTCGGTGCCCTCGGCCAGCACGCAGGTCTGCGCCTCGATGCCGTCGGGGGAGGTGAGCTGGGGGCCGCACCGGGTGGCGGTGTCCAGGCCCAGCCCGAGCAGCCGAGGGGCCCGGTCGAGCGAGGGCGGCTTGGCGTCCTGCTGCCCGGAGCCTCCGTCAGGCCGACCGGAGTCCGGGTCGCTGCCGGAGGCGTCCTGCGACCCTGAGGTCCGTACGGCGTCCGGTGCCTTCCCGGCCACCACGTGCCGGACCGCCTTGCCCACCTGCCCTGCGGACGCCACGGCCAGCGGCAGCACGACCGCAGCCGTCACGGCGGCCACGAGCGCGAGCAGCCGCAGCGTTCGAGAGTCCGGTCGGCGCACACCCGCCGACCGCACACCCGCCGGCGCTACCCCCGTCGGCCGCACCCGCGTCGACCGCACACCCACCGGCCGCGCCGCGCCCCGTACCGATCGGCGGCCGTGCCGCCCGGAAGGCCTCCCGGAGAACCGAGTGCCTTGTCCCCCAGCATTTCGCAGCATGTGCGGAACATAACGAGCCGACGGAGCTCGCAGCCCCGCCCGCGCCCGACACCCCTACAACTCGGGCGCGCTCACACCCGTACGAGTGAGGGCGTCGACGACGGCGTCCACCACGGCCTCCACGTCGGGCACCCAGGGCGCGGCCGAGCCCGGCAGTGGGGCGCGCTCCCAGCGGACGGCGCCCTGGCCGGTCTCGGACGGGGGCAGGGCGAGGTAGCCGCCTTCGCCGTGGAAGCGCAGCGAGCCGGGGACGAAGTCCTTGGCGTAGAGCAGTTCGCCCAACTGCTCCATGGAGTACGGCTTCACCAGCAGCGCCCAGCGGGTCGGGGAGGCGATCACCGGGCCGAGGCGCATGCCCCGCCGGTCGAGCAGGGCGAGGGCGCGGGAGGCGGCGAGCGCCGGCAGGCTGACGGCGCAGGGCGCCTTGCCCCCGGTGGCCAGGACGATCGGCGCGCTCGGCCGGTTGGTCCACCACCAGCGCACCATGCGGGCGTCGGTCGTGGCGGCGAGCAGGCCGGGGTCGAAGGGGTGCGCACCGGGCACCGTGCACTCCGGGTCGGGGCAGGCGCAGCGGGCCCGACCCTGCGGGTCCGGGGCCACGCCCGGGAGTACCGGCCACCGCCACTCGGTCGCGAAGGTCAGGGCCGCGCCGATCAGCTCAGGCCTCTCGTCGTTCCGCCCGGGCCTCCCGTCATTCCGCCTGGACAGGAGCCTGCGTCGCCTTCCGAGGATCTCGCGCATGAGCGCTCGTTCCTTTCCGTTGCACCGCTGGCAACACCGTGGTCCACATCACACCATGTGTCGATCACTTCACTGTGCGTACCTGTTGGCGCATCACACCCCTGCGCACGGCAGGGGGAACCCCAAGGGGTCGAGCATGGGCCGCGTCCGCGTCCATAGTGCGTCTGGCAAAAGCACGGGCGTGGCGCGGGGGGTGGCGAAGTATGGCGTTTTGCCGTCGCGCGTGTTTCTCTCCGCCTCCGCCGCGGGAGGATGGGGCTCGGCCGTCGGTGGCTATGACGCCCGGGTCCGTCGCCAGGTTCCGGGTGGCCCCCAACCACCCCTGGCCTTCACCGAGTACGTACCCATCACGACCGCTGTGACGCTCCGTGGAGCAAGGCCAGTCGACCGCAATGGACCGATACCTCGTGCAGTTTTCAGCCAACTTGGCAGTAAGGCAAGGGGTTCAGGGGAAACCTCGTCCGGCTCATGGACACCAGGAATCCCTGCAGGACAATGCTGGACATCCCCTCACGAGTGCGTGTACATGTGGAGGCACTGCTAGCGGCGCAGAATTCCATGGGGGTTTGCGATGCTTTTCAGCAATACGCACCGGTCCGAGAGCCGGACGCCATGAACGCCCCGCACCCTCCGAAAGTGGCTGGAATCGATCCAACGGTTCCGACGCCCGCCCACACTGTCGCGCCCACTCCCCCCGCCGCCGGTGCCGGTCCCTCCCCCGACCCCGCTCTCGTCCCCGCGCCGAACACCCCCGCGCCCGGCGCCCTCCTCCAGGACCGGCTGGCCGGCTGGGTCTCGGACCTCACGACCCTCCACGAACTCACCGAGCGCCTGTCCCGCAGGAACGCACTGGAACCGGCCCTCCATGAACTCCTGCGCGCCGGAGCCGCCCTCGTCGGCGCCCGCCGCGGCCTGGTCGCCCTGGAACCCGGCGACGGACTCGGCCCCCGCACCACCCTCGGCCTCGGCCTCGGCCGCGCCGACCTCGGCCACATCGAGACCGTCCCCCGCGGCGCGCTGCCGTACGACACCGGCACGAGCGCCGAGATCGTCCACCCCGACCTGCTCGCCGAGGACGGCCTCGACCCCCGGCACCGTGAGGTGGCCGCCCGCCTCGGCTACGCCGCCAGCTACGCCCTGCCCCTCGCGAGCGAGGCCGCCGGCCGCCTCGGCGCCGCCGTCTGGCTCTATGACGAACCGGCCGAACCCCACGAGCGGCAGCGCCACCTCGTCGGCCTCTACGTCCGGTACGCCACCGAGCACCTCGCCCGGCTGCTGGAGGTGGAACGCGCCCGCGCGCACGTGGCGACCATCACCGAGGAACTGCTGCCCACCCGGCTGCCCCGCGTGCCCGGCGTCCAGCTCGCCGCCCGGCACCGCACCGGCCCGCACGGCGGGGGTGACTGGTACGACGCGCTGCCGCTGCCGGAGGCCGCGCTCGGCCTGTCCGTCGGCTCGGTCACCGGCTCCGGGCCGAGCGCCGTGGCCGCGATGGGCCGGCTGCGCGCCAGCTTGCGCGCGTACGCCGTGATGGAGGGCGAGGACCCGGTCGCCGTCCTGTCCGACCTGGAGCTGCTGCTGCGGCTGACCGAGCCCGCCCGCTCGGCCACCGCGCTGTTCGCCTACTGCGAGCCCGCCCTGCGCAAGATCACCCTGGCCGGCGCCGGACACAGCCCGCCGCTGCTGATCGGCGAGCGGCGCACCGAGTTCGCCGAGACCTCCGTCTCCGCTCCGCTCGGCATGCTCGCCTGCTGGGAGGCGCCGAGCGTCGAGATCGAGGCGGAGGCCGGGGAGACGGTCCTGCTCTACACCGACGGGCTGCTGCACCGTACCGGCGACCCGACGGACCGCGCCTTCGCCCGCCTGCACGCGGCCGCCGCGAGCACCCCGCGCACACTGCGCCAGGACCCCGGCGCCGTCGCCGACCACGTCCTGCGCACCGTCCTGCCGGACGGCCTGGACGCGGCCGACAGCGAGGAGGACGTGGTACTGCTGGCGGCCCGCTTCGACTGAGCACCGCCCCCGGGGGCTGGCATGACCGGGCATAGCAGGGCGTCCGACCCTGGTCCGCCCGCGGTACGACCGTACGATGATGGTGGTCCCCGCTCGGCCACAAGCAGGAGCGTCGCGGGCCCCGGGGGAGATCACAAGGCGTATCGAGGAGGATCACGTGTCCGACGAGCTCAACCCGGCTGTCCCCGACTCCGCTACCGCGGAGGGCCCGGAGGCCGAGTCCGAGGAGCCCATCAAGCAGCGGAAGAACGGCCTGTACCCGGGCGTCTCCGACGAGCTGGCCGAGAACATGAAGTCCGGCTGGGCCGACACGGAACTGCGTGACCTGCAGCCGATCCCGCAGGCCGGCGAGACCGCCCGCCGCCGCGCCGCGCTCTCCGCCCGCTTCCCGGGCGAGCGCCTGGTGATCCCGGCGGGCAACCTGAAGACCCGCTCGAACGACACCGAGTACCCCTTCCGCTCCTCCGTCGAGTACGCGTACCTCACCGGCAACCAGACCGAGGACGGCGTCCTCGTCCTGGAGCCGAAGGACGGCGGCCACGAGGAGACGATCTACCTCCTGCCCCGCTCCGACCGCGAGAACGGCGAGTTCTGGCTCTCCGGCCAGGGCGAGCTGTGGGTCGGCCGCCGCCACTCCCTCGCCGAGTCCGAAGCGCTGTACGGCATCCCGGCCGCCGATGTGCGCGAGCTGGCCGGCAAGCTGCGCGAGGCCACCGGCCCGGTGCGCGTGGTGCGCGGCTACGACGCCGGCATCGAGGCCGCGCTGACCGACAAGGTCACCGCCGAGCGGGACGAGGAGCTGCGCGTCTTCCTCTCCGAGGCCCGGCTGATCAAGGACGAGTTCGAGATCGGCGAACTGCAGAAGGCCGTCGACTCCACCGTCCGCGGGTTCGAGGACGTGGTGAAGGTCCTCGACAAGGCGGAGGCCACGAGCGAACGCTACATCGAGGGCACGTTCTTCCTCCGCGCGCGCGTGGAGGGCAACGACGTCGGCTACGGCTCCATCTGCGCGGCCGGCCCGCACGCCTGCACCCTGCACTGGGTCCGCAACGACGGCCCGGTCCGCTCCGGCGACCTGCTCCTGCTGGACGCGGGCGTGGAGACCCACACCCTCTACACCGCCGACGTCACGCGTACGCTGCCGGTCAACGGCACGTACACCGAGATCCAGAAGAAGATCTACGACGCCGTGTACGAGGCCCAGGAGGCCGGTATCGCGGCGGTGAAGCCGGGCGCCAAGTACCGCGACTTCCACGACGCCGCCCAGCGCGTGCTCGCCGAGAAGCTCGTCGAGTGGGGCCTGGTCGAGGGCCCGGTCGAGCGCGTCCTGGAGCTGGGCCTGCAGCGCCGCTGGACCCTGCAC
Source organism: Streptomyces sp. NPDC030820 (assembly GCF_055572075.1). NCBI lineage: Bacteria > Bacillati > Actinomycetota > Actinomycetes > Kitasatosporales > Streptomycetaceae > Streptomyces > Streptomyces sp. NPDC030820. Next base: position 153,852 of record NZ_JBVIEB010000005.1, read on the forward strand.
GGCACCGGCCACATGCTCGGCATGGACGTCCACGACTGCGCCGCCGCGCGGACCGAGACCTACGTCGACGGTGTCCTGGAGCCCGGCATGGTGCTGACGGTCGAGCCGGGGCTGTACTTCCAGTCCGACGACCTGACCGTGCCGGAGGAGTACCGGGGCATCGGTGTCCGCATCGAGGACGACATCCTCGTCACCGAGGACGGCAACAGGAACCTGAGCGCTGCGCTGCCTCGGCGGTCGGGCGAGGTCGAGGCATGGATGGCCACGCTGAAGGGTTGATCTGGGATTCAATGGCCGGGTACCAGGGAGTGCCCGGCCATTTCGTCTGCCGGTCGTCCATGGCTGGTCGCGCCCACGCGGCGGAGCCGCATATCGGCACAGCCCCGCGCCCCTTTGGGGCGCGTGCACTGACGGGGGTGAATGGGTGGACGACGACTTCTGGTCCGGTGTCGGTGTCGATCTGCATCTGGAGCCGGATTCGGCGGACGGGCGCCGGATCGGACTGGAGCGGGCCCTGAGGGACGCCGTACGCGACGGGCGGCTCGTGCCCGGGACCCGGCTGCCGGCCACCCGGCGGCTCGCCACCGAGCTCGGCATCTCGCGCGGCACCGCCAAGGCCGCCTACGACCAGCTCGTCGCCGAGGGATACCTGACGGCACGCCAGGGCTCGGGCACCCGGGTCGCCGAACTGCCGCCCGTCGCCTCGGCGGAACCCGGCACCGCGGCACGCACGCGTGCCCCGCGCTTCGATCTGCGCCCCGGCAGCCCGGACGTCGGTGCGTTCCCGGCGGCGGCCTGGCTGCGCGCGCTGCGCCGGGCCATAGCGACGGCGCCCTCACTGGCGTACGACTACGGCGACCCGCGCGGACGGATCGAGCTGCGCACGGCGCTCTCGAGCTATCTGGGCCGGGCGCGCGGGGTGCTCGCGCCGCCGGAGCGGATCGTGATCACCTCCGGGTACGTCCAGGGCCTCGCGCTGCTCACGCGCGTGCTGGACGGCGCCGCCGTCGCCATGGAGGACCCAGGGCTGCCGTTCCACCGCGAGGTCGTACGGCGGGGTGGCGGAACGGTCCTGCCGGCACCGGTCGACGCGCGCGGGGTGCGCCCCGAGGACCTCGGCGAGGCCGCCGCCGTGGTGGTCACACCGGCGCACCAGTACCCGACCGGGGTGACCCTGCACCCGCAGCGGCGGCGGGCGCTCGGCGACTGGGCACGCGCGCGTGGCGGACTGATCGTCGAGGACGACTACGACGGGGAGTTCCGCTACGACCGCCAGCCGGTGGGCGCGTTGCAGGGCATGGCACCGGGCCAGGTGGTCTACCTGGGCACCGCCTCCAAGACGCTCGGCCCCGCGCTCCGCCTCGGCTGGATGGTGCTGCCGCCGCACCTGGTCGACGCGGTCGCCGACGCCAAGCTGCACAGCGACCACCACACCGAGACCATCGGCCAGCTGGCGCTCGCCGAGCTGATCGACAGCCACGCCTACGACCGGCACGTACGCGCGTGCCGGCTGCGCTACCGGCGCCGCCGGGACCAGTTGCTGGGCCGGCTGGGGGCGGGCCGGAGCGTGCACGGGATCGCGGCGGGGCTGCACGCGCTGATCGACGTGCCCGACGAGGCGGAGGTGCTGGCCCGCGCGGAGGCCGAGGGCCTCGCTCTCGGCGCCCTCGGCGACCACTGGCAGGTGCCCGGCGAGGGCCGACCGCAGGGCCTGGTCGTCGGCTACGGGACGCCCCGCGAGCGGGTGTATCCGGAGGCGCTGGAGGTGCTGGCGAAGGTGCTGGGCGCCTGAGCCGGGCTCGTCACAGGGCGGGGTCGCGGTCGTGCAGGATCCGCTGGAACAGCCGGCAGTCCCGCCACTGCCCGTCGATGTGCAGGTACTTCGGGGCCATACCGATCGGTTCGAACCCGCATTTCGTCAGCACCCGCTGCGAGCCGGTGTTCTCGAGCAGCGTGGAGGCCTCGATCCGGTGCAGCCCCACCGTGTCCCGCGCGATCCGGCAGACCCGCTCCACCGCGGCCGTGGCCAGACCGCGTTTCTGCTGGTCGGCGGCCACCCAGTAACCGAGGGAGGAACTGCAGAAGGGCCCTTTGACGATCCCGGTCAGGGTGATGGTCCCGACGATCCGCCCGTCCGCCGCCTGGAACACGAAGGGAACCACGCCGCCCTCGGAGAACACCCGCAGCAGCCCGTCGATCCGCTCCCGCTGCCCCGCCTCGGTGAAGAAGGACTCCGGCCGGCGCGGCTCCCACGGCCGCAGGTGCTCACGGTTGTCCACGTAGGCCGCGCTCAGCGCGGCCGCGTCGGCCCGGGCCAGAAGCCGGAGCGTCACCCCGGGCGCTATGTCGCCGCTCTCGATCTCCATGCCCTCACTATGCCGTCAGCAGCGAGGGGTCCTTCGTCCATTTGAGGATCTTGTCGAAGCTGACCACCGTGCCGCCCCGGCCGGGCTTGGCGCCGATGTGGACGTGGTCGGCGAGTTCCCGGATGAGACACAGGCCGCGACCGTGCTCGGCGTCCACGCGGGCGGGCCGGATCTCCTGGGCACGGGCGAACCCCGGTCCGGAATCGGCCACTTCGATACGGCACTTCTCGCCGTCGAGATACGCGGTCACCCGGTACGCCTCCGAGACGCCGCCGTGCGACGCGCTCCCGCCGTGCTCGACGGCGTTCGCGCAGGCCTCGGTCAGCGCGACGGACAGGTCGTAGGAGACCTCCGGGTCGACGCCCGCCGTCTCCATGGTGCCGATCAACAGCCGCCGGGCGAGCGGCACGCTCGCGGCCTCGCGGCGCAGATGGAGTGACCACCAGATGCTCATGCTCCAGCCTCCTGGCCGCGGAACGACATACCGATACGTATTGCCGCCCGTAGGGGGCCGTAAGCACACAGTTGACGTGACTCCGCCCATACAGCCGATGTGCGGAGGGAGGAATCGGTGTATGAGGGACGTTCCCCCGGCCCTGCCGCAGGGCGCCCGTGAGCGCAGTGCGATGATGAGGCCGCCATGACTGCCCCCCACCCGCGCACGGCGCGTCCCGGAGCCGGGCTCCGGATCCTGCGGGCCGCGGTGTTCGCCGCGGTCTGCGTCGCGCTGGCCGCGTGCGGGCACACCCTCGCCTCCTGCGCGGGGGTGCCCCTGTGGACGCTGGGCGCGGGCTTCCTCGGCTGTCTGCTGCTCGTGGTGCCGCTCGCCGGGCGGGCCCGCTCGCTGCCGGGCATCGCCGCGCTCCTCGCGCTCGGCCAGACCGCGCTGCACACGCTGTTCGGGCTGGGCCAGCACGGCACCGCCATGGCCTCCGGCGGGACGGCGACAGGGGCGATGAACTCCACCGGCTCGACGGTCTCCTCGCTCAGCGACACCGCGCTGGTCGAGCAGGCCGCGCGGCTGCTGTGCGGGTCGAGCCCGGCCGCGCTGACCCCGGGGCACGCCTTCCACCTGCTGTTCGCCGCGCACCTCGTCGACCGTTCGGGCCGGCCCGTGGCGGCCGTGGGCGGCATGCACCACGCGTACGACGCCACCGGCGCCTCCGCCGCACTGCTGCCCTCGCTGCCGATGCTGCTCGGCCACGTCCTCGCGGCCGTCGCCGCGGGCTGGCTGCTGCGCCGCGGCGATCTGGCGCTGCTGCGGCTGATCGAGCTGTCGGCGCACGGAGTCGCGGAGGGGGCGTTCGTACGGTCCCTGCGCGCCGCGCTTGCGCTGGTGCGCGCCCTGTGCGCCGGACTGCTCCCCGCCTCCGAGCCCCTCACGCACGGCCGTCGTACCGCACCGGACGAGGCACCCGCCCCGCACACCACCGCACTCCAGCACACGGTGATCCGGCGCGGCCCACCCGCCGCCGGCTTCCGTCTCGCCGCCTGACGCGACGCGCGCACCACTGCACCGATCCGGTGATCCGGAGCAGAGGGCTGCCGCCGTCGCGCGGCACGCGCGCGTGCGCACCGTGAACCCCCGAAGGGCACGGCCACACGCACGCGTACCTCTCTTCGCCACCAGAACCCTCAGAGTGGAGTGCTCTGCCATGCAGGCTTCTCGTATCGCATCCCGCACCCTCGCCGCCGGCGCCGTCGCGGGCACGGCCGTACTGGCGCTGTCCGTCCCCGCCTTCGCGCATGTCTCCGTGCAGCCGGAGGGCACCGCGGCCAAGGGCGGTTACGCGGTCGTCGACTTCAAGGTCCCCAACGAGCGCGACAACACCTCGACCACCAAGATCGAGATCAACTTCCCGGCCGGCCACCCGCTCGCCTCGGTCATGCCCGAGTCCGTCGCCGGCTGGAACGTGCAGGTCACCAAGTCCAAGCTGGACAAGCCGCTGACCGTGCACGGCGAGAAGATCGACGAGGCCGTCACCAAGGTCACCTGGACCGCCGCCGGCAAGGGCATCCAGCCCGGCTACTTCCAGAAGTTCCCGCTCTCCCTCGGCGCCCTGCCCGAGAACACCGACCAGCTCGTGTTCAAGGCGATCCAGACGTACTCCGACAAGGAGGTCGTGCGCTGGATCGAGGTGCCGCGGGCGGGCCAGGACGAGCCGGAGAACCCGGCGCCCGTGCTGCAGCTGTCCGCCGCGACCGACGACCACCACGGCACGGCGGGCGCCGAGGACGCCTCCGACACGACCGCGGACACGGCCGCCGCCGATTCCGGATCCGGCTCCCACGACACCGACACCACCGCGCGCGTGCTCGGCGTGGTCGGCATCGTCGTCGGCGTCGCGGGCGTCGCCTACGGCGTCCTCGCGGGACGCCGCCGGACCGCCTGAGCCCTTCCGGACCGCGCACCGGGGTCGTGCGGTGCGTGCGACGCTGTCGAGGCTGTCGTACGACCCCCGGTGCGCGCCGGATTACCTACATCTGGGACATTTTTCTATGCGTAAGAAGACGTTCGCCGCGGCCGCGCTGCTCGCCGCCGCCTCCCTGACCCTCTCCGCCTGCGGCAGCGGGAACGACGACAAGTCGCCGGTCTCCGTGGTCTCGGAGGAGTCCGACTCGGGCAAGGCCGCCACCGTCCTCGACCAGCCCTTCCAGAAGCCGGACCTGGTCCTCACCGACACGCACGGCAAGAAGTACGACCTCCGCCAGGAGACCAAGGGCCATCCGACCCTGCTGTACTTCGGCTACACCCACTGCCCCGACGTCTGCCCGACGACGATGAGCAACATCGCCGTCGCCGAGAAGGCCCTGCCCAAGGCCGAGCAGAACGACCTGAGGGTCGTGTTCGTCACCACCGACCCCGGCCGTGACACCCCGGCCGAGCTGGGCAAGTGGCTCAAGGGCATCGACCCGCAGTTCATCGGCCTGACCGGCGACTTCGCCACCATCCAGGCCGGTGCCCGCTCCGTCGGCATCTCCGTGGAGCCGACGACGAAGGACAAGAACGGCAAGCTCGTCTCCGTCCACGGCACCCAGGTCATCGCCTTCTCCCCGAAGACGAACGGCGGTTACGTCCTCTACGGCGAGGACGCCACGGTCGACGACTACACCAAGGACCTGCCCAAGCTCGTCAAGGGAGCGAATCCGTGAGGCGTCGCCCCGCCCTCGTGACCGCGGCCGCCGCGCTCGCCGGCACCCTGACCCTCGCCGGCTGCTCGGGCTCGTCCGGCTCCGGGTCCGAGGCCTCGAAGGCCGAACTGTCGGTGAGCGGGCCGTACATGCCGCAGCCGGTCTCCGCCGACATGGCCGCCGGCTTTCTGACGATCACCAACAAGGGCGGCGCCGCGGACGAGCTGACCGCGGTGACCAGTGACATCGCCGGCCAGATCACCATGCACAGCACCATGGACGGCGCCATGCAGGAGAAGAACTCCTTCGCCGTACCCGCCCACGGTCAACTCGTGTTCAAAAGCGGTGGCAACCATCTGATGTTCGAGAAGCTGAAGCGCAAGCCGAGGCAGGGCCAGACGGTCGCCGTGCAGCTCACCTTCGCCAAGTCCGGGCCCCTCACCGTCGAGATGCCGGTGAAGTCCGCCACGTACAACCCGTCGACCGGCCACTGAGGGAGGGACCCACCACCGTGACGCGGACCATCACCCCCACGGGACACCGGGGCAGCCTGCGCACCCTGGTGCTGCTGCTCCTCGCCGTCATCGGCGTGACGCTCGCGGGTGCCGGACCGGCCTCCGCGCATGCGGCGCTGACCGGCAGCGACCCCGCACAGGGGGTGGTGGTCAAGCAGGCGCCCAGCCAGGTGTCGCTCACCTTCTCCGAGAAGGTGGCGACGAACGACGACTCCCTGCGCGTCCTCGACCCCCGGGGCAAGCCGGTCCAGACCGGCACACCCGCCAACCTCAGCGGGACGACGTACGCGGTGAAGCTCAGGAGCGGCCTGGGCAACGGCACCTACACGGTGACCTACCAGGTCGTCTCGGCCGACAGCCACCCCGTCTCCGGCGCCTACACCTTCTCCATCGGGGCGCCCTCGCAGACCGTGGTCTCCGGCACCGGGCCGGTCGCGGGCGGCGGAGCCGTGGGCGGGCTCTACGCGTTCGGGCGGTACGCGTCGTACGCCGGGTTCATCGTGCTCGCCGGCGGCGCGGCCTTCGTGCTCGCCTGCTGGCAGCGCGGCGCGAGCGTACGGGCCGTGCAGCGGCTGGTGGTCGGCGGCTGGCTCACGCTCACCGCGGCCACCCTGTGGCTGCTGCTCCTGCGCGGCTCCTACACCACCTCTGGGAAGTTCGCCGACGTCTTCGACCTCGGTCTGCTGGGCCAGGTGCTGCAGACCAAGACCGGCGCGGCGCTGGTCTCGCGGCTGCTGCTGCTCGCCGCCGCCGCGCTGTTCATCGCCGTCCTCTTCGGCGCGTACACCAAGCGCGAGGAGGGCCAAGAAAAGCGCGATCTGACCTTCGGGCTCGCCATCGGCGGTGTGGTCGTCGCGGCGGGGCTAGCGAGCTGCTGGGCCATGACCGAGCATGCCTCGGTCGGGCTCCAGCCGGGCATCGCCATGCCCGTCGACGTCGTCCACCTGCTCGCCGTCGCCACCTGGCTGGGCGGGCTCACCGCCCTGCTGGTCGCCCTGTACCGGGCGCCCGCCGAGACACCCGTGGAGGCCGCCGCTGTCCGCCGCTTCTCCCGGCTGGCCTTCGGATCCGTCGTCGTGCTCGTCGCCACCGGTGTCTACCAGTCCTGGCGGCAGCTGGGCTCCTGGTCGGCGTTCACGGACACCCGGTACGGGCAGTTGCTGCTGGTCAAGATCGGACTGGTGGCGCTGCTGGTCGGCATCGCCTCGATATCGCGACGGTGGACGGGGCGACTCACCGACAGCGCCGACACCGTCGTGGTCGACTTCGACGGGGAGGCCGAGAAGGAGCGCGTCGCAGCGGCGAAGGCGGCCGGAAAGAACACCGGCGCCGACGACTCCCGGCGCGCCGCCCAGCTCGCCCGGCAGCGGGCCGCCATGGACACCGCCCGGCAGAAGCGGCTGCGGGACGGCGACGCGAACCGCTTCGGGCTGCGCCGTACGGTGCTCGCCGAGGCCGGTGTCGCGGTCGTGCTGCTCGCCGTCACCACCTGGCTGACCCAGACCGAGCCGGGCCGCACCGAGCTGGACGCCAAGGCCGCCTCCTCGTCCTCCTCCACCTCGGCCCCGGCGCCCTCGAACGGCGCGCTGACCCTGGACATGCCCTTCGACACCGGCGGCACCGACGGCAAGGGCGTGGTCAGCATCGACCTCGACCCCGCGCGCGTGGGCGGCAACGAGATGCATGTGTACGTCCAGCGCCCCAACGGCCGGGCCTTCGACATCCCCGAGGTGAAGGTGGCCTTCACCCTGGAGGCGAAGAAGATCGGCCCGCTCCCCGTGACCCCCGACCACATCACCACCGGCCACTGGTCGGCGAGCGGAGTGCAGATCCCCATGGCCGGCGACTGGAAGATCGCCGTCACCGTGCGGACCTCCGACATCGACCAGGTGACCGTCTCCAAGAACGCGCAGATCGGCTGAACGACACCATGCCCGACCAGTCCATCCCTCAGGCCCGTACCGCCGCCGAGGTGTCCGGGGCGACCGAGTCCGCGGGCGGCCACGGCATCTCCCGGCGCGCCCTGCTCGGCACCGCGGGCGCCACCGGGCTCGTGCTCGGCGCGGCCGGCGGGGCCGTGGGCTATGCCGCCGCGCCCGACCCGGCCACCCCCCTGACCTCGGTGGGCTCCGACCGGGTGATGTTTCACGGGAAACATCAGCCCGGCATCACCGAGGGGCTCCAGGCCCGCGGTCATCTCGTCGCCTTCGACCTGGTGGCGGGCGCCGGCCGCAAGGAGGCCGCGGCCCTGCTGCGCCGCTGGTCGACGACGGCCGAGCGGCTGATGGCCGGCGAGGCCGCGCCGCACGACGACACCGATGTGGCCCGCGACGCCGGGCCCTGCTCGCTGACGATCACCTTCGGCTTCGGGCACTCGTTCTTCGGCAGGACCGGTCTGGAGCAGCAGCGGCCGAGCGCGCTGGACCCGCTGCCGGACTTCTCCTCCGACCACCTCGACAAGGCGCGCAGCGACGGCGACCTGTGGGTGCAGATCGGCGCGAACGACGCCCTGGTCGCCTTCCACGCCCTGCGCGCGATCCAGAAGGACGCGGGCGGCGCAGCCCGCCTGCGCTGGCAGATGAACGGCTTCAACCGCACCCCGGGCGCCACCGCGCACCCCATGACCGCCCGCAACCTCATGGGCCAGCTGGACGGCACGCGCAATCCGAAGCCGGCCGACGCCGACTTCGACCGGCGGATCTTCGTGCCCGCCTCGGGCGAGCCGGCCTGGATGGCGAACGGTTCCTACGCCGTCGTACGCCGCATCCGCATGCTCCTGGAGGACTGGGAGAAGCTGTCGGTGCCGGCGCAGGAGGCGGTCATCGGGCGCCGGAAGTCCAACGGGGCGCCGCTGTCCGGGGGTGACGAGACGACCCCGATGGACCTGGAGAAGACCGACGCCAAGGGCGAGTACGTCGTCCCCCTCAACGCTCACGCCCGGATCACCCGGCCCGACAAGAACGGCGGCGCGGCCATGCTGCGGCGTCCCTTCTCCTACCACGACGGCTTCGATGCGGACGGCACGCCCGACGCCGGTCTGCTCTTCGTCTGCTGGCAGGCCGACCCGCTGCGCGGCTTCGTCCCGGTGCAGCGCAAGCTCGACCGGGGTGACGCGTTGTCGCAGTACATCCGGCACGAGGCGAGCGGACTGTTCGCGGTGCCGGGCGGGGCCACGAAGGGCGAGTATGTGGGGCAGCGGCTGCTGGAGGCGTGATCAGCAGGATCTGGCTCTTTTGTGGATTTCCCGTTTCAAACCACTCGGTCGAGTGGCATTCGTGAGACGCATACGACGGGCTCCCGAACGGCCATTAGGGTGAGGACATGCCAGCGAGCTATGCGTATCTCGGCCCCGAGGGCACCTTCACCGAAGTCGCCCTCCGGACGCTCCCGGAATCGGCCACCCGGGAGCTCGTCCCGTATGTGTCGGTGCAGTCCGCGCTGGACGCGGTGCGGGCCGGCGAGGCGGAGGCCGCGTTCGTGCCGATCGAGAACTCCGTCGAGGGCGGCATCACCACCACCCTGGACGAGCTGGTCGCGGGCGAACCGCTGACGATCTACCGCGAGGTGCTGCTGTCGATCACCTTCGCGCTGCTGGTCCGGCCCGGCACCGCGCTCAAGGACGTCAAGACGGTCTCCGCCCACCCGGCGGCCCAGCCGCAGGTGCGCAACTGGATGCGCAAGCACCTCCCGGACGCGCACTGGGAGTCGGCCGCCTCCAACGCGGACGCCGCCCGCCTGGTCCAGGAGGGCCGCTACGACGCCGCCTTCGCAGGCGAGTTCGCCGCCGCGCGGTACGGCCTGACGGCACTGGAGACCGGGATCCACGACGCGGAGAACGCGCAGACCCGGTTCGTGCTGGTCGGCCGCCCGGCCCGGCCCGCCGCGCCGACCGGCGCCGACAAGACCTCGGTGGTGCTGTGGCAGAGCGACGACCACCCCGGTGGCCTGCGTGACCTGCTCGGCGAGTTCGCCTCGCGCGGCATCAACCTCATGCTGCTGCAGTCCCGGCCGACCGGCGCCGGCATCGGCAACTACTGCTTCTGCATCGACGCCGAAGGCCATATCTCCGACCGGCGGATGGCGGAGGCGCTGATGGGCCTGAAGCGGATCTGTCTGCAGGTGCGTTTCCTCGGCTCCTATCCGCGTGCGGACATCGGGCCGGCCGAGGCTCCGGCGACCCGGCCGGGGACGTCGGACGAGGAGTTCATGGCGGCGGCGGACTGGGTGGCGCGCTGCCAGGACGGCCGGTTCTGAGGCAGCCGTAGACTGCTTCCGGCCAGTACTACCTGCCTATCTTCGTTATCCACAGAAGTTATCCACAGGTCCGCTTCTCGACCTGGGGACAAGTCGACAAGGTCGTGTGAGCCGGTCGACAAATCGCCCCGCGCGCCCCCGATGCGGCCACTATCCCGCACCTCACCCTTCGTCCACTCGTTTCCGTTGATTCATCTTTTGGAGCGACCCCTTTCCACTCAAAAGTGGGTGTGAACCGGGCTTGCCCTGGGAATTCTCCCGTCCGCCCCGATGTTCCGGAGTGATCAATTCCGAAATCCACAGACCTTCCACACAGCCTGTGGATAACTCTGCGGAGGGTGTGGATCGCTGTGGACAGCGGGCCTACGAAGTCCCGTTCTCCACAAGGAAATCCGGTCAACCCGGCGCCCGGACGCTGCCCCGTCCCAGGTAGTGAGACACTTTTCCTTGACGGGCCCAGATGGATCTTTCGACATGTTCCGACACGTTCCGCAATTTGCGCATAGCGGAACGTAAGCGACAAACTGGGGCGAATCCCAGCGTCATGGAATAGGGATTCGTGAGCGGCAAGCCCGCACCGGTAGCCTTGGCCTCGTGATTGACCTTCGCCTGCTCCGTGAGGACCCCGACCGTGTGCGCGCGTCCCAGCGCGCCCGTGGAGAGGACGTCGCGCTCGTCGACTCCCTCCTGTCTGCCGACGAGCGGCGCAGGTCCTCCGGCGTCCGCTTCGACGAGCTGCGTGCCGAGCAGAAGCAGCTCGGCAAGCTCATCCCCAAGGCCACCGGCGACGAGAAGGCCGAGCTGCTGAAGCGGGCGAGCCAGCTCGCCGCCGACGTCAAGGCCGCCGACGCCGAGCGCGACGCGACCGACGCCGAGACCCAGGAGCTGCTGCTCCAGCTCGGCAACCTCGTCCACCCCGACGTGCCCGTCGGCGGCGAGGAGGACTTCACCACGCTGGAGACGCACGGCACGATCCGTGACTTCGGCGCCGAGGGCTTCGAGCCCAAGGACCACCTGGAGCTCGGCCAGCTGCTCGGCGCCATCGACGTCGAGCGCGGCGCCAAGGTCTCCGGCTCGCGCTTCTACTTCCTCACCGGCGTCGGCGCCCTGCTGGAGCTGGCTCTGGTCAACGCGGCGATGGCCCAGGCCACCGCGGCCGGCTTCACCCCGATGCTGACCCCGGCGCTGGTCCGCCCGCAGTCGATGGCGGGCACCGGCTTCCTCGGCCAGGCGGCCCAGGACGTCTACCACCTCGACAAGGACGACCTCTACCTGGTCGGCACCTCCGAGGTTCCGCTCGCGGCCTACCACATGGACGAGATCCTCGACGCCGACAAGCTGCCGCTGCGGTACGCGGGCTTCTCGCCCTGCTTCCGCCGCGAGGCCGGCTCGCACGGCAAGGACACCCGGGGCATCTTCCGTGTGCACCAGTTCGACAAGGTCGAGATGTTCTCCTACGTCGCGCCCGAGGACTCCCAGGCCGAGCACCAGCGGCTGCTGGAGTGGGAGAAGCAGTGGCTGACCTCGCTGGAGCTGCCGTTCCGCGTCATCGACGTCGCCTCCGGTGACCTCGGCGCCTCGGCCGCCCGCAAGTTCGACTGCGAGGCGTGGATCCCGACCCAGGGCAAGTACCGCGAGCTGACCTCGACCTCGGACTGCACCGAGTTCCAGTCCCGCCGCCTGTCGATCCGTGTCCGCGACGGCAAGCAGGTCAAGCCGCTCGCCACCCTCAACGGCACGCTGTGCGCCGTACCGCGCACGATCGTGGCGATCCTGGAGAACCACCAGCAGGCCGACGGCTCCGTCCGGGTCCCCGAAGTGCTGCGCCCGTACCTGGGCGGCCGGGAGGTCCTGGAGCCGGTCGCCAGGTGACCGGATTCCCCTACCGGCTGATCGCGACCGACCTCGACGGAACGCTCCTGCGCTCCGACGAGTCGGTCTCGCGGCGCACCCGAGACGCGCTCGCCGCGGCCACCGCGGCGGGCGCGGCCCACATAGTCGTCACCGGCCGCGCGGTCCCGTGGACCCGCCACATCCTGGACGACCTCGGCTATGAGGGCCTCGCCGTCTGCGGCCAGGGCGCGCAGGTCTACGACGCCGGGGCGCACCGCCTGCTGACGTCCGTGACCCTGGACCGACAGCTGGCGGGCGTGGCCCTGGCGAAGATCGAGTCCGAGGTGGGACCGCTGTATCTCGCGGCCGGCCGCGACGGCCTCGACGGGGAGGTACTGGTGGGCCCGGGCTATGCGGTCACGGGCACACTCCCCGCCACCCCCTTCACGGACGCGTCCGACCTCTGGACGGCTCCGCTGAACAAGATCTACATACAGCATCCGACGATGGGCGACGACGAGCTGGCGGAGGCCGCCCGGCAGGCCGCCGGCGGTTTTGTCACCGTGGCCGTGTCGGGCACGGGCATCGTGGAACTCCTCCCGCTGGGCCTGTCCAAGGCCACGGGACTGTCTCTGGCCGCCCGCCGTCTCGGCCTGAAGGCCGCGGACACGATCGCCTTCGGCGACATGCCCAACGACATCCCGATGTTCGCCTGGGCCTCCCGAGGCGTGGCCATGGCCAACGCCCACGAGGAGCTCCGCGCGGTGGCGGACGAAGTGACCTCCTCCAACGAGGAGGACGGGATCGCGGTGGTGCTGGAGCGCTTGCTGGGTTGATCGCGAGGCAGCGCCGCCGCTGCGGGCAGTCGTGCCGCTGGGGCGGCACGGGTGGGCGCAGCGGCACCTCGTCAGCGCCGCGTTGCGCGACTCACCCAGCCGCCCCAGCGCAGGGTGCCCCCTTGTCAAGGGGGCCACGGGGAAGGCGGCCCACGTGAGCGCAGCGCTCACGTGCTCGAAGCGGCCGCCCCGGGCAGCTCCTAGGGCTCTACGGCGGGGTAACTACACCGGAGCCGGCCTCGGGCTGCCCTGTCGGGAGCTGGGCGTACTGCCGTGCATGGGCATCGCCCTGCTCCTCTCCCAGATCGTGGAGCCGGGACGATCCCGGCGGATGGGGCACAACCACTGTGCCTCGCCGCCGAGTTGAACGCCACTGAATTACCGGCGGCGCCACCTGCGCCGGCGTGCCTTGCTGAAGAACCAGCCCGCCGGTGGCTCGTCGGAGCGCCACGGCTGCGGCTCCGGCTCCTCTGCGCGCCAGCGGGCGGCGAGCATCCGTGCTCTCGCGGACGGCTCGGAGGTCTCCGCGCTCCGTATGAAGGCCTCGTCCAGGACCAGTTCGCCCAGGCCGTCCCGGACGTCACCCTCGGAGCGCGCGTGCCCGTCGTTTCCCGGCATCTCCTCTGTCATCGACGACCTCCTAGCCATACATCCGCTTTGTCCAGTGTGCCCGGACCGGTGTGAAGTCCCCGTCAAGCCGCCGGAGGCCTACTCCTCGCCCGCCAGCTTCAGCGTCCGCAGCTTCTGCCCGGCGTACCAGGTGGCCAGCACGGTCACCGCCACCAGCAGCACCGTGGCCGTCGGCAGGCCCACCTCCGAGGTCACCAGGTCACCGCCGGCGACCTTGTGGGCGACGGCCAGCGACCACTGCTGGACACTGAGCGTGCGCGCGCCGGGCACCAGCGAGCCGAACAGCGCCTCCCAGACCAGCGCATAGACGAGCCCGAAGACCACCGCGTGCCGGGAGACCGTGCCGAGCAGCAGGAACAGCGCCGAGTAGGCGATGGAGGAGACCAGCGCGGCGACCGTGTAGGCGACGGCGACCTGCTGGCCGTTGCCATTGAGGATCAGGCCCGCGATCAGGGTCGGCACCGCCGAGAAGACCATGGTCACGGCGACGGCGACGATCAGCTTGGTGAAGATGATCGCGGGCCGCTTCAGCGGCTTGGACAGCAGATAGACGACGGAGCCGTCGTCGATCTCCGGTCCGATCGCGCCCGTGCCCGCGATGACGCCGATGATCGGCACCATCGTGGCGATCGCGAAACCGCCGAGCACGTCGGAAGCCGTCTGGTCGTCGGCTCCGGTCAGGCCGCGTACGGCCACGGAGATCACGATCAGCAGCAGCGGCAGCGCGCCGAGGATGAGGGCCCGGCGGCGGCCGAGCAGGGCCCGGTAGGTGAGCCGGGCGACGGTGGGGTCGTACATCTTCGGCCTCCTACGCCGCGACCAGATAAGAGAAGACGGACTCCAGGGACTCGTCGGACGGCGAGACCGTGAGCAGCCGGATGCCGTGGTCCCGGGCGACCCGCGGCAGCAGAGCGGTGAAGCGGCCGAAGTCGACGGCCTGGACGCGCAGCGCGCCCTCGGTCACATCGACCTCGATGCCGGCCGTCGAGGGGTCGGCGATCAGCGCGGCCGCGAGGGCGCGGTCGTCGCTGGAACGGACCAGGTAGCGGTGCGGGCGGTCGGTCATCAGCCGGCGGATCTTGCGGAAGTCGCCGCTGGCCGCGTGCCTGCCTGCGACGACGACCTCGATGTGCCGGGCCAGCTGTTCGACCTCTTCGAGGATGTGCGAGGAGAACAGCACGGTGCGGCCCTCGTCGCCCATCCGCCGCAGCAGATCCATCAGTTGCATGCGCTGGCGCGGGTCCATGCCGTTGAACGGCTCGTCCAGCAGGAGCAGCGACGGCTCGTGGACCAGGGCGCTGGCCATCTTCACGCGCTGCCGCATGCCCTTGGAGTACGTGGAGATCCTCCGGTCCTGCGCGTACTCCATCTCGACCGTCGCGAGGGCGCGTTGGGCCGCCTTGGCGCCGAGACCGTGCAACTCGGCGTTGGCGACCACGAATTCGCGGCCGGTGAGGAAGTCGTACATCGCCTCGCGCTCGGGGACGATGCCGATGTGCTTGTAGATCTGCTCGTTGCGCCACACCGGCTGTCCGTCGAGGGTGACCGTGCCGGTGGAGGGGGCGAGGAAGCCGCCCATCATGTTGATCAGCGTGGACTTTCCGGCGCCGTTGGGTCCGAGCAGGCCGGTGACGCCGGGGCCGATGGTCATGGTGATGTCGTTGACGGCGACCACGTTGCCGAACCAGCGCGAGACGTGGTCGATGCTGAGCGTGGTCACATTCCCACCTTCTTGTAGCGGCGCATCAGCAGGCCGTAGCTGCCGGCGATCAGGGCGAGCACGACCAGGACGTAGACCACGCCCTGCCCGGTCGAGGGGCTGACCGCTCCGGGGTTGCGGGCGATCGCGCCCAGGAAGGCCGACTGGACGCCGTCGATGAGGGTGACGGGCGAGAACAGGCCGATCCAGGGGATGGCGGAGGTGTGGTTCTGCACATTGGCGATGGCCTGGAGCGTGGAGACCGCGCCGTAGGAGATGATCAGCACGGCGATCACGGCGGCGATGCCGAAGCCGCGGCGCGGGGTGACGGCGGCGATGACCAGGCCGATGCCGGCGAAGAGCAGGGAGAGCAGCGCCACGGAGACCAGTCCCTCGGCGAATTCCTTCGTCTGGTGGGCGAAGCCCAGCTTGGCCAGCAGCGCGCCCACGTACATCACGAGCAGGGGAGCGGCGGTCAGGATGAAGATCGCCGAGGCGAGCGCGGCGAACTTGGCGCGTACGTAGTCGGCGGTCTCGATGGGCCGCGAGAAGTACAGCGGTACGGTCTTGAAGCGCAGGTCGCGGGAGACGGCCTGGGGTGCCTGCGCGGCGACGTACAGGCTGATCACGGCCTGCAGCATGATCGCGTAGCGGGTGTAGGCCACCGGCAGTTCGTGCGCCTTGGTGAAGACCGCGACGGCCACCATGATGGCAGCGGGCACGCACATCACGGCGAACAGCAGCATCGGCAGCACCTTGGTCTTGGCCGAGCGGCCGAGGCCGTAGGCGCCGCGCAGGGTCTGCGCGTACAGGGAGCGGCGGGCGTAGGCGCGGCCGAGCCGGGGGCCGTCGTAGCCGCGGTAGCCGATGTCGTGGATGCGGGTCTGGTCGCCCGCGGGTGAGGTCAGGGGCTGCACGGGGTGCTCAACCGCCATGGCCGACGGCCTCCTTCCGCTGGTCGTCGTCGCTGTGTTCGGCGCTGCTGATGAACACCTCGGAGATGTGGTGCCGGCGCTGCTCCATGCGGACCAGGCCGAGGCCGAGTTCGGCGACGACGTCCCGGACCAGGTCGTACGTCTCCTCGCCCTGGGCGGTCAGCAGCAGGATGTGTCCGGCGCCGGGCAGTCCGGCGCCCTCGTTCTCGGTGTCCACCCCGCGCGCGTGGAGCGCGTCGCGGACCGCGCGGGTGCCGTCGGGGTGGGTGTCGCTGTCGGTGACCTCGATCGCGAGGGTGGTCGTGGTCTGGGTGAAGTCGGTGGTGGAGCTGGAGCGCAGGAGCTTGCCGCCGTCTATGACGACGACGTGGTCGCAGGTGCGTTCCAACTCGCCGAGGAGGTGGGAGGTGACCAGGACCGAGATGCCGAACTCGGTGTGGATGCGCCGGATCAGGCCGAGCATCTCGTCCCGGCCGACCGGGTCGAGGCCGTTGGTCGGCTCGTCCAGGAACACCAGCTTCGGGTCGTGGACCAGCGCCTGGGCGAGCTTGACCCGCTGCTTCATGCCCGTCGAGTAGCCGCCGATGGGGCGGTAGCGCTCCTCGTACAGACCGACGTGGCGCAGGGTGTCCGCGGTGCGCTCGCGGGCGGCGGTGGGCGGCAGGCCGGACATGCGCGCCATGTGGACGACGAACTCGGTGGCCGAGACGTCGGGCGGCAGGCAGTCGTGCTCCGGCATGTAGCCGACGCGCTCGCGGATGGCGCCGCCCTTGGTGGCGACGTCGAGGCCGAGCACCTCGGCGCGGCCCTCCGTGGCGGGGGACAGACCCAGCAGGATCTTGATCAGGGTGGACTTGCCGGCGCCGTTGGCTCCGACGAGTCCGGTCACACCGGGCCCGATGTCCACGGACAGCCGGTCGAGCGCGGTCACCCGGGGGAACCGCTTGCTCAGGCTTTCGGTCGCGATCACAGTCACGCCTACGACGGTAGTGATTCAGGCCACGCCGGTCGTCAGACCTCAGAGCCGTATTGGCGTCAGACCCAAGTATTACGGGGCCCTAGGGGATGCCACGCCTAAGGGTTACCCCGGGTTCTCCACAGCCCGTCACCCCTCCTATTGACGCCGCCTCTAACAACTGTCACATTCACCAGTGTCAAGTTACGGACGAGTACGGCGGTCCACAGACGAGTCGGCGCATCGACGGGACAAGTCGACGACGCGACGGGACGGGGCGGCATGACGACGGCAGTGAGCAGCGAACTCCCGGTGGACCTGCGGGGGTTCAGGCGGGTGCAGCGCCTCGCCTACGAGTGCGCGGAGGCGGTCGCGGCGCGCCTGGAGCCGGGCGTGACCGAGCGCGAGGCGGCGCGGATGCAGCGGGAGTGGCTGCGCGAGCGCGGGGTGCGGGACTGGTTCCATCTGCCCTTCGCCTGGTTCGGAGACCGCACGGCGTTCGTGAACTTCCGCATACCGCTGCAGTTCTTCCCCACCGATCGCGCCCTGGCGCCCGGGATGCCGTTCATCCTGGACATGGCGCCGGTGTACGAGGGATACACGGCGGACATCGGCTACTCGGGCTCACTCGGCGTCAACCCGGTGCAGGACCGGCTGATGACCGACCTGGAAGCGCACCGCGAGCTGATCCTGCGCGAGGTGCGCGAGCGGCGGCCGCTGCGCGAGATCTACGAGGACGTGGACCGGCTCATGGTCCGCCAGGGCTACGCCAACCGGCATCGCGCGTACCCGTTCGGCGTGATCGCCCACAAGGTGGACCGGGTGAAGCAGCGCCGCTTCTCCCTCCACCTGTTCGGGTTCGGCACACAGTCCCTGAAGGGCCTGGCCTCCGACGCGCTGCACGGCCACCGCGAGGGCTGGTCCCCGCTGTGGTCGCCGTACCGCTTCTCCGACCATCCGCCGCAGCCGGGCCTGTGGGCGGTCGAACCGCACCTGGGCTTCCGGGGTACGGGCGCGAAGTTCGAGGAGATCCTCGTGGTCACCGACTCGAAGGACCCCGAGGAGAGCGCGTTCTGGCTGGACGACGATCTGCCGCACGTGCGGCGCTGGGCGGAGGAGAAGTGACGGCAGACGTGACGCTGAAGGGTGCGCGGGAACGCCGGGTGGCGACCGGCGGGGTCGAGCTGTGCGTGGCCGAGCTGGGCGATCCGGAGCAGCCCACCGTGGTGCTGGTGCACGGCTACCCGGACAGCAAGGAGGTCTGGTCCGAGGTCGCCGTCCGCCTGGCCGACCGCTTCCATGTGGTCCTGTACGACGTCCGGGGCCACGGCCGTTCGACGGCGCCCGAGCCGCTGCGCGGCGGCTTCACACTGGCCAAGCTCACCGACGACTTCCTGGCCGTCGTGGACGCGGTCAGCCCGGACCGCCCGGTGCACCTGGTCGGGCACGACTGGGGCTCGGTGCAGTCCTGGGAGTTCGTCACGGTCGGCCGCACCGAGGGCCGTATCGCCTCCTTCACCTCGATCTCCGGCCCGTCCCTGGACCACTTCGGCCACTGGATCAACGCGCGCGTGCAGCGTCCGACGCCCCGCCGCGTGGGCCAGCTCCTCGGCCAGGGCGCCAAGTCCTGGTACGTGTACCTGCTGCACACTCCGGCCCTGCCCGAACTGGCCTGGCGCGGCCCGCTCGGCAAGCGCTGGCCGAAGATCCTCCAGCGGATGGAAAAGGTTCCCGGGGGCGGCTACCCGACCTCGTCCCTCCCCTCCGACGCCGCGCACGGCGCCTGGCTGTACCGGGACAACGTCCGCGCCCGGCTGCTCAGGCCACGCCCGGACGCGTACGCGCACGCGCCCGTGCAGATCATCACGCCCCAGGGGGACGCGTTCCTCTCGGAGCGCCTGTACGACGACCTGGAGCAGTGGGTGCCCCGGCTGACCCGCCGCACGCTCCCGGCCAAGCACTGGGTCCCGCGCACCCGCCCCGATCAACTCGCCTCCTGGATCGAGGAATTCATCGTGTCCGTGGCCGGCGGCCGCCCCGAACCGAAGGCCACCGGCCGCCACGCCGACCGGTTCGGAGGCCAGTTGGTCCTGATCACCGGAGCCGGCAGCGGCATCGGCCGGGCCACGGCGTTCGCCTTCGCGGAGGCCGGCGCGCGCGTGGTGGCCGTCGACCGCGACGCCGAGGCCGCCGCCCGCACCGCCGAGCTGTCCCAGCTGATCGGCGCGCCCGAGGCCTGGGCGGAGACGGCCGACGTCTCCGACGAGCAGGCGATGGAGAAGCTCGCGGAGAAGGTGCACCGCGAGTACGGCGTGCTGGACGTGCTGGTCAACAACGCGGGCATCGGGCTGTCGGGCTCTTTCTTCGCCACCACCTCCGAGGACTGGCGCAAGGTCCTGGACGTCAATCTCTGGGGTGTGATCCACGGCTGCCGGCTCTTCGGCGCGCGGATGGCCGAGCGCGGCCAGGGCGGGCACATCGTCAACATCGCCTCGGCGGCCGCGTTCCAGCCCTCGAGGGCACTGCCCGCGTACAGCACCTCCAAGGCCGCCGTGCTGATGCTCTCCGAGTGCCTGCGCGCCGAACTCGCCGGACAGGACATCGGGGTGAGCGCCATCTGCCCGGGCATCGTCAACACGAACATCACCGCGACAGCGCGCTTCGCCGGAGTGGACGAGGCGGAGGAGCGCCGCCGCCAGAAGAACTCGGCCCGCCTGTACGGCCTGCGCAACTACCCGCCGGAGAAGGTCGCCGAGTCGATCCTGGACGCCGTGGCCCGCAACAGGGCGGTCGTCCCGGTGACCCCGGAGGCAAGGGGCGCCCATCTGTTGTCGCGCGTCATGCCGGGGGCGCTGCGGCGACTCGCGCGCGTGGAACCGAAGTTGTAAGAGCTGCCGGGGGTGCGGGACCGCGTCGGGTAGGTCGGGCATGTTCGGGTCCCTTGGCAGGTGGCCGGGGTGGGGCCGCAGAAGCGGTTCCACAAGGGAGTTGAGGGGGCAAGTCGAGCACATCGCCGCCCGCTTCCTCGAGTTCACCACGGAGTACGTCTTGGCCCGCTACCTGGAGGATCCCGGCCATCGTACGGATGCGCACGCGGCGGAAGCCGCCTCACTGGTGCGCCGGCCGCGCCCGCTGGCACAGCAGACAGTGGACGCCTAACTTGCCTGCGGCATACGGGCGTTGGCGACCAGGCAGCTGCGCACACACCTCGGTGCGGAGACACCCGCGCAAGAGCCCTCCGGAGACCGTTGCGTCGCTCTGCCTGCCGCGACAATAAACGCTGTGGAAGGGCTTGTTGGGCGTGAGAGAGCTTCCGAGTTCATCGCCCTGGCGACCGAACGCGAGGTGAGGGCCCGTCCCTTGGACCGTATGACCTCAAGCGCTGGGGATCGAACGAGACTTCGCGAACCACCCTAATCTGCACGCGACTTGTCCACAGACTCGGCAATTCCCCTGTGGATAACGCCACTTGGTTGTGGATCAAACCTACGGAGTAAAAATAACCTGCGTGATCCATGTCTCTCCCGCACTCTGGACACATGGACGAAAGACGCACCGTGAAGGTGTCGAAGTACCTCTCCAGACATCTGCGCCACCAACCGGAGCGCATCGGGCTCACCCTGGATCCGGGCGGCTGGGTGGAGATCGACACGCTGATCGCCGCGGCCGCCGCCCACGGCTTCCGGTTCACGCGAGAGGAACTGGACCACGTGGTGGCCGCCAACGACAAACAGCGCTTCGCGATCGAGGGCAGCCGGATCCGCGCCAGCCAGGGCCACAGCATCGAGGTCGACCTCGGACTGCCCCCGGCGACCCCGCCGCCGTATCTCTACCACGGGACCGTCGCCCGCAACCTGGACGCGATCCGGGCGGACGGCCTCAGGCCCATGAACCGGCACGACGTCCACCTCTCCGCAGACCGCGAGACCGCCACCCGGGTCGGCGCCCGGCGCGGCCGCCCCGTCGTGCTCGCCGTCGACGCCGGAGCCATGCACCGCGACGGCCACATCTTCCACGTCAGCGCCAACGGCGTCTGGCTGACCAAGGCCGTACCCCCGCGCTACCTGCGCTTTCCGGAACCGCGCTGAATCCACGGCTCGCACTTGGCCGACCCCCGGCTGACACGGGCCCCGGTCTGCCGCCGTGATCCGTGGTATGGACCACTTGCCCGAGAATCCTGAGAAACCCGGACATCTGCCGACCACCGAGGCCGCCGTCTCCGCCCTGCGCGCCCTCGCCGCCCACTACGCGCGCGAGATCGAGGTGGCCCACGACATCGGCGCCGACCAGACCGTACGTCTCCACCCTGCCCGGCGACCGCACGCACAAGGAGTACGTCCCCATGGCCCTGCTCAGTCCGTGGCTGAGCAGCCGCACACGGTGACCGTTTGGTCCCTTGTCAGCGCGTCCGCTTACTCTCGGACGCATGAGTCTGCGTCTGAGCACCGTGATCCTGCCGTACCGCCGCTGGAGCGAGGGCGGCCGTTCGGCCTGGGTACGGGCCGAGCAGCTCGGCTTCCACACCGCGTACACCTACGACCACCTCTCCTGGCGCAGCTTCCGTGACGGCCCGTGGTTCGGCGCGGTCCCGACGCTGACCGCCGCCGCTGCCGCCACCGAGCGGCTGCGCCTCGGCACGCTGGTGACCTCGCCGAACTTCCGGCACCCGGTGACCCTCGCGAAGGAACTGATCTCCCTCGACGACATCTCCGGCGGCCGGATCACCCTCGGCATCGGCGCCGGCGGCACCGGCTTCGACGCAACGGCGCTCGGCCAGGAGCCGTGGAGCCCGCGCGAGCGCGCCGACCGGTTCGCCGAGTTCGTGCCGCTGCTGGACCGGCTCCTCACCGAGGACGCGGTGACACACGAGGGCCGCTTCTACTCGGCGCACGAGGCCCGGAACATCCCGGGCTGTGTGCAGCGACCCCGGCTGCCGTTCGCGGTGGCGGCCACCGGCCCGCGCGGCCTGGGGCTCGCCGCGCGGCACGGCCAGGCGTGGGTGACCACCGGCGACCCGAAGCTGTACGAGAACGGCACCCCGGAGCAGTCCGTCGAGGCCCTGCGCGGCCAGATCGCCAAGCTGTCCGAGGCCTGCGCGGACGCCGGGCGGGACATGACCGGCCTGGACAAGATCCTGCTCACCGGCTTCACCCCGGACCGCGCCCGGCCGCTTCAGTCCCTGGACGCCTTCGTGGACTTCGCCGGCCGGCACCGGGAACTGGGCTTCACCGAGATCGTGATCCACTGGCCCATCCCGGACTCCGACTTCGCCGCGGACGAGAAGGTCTTCGAGCAGATCGCCATGGAGGCCACCGCCCAGCTGGACTGACCGGCACGGCGGCGAGGACCATGCGTCCTCTGTGTCTCGCCTGTGCTGAGTTCCGTGTGTCTCGCCTGTGCGGAGTTCCGTGTGTCTCATCCGTGCGGAGTGGCGCACGGCCGTGCGGGCATATGCGCGAGAATGACCCGGTGACCTCAGCGACGACCAGACAGCCCGGTACCCCTTCCGCCGCCGTACGGCCGCGGCTGATCGCCACCGACCTAGACGGCACCCTGCTGCGCGACGACAAGTCGGTCTCCCCGCGGACCGTGGCCGCACTGGCCGCCGCCGAGGAAGCAGGCGTCGAGGTCTTCTTCGTCACCGGCCGCCCGGCCCGCTGGATGGACGTCGTCAGCGACCATGTCCACGGCCACGGCCTGGCGATCTGCGGCAACGGCGCCGCCGTGGTCGACCTGCACGGCGGCCCCGGCGCCCACCGCTTCGTGAAGGTGCGCGAACTGGCGCGCAAGAACGCCCTGGACGCCGTACGGCTGCTGCGCGAGGCAGCGCCCGGCACGGTGTTCGCGGTGGAGCAGACGTACGGCTTCCACCAGGAGCCGGACTATCCCAAGCTGCACATGGAGATACCGGACAACCTCCTGCCCGCCGAGCGCCTCCTCGCCCCCGACGGCCCGGACGCCGACCAGCCCGTGCTCAAGATCCTGGCCTACCACCCGGATCTCGACCCGGACGCCTTCCTCACCCTCGCCCGGATCGCGATCGGCGGCCGCGCCAACGTCACCCGCTCCAGCCCCAGCGCCCTGCTGGAACTGAGCGGCCCCGACGTCTCCAAAGCCAGCACGCTCGCCCTGTGCTGCGCCGAGCGCGGTATCTCGCACGAGGAGGTCGTCGCCTTCGGCGACATGCCCAACGACGTCGAGATGCTGACCTGGGCCGGCCAGTCCTACGCCATGGGCAACGCCCACCCGGACGTCATCGCCGCCGCGTCGGGCCGTACGGTCGCCAACAACGAGGACGGCGTCGCGGTGGTGATCGAGCAACTGCTCGCCGACCACTGCTGAAACGCCTCACCGCGCTCCGACCAGCGACTCCGTCTCCGCCTCCCGCCGCGCGAGCGCCCGCAGCGGCCCGTCCACCGCGAGAAGCTCCGCGTACGTGCCACGCTGGACGACCCGGCCCGCATCGAGCACGATCACCTCGTCCACCGCCTCGAGCCCCGCCAGCCGATGTGTGATCAGCAGCGTCGTACGGCCCCGCGTGGCGGCCAGCAGATCCGCGGTCAGCGCGTCGGCCGTCGGCAGGTCCAGATGCTCGGCAGGCTCGTCGAGGACCAGGACGGGGAAGTCGGCCAGCAGGGCGCGGGCCAGCGCCAGCCGCTGCCGCTGACCGCCGGACAGCCGGGCCCCGTGCTCGCCGACCAGCGTGTCCAGGCCGTCGGGCAGCCCGTCCACCCAGTCCAGCAGCCGGGCCCGGTCCAGCGCCCGCCGCAGATCGGCCTCGCTGGCGTCCTTCCTGGCCAGCAGCAGGTTCTCGCGCACCGAGCTGTCGAAGAGATGTGCGTCCTGCGCGCACAGCCCGACGAGCCGCCGTACGTCATCACCGGCCAGCGCGTACGCGTCCACACCGGCGAGCGTGTACGAGCCCTCCAGCGGGTCGAGGAAGCGCAGCAGCACCTGGGCGAGGGTCGTCTTGCCGGCGCCGGAGGCCCCGACCACCGCGATCCGCCGCCCCTCCTCCAGGGTGAGATCGAAACCGGCCAGTGCCTCTTGCCGCTGCCCCTCGTACCGTGCGGCCAGCCCCTTGACCACCAACGGGAACGGCGAGGCGGGCGCCTGCCGAGGCCGCTCGGGCTCGCGCACGGGCTCCGGAGCGTCCAGCACCTCGTAGACACGCTCCGCGCTCTGGCGCACCCGCTGCCGGTGGCGCACGGCGAGCGGCAGTCCCAGTACGGCCTCGAAGGCGGCCAGAGGAGTGAGGACGACAACGGCCATCGCCACGCCGCCGAGCCGGCCCGCGGCCACCGCCTGGGCGCCGAACAGGGCGGCCGCCGTGAGGGTCAGGCCAGAGATCAGCGCGGTGAGCCCGTCGCCGAGCGCGGTCACGGCGGCGGTACGGGAGGCGATCCGGGTGAGGGTGCCGTCGGCGCGCCGGGCCGCGTCCGTACGGGCGGGCAGCGCACCGGCGACGGTCAGCTCGGCGGTGCCGGTGAGCAGGTCGGTGACGCGGGTGGCAAGGGCGCCCCGGGCCGGGGCCAGCCGGCGCTCGGTCCGCCGGGCCACGGTCGCGGTGATGAGCGGGACGCCGACGCCGGCCGCCACGAGACCCACCGCAAGGGCGGCGCCCGCCTCGGGGAGCAGCCAGACCGTGAAGCCCACGGAGGCGGCGGAGACGACCACGGCTACCGATGCGGGCAGCAGCCAGCGCAACCAGTAGTCCTGCAGCTCGTCGACGTCCGCGACCAGCCGGGTGAGCAGATCGCCGCGCCGGGCGGTCCGCAGCCCCGCAGGCGCGAGTCGCTCCAGCCGTCGGTACACGGCAACCCGGGTGTCGGCCAGCATCCGCAGCACGGCGTCGTGCGACACCAACCGCTCGGCGTACCGGAACACGGCCCGCCCGATTCCGAAGGCCCGCGTGGCCGTCACCGCCACCATCAGATAGAGCACCGGAGGCTGCTGCGACGCCCGCGAGATGAGCCATCCCGAGGTCGCCATCAGCCCGACGGCACTACCGAGCGCGAGGCTGCCGAGCACCAACGCCCACACCAGCCGCCCCCGCCGCGGCCCGGCAAGCGCCCGAACCCGCGCCGGCACACGCCGAGACCGCGCCGAGGCCCCCGCGACCGAGCCACTTCCCAACGACCCGCGCAGAGCCACCGACGAGCCGATCCCCACCTGCCCCAGCCGAGCCCGCTCTGGCTCACCATCCGGTCCACCGAGCCCAGACGCCGAAGGGCCACCTTCCAGCTCACCGAGGCGGGTGGCGGGTGGGCGAGGACGGGGGTCCAGGGGGCGGAGCCCCCTGTCAGGCAGGCTGCAGCTCCGGGCACTCGACAACTCGGCGCTCAACAGCTCCGCGCTCGACAGCTCGCCGCTCTCCAGCCGCACCACCCGATCCGCAACCTCCAGCAAGGCCGGCCGGTGCACCACCAACAGCACCGTTCGACCCACCGAAAGCTTCCGTATCGCCGCCACGACCTCCGCCTCCGTCCCCCCGTCCAGCGAGGCCGTCGGCTCGTCCAACAGCAGCACGGGCCGGTCGGCGAGAAAGGCGCGGGCAAGAGCCAACCGCTGCCGCTGCCCCGCGGACAGCCCGGCCCCGTCCTCCCCGAGCACGGTCTCTGCCCCGTCAGGCAACGCATCCACGAACTCCAGTGCCCCGGCATCCCGCAGCGCCTGCCGTACGGCACGGTCGTCAGCCTCGGGCCGCGCCAGCCGCACGTTTTCCGCGATGGTCCCGGCATACAGATGCGGCCGCTGCGGCACCCAAGCGATCCGCGACCGCCACTCCTCAAGATCGAGTTCCGCGAGATCGGATGCCCCCACCCGCACTCGCCCCTCGCTGGGCGAGACGAACCCGAGCAGCACGCTGAGCAGCGTCGACTTACCCACTCCGCTCGGCCCCACCAAAGCGACCGTCTCACCGGGCTCGACGCTGAACGACACCTCCGTCACGGCATCCACCGAACGACCGGGGTAGCGAACAGTGACCCCCTCGAAGGCCACGGCGCCAGACGGAACCGCACCCGTGCCGGACGCCGGAACCGGCGTCCGCAGCACGCTGAAGATCTCCTCCGCGGCAGCCAGCCCCTCCGCCGCCGCGTGGTACTGCGCGCCGACCTGCCGCAACGGCAGATAGGCCTCGGGCGCCAGCACGAGGATCACCAGACCGATGTACAGATCCATGTCACCGTGCACGAGCCGCATGCCGATCGTCACCGCGACCAGGGCGACCGACAGCGTGGAGAGCAACTCCAGCGCGAAGGAGGAGAGGAAGGCGACTCGCAGGGTCCGCAGGGTGGCCTGCCGGTATTCGCCGGTGATCCGGCGGATGGACTCGGCCTGCGCCTTGGCCCGGCCGAACACCTTCAGCGTGGGCAGTCCGGCGACCACGTCCAGGAAGTGCCCCGACAACCGTGACAGCAGCCGCCACTGACGGTCCATCCGGGACTGGGTGGCCCAGCCGATCAACATCATGAACAGCGGGATGAGAGGCAGGGTGCCGACAATGATCGCCGCCGACACCCAGTCCTCGGTGACGATCCGCGCCAGCACCGCCACCGGTACGACCACCGCGAGCCCCAACTGCGGCAGATAGCGCGAGAAATAGTCATCGAGGGCGTCGACCCCGCGCGTGGCCAGGGTCACCAGCGAACCGGTGCGCTGCCCGGCCAGCCACCCGGGACCGAGCGCCGCCGCCCGGTCGAGGAGCCGCCCCCGCAGTTCGGACTTCACCGCCGCGCTCGCCCGATGGGCGGCAAGTTCGGTGAGCCATGCGACAACCGACCGGCCCACGGCCACGGCGGCCAACAGCAGCAGGGGAGTGCGCAGCTCGGCGACGGACTGCCCGTGCTGGAACGCGCCGACGACGACCTCGGCGATGAGCATCGCCTGGGCGATGACCAGCCCCGCACCGACGGCTCCGAGAGCGACGACCGCCACGAGGAAGAAGCGCGTGGCGCGGGCGTACCGCAGCAGACGTGGATCGATTGGTTTCACGTGAAACGTGCCCTTCGGTCCAGAGGGTGTGTTTCACGTGAAACACCCTCGACGGACTCAGTGTGCGGCGCCGGCCACAGCCTCGGGAGCGATGTGCTGCGTGCCGATCCGCTTGCGGAAGACCCAGTAGGTCCAGCCCTGATAGAGCACCACCAGAGGCGTGGCGATGGCCGCCAGCCACGTCATGATCTTCAGGGTGTAGGGGCTCGACGAGGCGTTGGTGACCGTAAGACTCCAGTCCCCGTTGAGCGTGGACGGCATGACGTTCGGGAAGAGCGACAGGAAGAGCATTGCCACGGCGGCCACGATGGTGACGCCGGACAGCGCGAACGCCCATCCCTCGCGCCCGAACTGGTTGGCCACCAGCGCGGCCACCAGGGCGGCGACCGCCACGATGAGGGCCACCAGGCTCTTGCCGTCACCGTTGTCGGCCTGCGTCCACAGCAGGAAGCCGAGCGCCACGACGGCCGTGACGAGACCGACCCATAGAGCCAGCTTCCGTGCCCGCACCCGGATGTCCCCCACGGTCTTGAGTGCGGTGAAAACCGCTCCGTGGAAAGTGAACAGCGTGAGCGTGACCAGTCCGCCGAGCAGGGCGTAGGGGTTGAGCAGGTCCCCGACGCTGCCGACGTACTCGAAGTGCTGGTCGATCTTCACACCTCGCACGATGTTCCCGAAGGCCACGCCCCACAGGAACGCCGGGATCAGCGAGGTCCAGAAGATCGCCGTCTCCCAGTTGCGCTGCCAGTTCTCCTCGGGCC
The DNA here is from genome assembly GCF_055572075.1 of Streptomyces sp. NPDC030820. Lineage (NCBI taxonomy): Bacteria > Bacillati > Actinomycetota > Actinomycetes > Kitasatosporales > Streptomycetaceae > Streptomyces > Streptomyces sp. NPDC030820. The sequence goes on from NZ_JBVIEB010000005.1 coordinate 181,764, forward strand.
GCTTGGCCCGGTACTCGAAGGCGACGCCCCGGACGATCAGGCACACCAGGATGATCAGCAGCGGCAGGTAGAAGCCGGAGAAGAGGGTGGCGTACCACTCCGGGAACGCGGCGAAGGTCGCGCCGCCGGCTGTGAGCAGCCATACCTCGTTGCCGTCCCAGACGGGCCCGATGGTGTTGATCAGCACCCGTCGCTCCGGCCGGTTGCGGGCCAGCAGCTTGGTGAGGATGCCGACCCCGAAGTCGAAGCCTTCCAGGAAGAAGTAACCGGTCCACAGGACGGCGATCAGGACGAACCAGACGTCGTGAAGTTCCATGACTGTTCCCTCGGCCTAGTACGAGAAGGCCATCGGCTTGTCGGCGTCACGGGTGTCGCCGCCGATCTTCGTGGGCGGGTTGAGGTCGGCCTCGGTCAGCTCGGGCGGGCCGGACTTGACGTACTTCACAAGCAGCTTGACCTCGACCACGGCGAGGATCGCGTACAGCGAGGTGAAGACGATCATCGAGGTGAGGACCTCGGCCTGGGAGACACCGGGGGAGACCGCGTGCCGGGTCTGCAGGACTCCGTAGACGACCCACGGCTGGCGGCCCATCTCGGTGAAGATCCAGCCCCAGGAGTTGGCGATCAGCGGGAAGGCCAGGGTCCAGGTCGCGATGCGCCAGTACCAGGGTGTGAGCTTGGGGCTGAGCGCCTTGTTCTTGAAGACCACCAGATGTGGCACCTCGTCCTCGCCGACCCGCAGATGCTGCGGCAGCATGAACTTCTTCCGGGTCAGCCACAGTCCGGCCAGGCCGATGGCGAAGGAGGCCATGCCGAAGCCGATCATCCAGCGGAAGCCCCAGAAGGCGACCGGGATGTTGGGCCGGTAGTCGCCCGGGCCGAACTTCTGCTGCTCAGCCTTGTTGACGTCGTTGATGCCGGGGACGTACGAGGTGAAGGAGTCGTCGGCGAGGAAGGACAGCAGACCCGGGATCTCGATCGCGACGGTGTTGTGGCCCTTCTCCACGTCGCCGTAGGCGAAGATCGAGAACGGTGCCGGCTTCTGGCCGTCCCACAGCGCCTCGGCGGCCGCCATCTTCATCGGCTGCTGCTTGAACATGACCTTGCCGAGGGTGTCGCCGCTGACTGCGGTGAGCAGACCGGCGATGACCACGGTGACCAGGCCCAGCCGGAGCGAGGTCTTCATCTCGCGGATGTGCTTCTTGCGGGCCAGGTGGTAGGCGGCTATGCCCACCATGAAGGCGCCGCCGGTCAGGAAGGCTGCGGACAGGGTGTGGAATGCCTGGCTGAGGGCGGTGTTCTGGGTGAGCACGGCCCAGAAGTCGGTCAGTTCGGCCCTGCCCTTCGCCTTGTCGATCTTGTAGCCGACCGGGTGCTGCATCCAGGAGTTGGCCGCGAGGATGAAGTACGCCGACAGGACCGTGCCGATCGAGACCATCCAGATGCAGGCCAGATGGATCTTCTTGGGCAGCTTGTCCCAGCCGAAGATCCACAGGCCGATGAAGGTGGACTCGAAGAAGAACGCGATCAGCGCCTCGAAGGCGAGCGGCGCACCGAAGATGTCACCGACGAAGCGCGAGTAGTCGGACCAGTTCATGCCGAACTGGAACTCCTGCACGATGCCCGTGACGACGCCCATGGCGATGTTGATCAGGAAGAGCTTGCCCCAGAACTTCGTCGCCCTGAGGTACTTCTCCTTCTCCGTGCGCGCCCAGGCCGTCTGCAGCCCGGCCGTGAGGGCGGCCAGGGAGATGGTCAGCGGGACGAACAGGAAGTGGTAGACGGTGGTGATGCCGAACTGCCAGCGCGCCAGAGTCTCCGGCGCCAAAGCCAGGTCCACGTCGTCACTCTCCTTACTACGCCGTGGTACAGCGGCGATTCGCCCCGTCTGTCACGCGCATACGGGGCAAACGGGACGCGCTTGTGAACGCGTTCACATTCACAAGCCATTATGACGTACCGATTTTCGGCTCGATAGGGCGGGGTGGCCCTACTGCCGCAACGTCAAGACCTTGGCAGCGACTTCAACATCTTGTTGAATTGCGCGCCATGCAGATACGTATTTCCTGGCCCGCGGGCAACACCACCGCGACCCTCGACGCAGACACCCCGACGGCGCAGGCCCTCGCCAAGGCACTGCCCCTCACCTCCCGCGCCTGCACATGGGGCGAGGAGGTCTATTTCGACACAGGTGTCTCTGTTTCACGTGAAACGGACGCCCGGCAGGTCGTGGCGCCGGGCACGGTGGCCTTCTGGACGGACGGCGACGCACTCGCCCTCCCCTACGGCCCGACACCGATCTCGCGAGGCGAGGAGTGCCGCCTCGCGAGCCCGTGCAACATTCTGGGAAGCCTGGACGGGGACGCCGGCGTGCTGGCGACCGTACGAGACGGCGACCCCATCCGTGTGGAACTGATCGACGAGTAGAGCACTCGCGGCGCTACAGCTCCTTGCGGAACGCCTCCGCCGCCTTCAGGAAGATGTCGTTCGCCTCGGTCTCGCCGACCGTCACCCGCACACCCTCGCCCGGGAACGGCCGGATCACCACACCGTGCTGCTCACAGGCCTGAGCGAACGCGACCGTACGCTCCCCCAGTCGCAGCCAGACGAAGTTCGCCTGCGTCTCCGGCACCGTCCAGCCCTGGGCGCGCAGCGCGTCGACCACCCGTGTGCGCTCGCACACCAGCGAGCCGACTCGGCCGAGCAGCTCGTCCTCGGCCCGCAGCGAGGCGATCGCCGCATCCTGCGCGAGCTGGCTGACACCGAAGGGCACCGCCGTCTTGCGCAGCGCCGCCGCGACCGGCTCATGGGCGATCGCGAAACCGACGCGCAGCCCCGCGAGCCCGTACGCCTTGGAGAACGTGCGCAGAACGCAGACGTTGGGCCGGTTCCGGTACAGCTCGACACCGTCGGGCACCTCGGGGTCGCGGATGAACTCGCGGTAGGCCTCGTCCAGCACCACCAGGACATCGCCGGGCACCCGGTCGAGGAACCGCTCCAGCTCGGCCCGCCGCACCACCGTGCCCGTCGGGTTGTTGGGATTGCAGACGAAGATCAGACGCGTCCGGTCGGTGATCGCGTCCGCCATCGCGTCCAGGTCGTGCACATCGCCGGGTGTGAGCGGCACCTGCACCGACCGGGCGCCGCTGATCTGCGCGATGATCGGGTACGCCTCGAAAGACCGCCAGGCGTAGATCACCTCGTCGCCGGGACCACTGGTGGCCTGGATGAGCTGCTGGGCGACACCCACCGAGCCGGTGCCGGTGGCCAGGTGGGAGACCGGGACGCCGAAGCGCTCCGACAGCTCGGCCATCAGCCCGGTGCACGCCATGTCCGGGTACCGGTTGAAGTCGCAGGCGGCCGCCGTAACGCTCTCCATCACGCCGGGCAGCGGCGGGTACGGGTTCTCGTTGGAGGACAGCTTGTAGGCGACCGGCCCGCCGGCCGCGGCAGGCTTGCCCGGCTTGTAGGTGGGGATACCCTCCAGCTCGGCGCGCAGCTTGGGGCTCGTCTCGCTCACCGCAGTCCTCCTCGCGACCACCGGCGGACCGTCGACGCCGCCGGCTTCCAATACTCCTCACCTTATGAGGATTCGGCCCCGGTGCGTACAGCTTGCGGCCCTGCAAAACGTGAACCGCATCCGTCCCGGCGCCATCCCAGGTCATCACCGTACGAAGGCGTACGTTTCAGGGGGCGCGCCGAACATATATCTATGCGCCGGTGGCTTGCGCCGTGGCGCGCATCCCCCGTGCAGGTGAGTTGAGACCTCTTCGAGACATCGGGCACTTGGCAGGTCCATACGCGTCGCCACGTCACGTACTGCCGCAGGATCGTTCAACTGACTTTGTTTCTAAGGTCGTTGACCCACTACGACCATGCAGAAACGTGCCTGTCAACGCGTGCATATGCGTCCGCACTACCCCACCGCATGAGCCCTACTATCGGCTCGCCATGACAGCAGCAGGGAAGCACCAGGTGAGCCGCGCGGAAACCTCACGTCGAGGCAGCCGGCCGGGCCGGGCGGGCATCAGAGACGTGGCCGCCGCCGCCGGAGTCTCCATCACGACCGTCTCCGACGCCCTCAACGGCAAGGGCCGGCTCCCGGATGCCACCCGGCGCCATGTCCGCGAGGTCGCCGACCGGCTGGGATACCGTCCCTCCGCCGCCGCCCGCACCCTCCGTACCGGCAAGTCGGGTCTGATCGGCCTGACCGTGACGACGTACGGGGATGAACCTTTCACCTTCACGGAGTTCGCGTACTTCGCCGAGATGGCACGGGCCGCCACCTCGGCCGCGCTCGCGCGCGGCTACGCCCTCGTGATCCTGCCCGCGACGTCCCGCCACGACGTGTGGTCCAACGTCGCGCTCGATGGCACCGTTGTCATCGACCCCTCCGATCAGGACCCGGTGGTGACCGAACTCGTCCGGCAGGGCCTGCCCGTCGTCTCCGACGGCCGTCCGGCCGGCTCGCTGCCGGTCACCGCCTGGGTCGACAACGACCACGAGGCCGCCGTACTCGGCATCCTCGACCACCTCGCCGACGCCGGCGCCCGCCGCATCGGCCTGCTCACGGGCACGACGACCGACACCTACACACACCTGTCCACCACCGCCTACCTGCACTGGTGCGAGCGGGTCGGCCAGGACCCGGTCTACGAGGCCTACCCGGCGCATGACCCGTGCGCGGGCGCCGTCGCCGCCGACCGGCTGCTCGCCCGCCCCGACCGGCCCGACGCCGTCTACGGCCTGTTCGACCCCAACGGCACCGACCTGCTGGCCGCCGCCCGGCGCTACGGGCTCCGCGTCCCCGAGGACCTGCTGCTCGTCTGCTGCAGCGAGTCCATGGGGTACGCCAGCACCGAGCCGCCCATCACCACGCTCTCCCTGAAGCCCCGGCGCATCGGCACGGCGGTGGTCCAGCTCCTCATCGACGCCATCGAGGGCGTGGAGTCGGACCAGCCGGTCGAGCAGGTGATACCGACCGAGCTGATCGTGCGCACCTCCTCGCAGCGGCGCCCGCCGCGCACGACGGTGAGCCCGCCGCGCACGCCGGACGAGAAATAGCGCCGGAAAGCGGGGCGCTCACCCCGTACGGGCGCCCGCCGAGCGAGGGGGCTCGGCGGGTCGGCGACCGGTGGGCCGGGTGTTCGGTCGGTGCAGAGCCGGCCGAACACCTGCCCAAACGGGGCGAAAGCCGCGGTGAACTGGAGTCTTGTTCCGATTCACCACCCCTGGGTCATCACACGGCGCGACGCGCATTCCTATGATGGGCCCACGACACCGCGGACCGCTGCGACCAGGCAGTCCGAAGGGGTGCAGATGCGGCGCGATGGTGGAGGGGTCTGATGACTCAGGGGGCCGGTCAGGGACCCGAAGCGGAGCGGACGGCAACGCTGCGCGACTTCCGGGTACCTGCGTACGTCCACGAGACCGGTCCGTACGTCCACACCGCCCGTCCGGGCGACACCGCGCCGCCCGCCGATCAGGCGTACCCCGATGACTACACACCCACCCAGCGCGACCTCCCGGTCATCAACCGCACGGAGACGGTCCAGGTCTCCGTCGAGACGGCACCCGCGGCCCCGGCCCCGCAGCCCGCGACCGGGCCCGGACCGCTGTTCGTCGTCGGAGACGTCCACGGGTACCTCGACGAACTGGTGGCCGCACTGCAGGAGCAGGGGCTGATCGACGCCTCCGGCCAGTGGTGCGCCGGCACCACCCGGCTGTGGTTCCTCGGCGACTTCACCGACCGCGGACCCGACGGCATCGGCGTCATCGACCTCGTGATGCGGCTGTCCGCCGAGGCCGCGGCGGCCGGCGGCTACTGCAAGGCCCTCATGGGCAACCACGAGCTGCTGCTGCTCGGCGCCAAACGGTTCGGCGACACCCCCGTCAACTCCGGCGCGGGCACCGCCACCTTCCAGGCGGCCTGGCTGCTCAACGGCGGTCAGAAGACCGACATGGACCGCCTCCAGGACCACCATCTGCAGTGGATGGCCCGCCTGGACGCCGTCGAGGAGGTCGACGGCTATCTGCTCGTGCACTCGGACACCACCGCCTACCTCGACTACGGCGACTCCATCGAGGCGGTCAACGACACCGTCCGCGAGACCCTCACCCGCAACGACGCGGACGAGTGCTGGGATCTGTTCCGCAAGTTCACCAAGCGCTTCTCCTTCCGCGACGAGGGCGGCGCCGACGCCGTGCGCTCCCTCCTCGATACGTACGGCGGCACCCGCATCGTTCACGGGCACAGCCCGATTCCCTACCTCCTCGGCGAGGTCGGCTCCGAGGACGGTGAGGACGGCACCGGCCCGGTCGTGGAGGGCCCGCACGTCTACGCCGACGGGCTCGCCATCGCGATGGACGGCGGGGTGACCATGGCTGGAAAGCTACTGGTCCGGCAACTCCCGCTGGCCACCTGACCGTCGGCGGGCCGACATCCCCGGCGGGGTACCCGAAGGCCGGAGGGCAATTTCCGGCAACCCCCTGTCACCGTGTGCCGTCACGGCTCTACCATCGGCTTATCCGTAGCAGGCTCCCCTCCGTTTCTGCCCGACGGCTCGCCGGCGTGCGAGCCCCAAGCCCTACGGAGCATCGGGGGATGCACATGAACAGCGTTCCGCAGCACCTGCAGAGCGAGGACCGCCAGGAATTCGAGCGGCTCCTCGATGAGGCGCTGCGCTCCGCACCACAGCGACCGGAACTGGCCGCTGTCGGAGAGCGGCTCAATCCCGAACAACTGCGCACCATGGCGCTCAACGCCACCGCACTGATAACGGCCGCCGCCGCGGCCGAATACCAGCACTATGTGAAGATCCGCCAGGAACTGCGTCAGCCGGCGATGACCCCCTCGCCCTCCGGTGACTCGGCTCCCGCGGACCGGAGTTCGGCCACCACCGAGCTCGTCACCACCTTCGGCGAGGCGGCCGAGAACACCGGCGCGGGCGCCATCGCGGTCATCGCCGTACTGGCTCCCGTCCTCTCCGGAACCGCCGCCGCGATCTTTCTGCTCGTCGGCTACATCCTGAAGACACTGAGCCCCGGACAGGGCTTCGCCCAGACCATGCTCACCGCCGGGTGGGTGTTCGGCGCGGTCACCGCGGCCGCGGTTCTCGTCGCCGCCGTCGGCCTGCTGCTCACCGCCCTGCGCAACGGCAACTCGCCACAGGCCCAGGCACTGAACGCGGCGCACCGGGAGCTGGACAGCGCCAGAGAGGCCTGGCGGGACGCCCTGCTGGAGCGCGGCATCCTGCCGTTCCTCACGGAGGCGCTCGCCGAGCCCCGACCGGCCGCTCCCCTGCATCGCACGACCCCACCCGCCCCGCGCGGCCGCATGCCCCGCCTGGGGTACGACCGCCCCGGTTTCAGCAGCCCCGACGACGGCACCCAGTCGGGTCGGCCGAGCTTCACCAGCCCGGACTACACGAGCCCGGACTTCGGCGGCCCGGAGCACCAGCCGGAGTAGCCCCACCGGCAGCCCGGACACGGCTCGCGCCCCCGGCCGACGCGGGCCCGACCCGGCGGCCCACCGGTGTGCCGCCGCCCCGGTCGGCCGCCCCGGTCGGCGTCATGCCGTTCAGTACCAGCGGCTGAAGGCCGCGACGCCCGAACCGGCGCCGACCGAATGGCACAGCACCTCGGGCGGACCGTCGAGCAGCGGGCAGCCACCCGCGGGCTGAAACGGCGAGACCGTCCTGCTGGCCTGACCGACGCCAAGCGGAGTCCGCGCTTCACCTGATGCCTCACGGCGACTCGGAAACGCGGACCGCTTGCGCCTGGCCCTCAGTCCGCGATCGGCAGGTACACCCGGTTCCCCGCCTCGGCGAACTCCTTCGACTTCTGGAGCATCCCTGCGGCGATCTCCTCCTGTGACGCACCCTCAGCCTCCGCACCACCGAACCGCTCTGTGATGGTTTGGCTGATCTTCATGCTGCAGAACTTCGGCCCGCACATGGAGCAGAAGTGGGCGGTCTTGGCGGGCTCGGCCGGCAGGGTCTCGTCGTGGAACTCCCGTGCCGTGTCCGGGTCCAGGGCGAGGTTGAACTGGTCCTCCCACCGGAACTCGAAGCGGGCGTCGGACAGTGCGTCGTCCCACTCCTGGGCGCCCGGGTGCCCCTTGGCCAGGTCGGCCGCGTGCGCGGCGATCTTGTAGGTGATGACGCCGGTCTTGACGTCGTCACGGTTGGGCAGGCCCAGGTGCTCCTTGGGCGTGACGTAGCAGAGCATCGCGGTGCCCCACCAGGCGATCATCGCGGCGCCGATGCCGGAGGTGATGTGGTCGTACGCCGGCGCGATGTCCGTGGTCAGCGGGCCGAGCGTATAGAACGGAGCTTCATGGCAGATCTCCTGCTGAAGGTCGATGTTCTCCTTGATCTTGTGCATCGGGACGTGTCCCGGGCCCTCGATCATCGTCTGTACGTTGAAACGCCTGGCGATCCGGTTGAGTTCCCCGAGCGTCCTCAACTCCGCGAACTGCGCCTCGTCGTTGGCGTCCGCGATCGACCCCGGCCGAAGGCCGTCGCCCAGCGAGTACGTGACGTCGTAGGCGGCGAGGATCTCGCAGAGTTCCTCGAAGTTCTCGTACAGGAACGACTCCTTGTGGTGCGCCAGGCACCACGCGGCCATGATCGAGCCGCCGCGCGAGACGATTCCCGTCTTGCGGTTGGCGGTGAGCGGCACGTACGGCAGCCGGACGCCCGCGTGGACGGTCATGTAGTCCACGCCCTGCTCGGCCTGCTCGATGACCGTGTCCTTGTAGATCTCCCAGGTCAGTTCCTCGGCCTTGCCGTCGACCTTCTCCAGGGCCTGGTAGAGCGGCACCGTGCCGATGGGGACGGGGGAGTTGCGCAGCACCCACTCGCGGGTGGTGTGGATGTTGCGGCCGGTGGACAGGTCCATGACCGTGTCGGCACCCCAGCGGGTCGCCCAGGTCATCTTCTCCACCTCCTCCTCGATGGAGGAGGTCACCGCCGAGTTGCCGATGTTGGCGTTGACCTTCACCAGGAACCGCTTGCCGATGATCATCGGCTCGATCTCCGGGTGGTTGACGTTGGCCGGCAGCACCGCCCGGCCTGCCGCGATCTCCTCGCGGACCACCTCGGGAGACACGTTTTCCCGGATGGCCACGTACTCCATCTCCGGGGTGATCTCACCGCGGCGGGCGTATGCGAGCTGCGTCACCGCCTCGCCGCCCCGGCCCCGGCGCGGCTGGCGCGGCCGTCCGGGGAAGACAGCGTCCAGGTTGCGCAGCCCGCCGCGCGGCGAGGTGTGCTTGATCCCGTCGTCCTCGGGACGGACGGGACGGCCCGCGTACTCCTCGGTGTCACCGCGGGCGATGATCCAGTTCTCCCGCAACGGCGGCAGGCCCCTGCGGACATCGGTGTCGACGAGCGGATCGGTGTACGGGCCCGATGTGTCGTACAGCGTGACCGACTGTCCGTTGGTGAGATGCACCTGACGGACCGGCACGCGCAGGTCGGGGCGCGAACCCTCGACGTACGCCTTGTGCCAGCCGATGGACTTCCCGGCCTCCTGGGACTTCTCGTCCTGGACGGAGGCAGGCGTGCGTGCGTCCTTGTTGGTCATGAGACCTACTCCCTACGCCGGCATTACCCGGTAACAGGTTCGGCGGTCGACGCAGCGGTTTCCGTCTGGCGGCATTCCGCGCGGAACATCGCTTGTTCCACGTGAAACATCGCGCGTACGGAGGTCAGCGCCCTCTCAGCCCGGTGCTCCGAGCTCCCGCGTGTGCAAAGGTGCCTCCACGCTAGCGTCATATGTGGCGCGGTGAACAGTGGGCCCCTTGCCGTTGTTGCGATGATCGGGCGGTGACCAGGATGCAGCAGTACCCATATCGGCCGCCCGAGCTGCACCGCTCAGCGAGCTCGGGGCAAGGTGACGACCATGCCCCCGAGCGGGAGGGCAGCCGAGACGACGGCCGCGGTCATGGCCACGGGCATGCACACGGTCCCGGTCAGAGGCACGGGCACGACCGCGGGCAAGACCATGGCCATGGACACGGTCACAGCCACAGCCATGGGCCCGCCGCCCCCGTCTCCAAGCACCTGCGCAAGGTCATCGCGGCGATCCTGGTCCCCTTCACCGTGGCGGTCGTCGTCGGACTGGTGGTGCTCTGGCCCGGGGGAGCCCCGCCCCACAAACGCAGCGGCGTCGGCTTCGACCGGCAGACCCAGCAGGCCACGGTCACCAGGGTCGTCGAGGTGAGCTGCAAGTCGGTGAACGCCGCCGGTGGCGCCCCGACCGGTGACACCACCACCGCCGCGGGTACCTCGGCGGATCAGGAGGCAAAGGGAAGCTGCAAGAAGGCGACCGTCCGGGTCGACACCGGCAAGGACCGGGGCCGTACGTTCATCGAGATCGTGCAGCCGGACCAGAGCCGGCAGCTGCACCAGGGCGAGCAGGTGGTGGCCGCATACGAGCCCTCGGCGCCGAAGGACCTGCAGTACTCGGTGACCGATGTGAACCGGAAGTTCCCGATGACGCTGCTCGCGGGGATCTTCGCGCTCGCCGTCGTGGTGGTCGGCAGGCTGCGCGGCGTGATGGCACTCGTCGCACTGGCCGTCAGCTTCCTGGTGCTGACCCAGTTCATCCTGCCCGCGATCCTCCAGGGTTCGAACCCGCTGCTCGTGGCGGTCGTCGGAGCCAGCACCATCATGCTGCTCGCCCTGTACATGTGCCACGGCCTGTCGGCCCGCACCTCGGTGGCGGTGCTCGGCACCCTTGCCTCACTGGTGCTGATCGGCATCCTCGGCTCGCAGTTCATCGGCTGGGCCGCCCTCACCGGCAACACGGACGACAGCACCGGCCTGATCCACGGCCTGTATCCGTCGATCGACATGAGCGGTCTGCTGCTGGCCGGCGTCATCATCGGCTCGCTCGGCGTCCTGGACGACGTGACCGTGACGCAGACGTCGGCCGTCTGGGAGCTGCACGAGGCCAACCCGACGATGGGCTGGCGCCAGCTGTACCGGGCGGGCATCCGGATCGGCCGCGACCATATCGCCTCCGTGGTCAACACCCTCGTCCTCGCCTACGCCGGTGCCGCGCTGCCGTTGCTGCTGCTGTTCTCGATCGCGCAGAGCAGCGTCGGGACCGTGGCCAACAGCGAGTTGGTGGCCGAGGAGATCGTGCGCACGCTGGTGGGCTCGATCGGTCTGGTCGCCTCGGTCCCGGTCACCACCGCGCTCGCCGCCCTCGTGGTCTCGGCCGACCGCCCCGGCCCGGACATCCCGGCACAGGCAGGGGCACAGCCACTCCCGGCACGCGGCGGCAGGGGGCGCCGCCGCAAGCGGTAGGGCCGACGGACCCGACGGCGAGCGGCGGGGGCCCAGCGGGGCGTCACGCGGGACCGGCGGGGTGTCACGAGGGACCGGCGCGGAGGCGCGCAGGAGGCATGCGGGAGGCTGGGGCGGGCCAACCCGACTGCGGCGGGTGCGAGACCCGGTGAGCGACCGCCTCTCGCACCCCATGCAGAAGCGTTCCTGCACGCCCCTGTGCGGCACGGCGGAGCACCCGGCGCCCCGTGCCGTAACGCTTCAGCCGGCGCTCTGTTCCTCGGCCAGGATGCGGTCCAGAGCCTCTTCCAGATGGGCGTCGAAGTCGGCCAGCGCGCCCTCCTGACCGAGCGGCACAAGCTTGTCCGTGCGGTCCAGGAACGCCACGAGCGGCGGCGTTGAGGAACGGAACAGGGCCTGGTCGCCGCCGACCTGAAGCCTGATCAGCACCTCGCCCAGCACCTCGGAGTCGGCGGGAGCGATGTGCACATCCCCTTCCCCGCACGGCCGGCCGACGCCGTCGATCAGCAGCTCGCGCCCGAACGCCCAGGTCACCGGGGCGTCACCGGGCAGATGGAAGGTGAGCCGCACGGCATAGGGATCAGTGGTCTCGTAGCGCAGCTCCACCGGGATGCGGAAGGAGAGCTCCTCCGACACGAGAAAGCTCATCATGACTTCTGCCTGTACGGACTCGCGCATCGTCTACCCCGTCGTATGGACATCGACTGGCTGGGATTGATCCCTCTAACCGTGGTCAAATCTTGCTGAACGTACACAGCAGATCACAAGGAGTAAGTTTTCAGATACTGATAGAGAGGGTAAGCGTTCCCCAGATGCCGCCCGATCTCCGTCTGCAGCCGGCGCGCGGCGGGCAGCAGCCGGTCGGCCTGCTGGACGGGCAGGGACATGGCCATCGTGGCCACGGTGGTGCCGACCGTGATCGGAACCGCCGCGCACACCGTCCCGAGCGCGTACTCCTGACGCTCCACCACCGGCTCCATGCGCGGCATCCGGGCCAGCCGCCGCAACAGGGCGTCGTTGTCCCGCACCGTGTAGGGCGTGATGGACTGCACGGGGTAGCGCGCGAGATGGTCGCGGCGGGCATCCTCGTCCAGCTGGGAGAGCAGACACTGCCCGATGGCGTGCGCATGGCCGGTCTCGCGGAAGTCGGCCCATTCCTCGACCGCCGGCGCCTCGGGTGAGTCGGAGACGCACATGACGTCGATCTCGCCGTCCTGGTACATCGCGTAGTACACCGGCACACCGATGGAATCACGCCAGTGCGCGAGCGTGTCCGCCACCGCGCTGCGACGTTTCTGCTGTGCTCCGCTGCTGCCCAGCCGTTCGGCCGCCTCACCGAGGAAGAACAGCCCCTTCTCACGCCGCAGATAGCCCTCGTGCACCAGGGTGCGCAGCAGGTGGTACGTCGTCGGGAGGGCTAGGCCGGTCTCACGGGCGAGTTGTTTGGCGGGGGCGCCGTACATATGTGTGGCGACGGACTCCAGCAGGCGCATGGCGCGCTGGACGGATCCGATGAGCGTCGCGGCGGCCGGGGATCCGGGGGCGTCCGTGGGGTGTGGTGGGCCAGCGTCGGCGGGGGGCGGTGGCCCGGGGGCATCAGTGGGGTGCGGTTGTCCGGGGACCGCGACGGAGGGCGGCCGCTGGGTGGGGGGCGCGCAGGAGCGCGGTGGGGTGGGGGGTGCGTGCGGTACTGCCGGTGCGGTGTCAACCGTGGCCAAGGGTCACTCCCGGAGCGCGAGGGGCAGCCCGTGCGGGGGAAGCGCACGGAGGGGATCTGCGCCGCCCGCGGGGCCGGACCCCGCGGGAGTTCCGGACTCTAATCGTCAGCCGCCGCAAGCGGACGGCCTCATGGGGAAACTTCCCTCGCCCGAGGGAAGCCGGGAATCACCTTGCCGCGAGCCGGTGATCCCGTTGCCCCTCACCAGTGCCCGGGTCCGTCACCAGTCGCCGCGCGACGAGGAGTTCGACATGAACTTACGCACGACGTAGATGAGTCCGCCCACCAGGGCGACGAAGACCAGCGCCTTGAACAACAGGCCGATCACGATCCCGACCACGGTCGCTATCAGGCCGCCGAAGACGACCAGGGCGATGACCGGCACCGCGACCCACTTCACCCACCACGGCAGTCCCGCGAAGATCTCTCGCATCGCCCTCGTCCTTTGCCTTCTCGTACCTCGAAGTGCTCGTACGCGCTTGTCACGTACGGCGTTGATGTCCTGCACTCGATGCTAGGGCCGACAAGGGGTCCTGCGGGGGCCTGGCGCCCCTTGTCCTCCCCTGACCCGTCCCCTAGGGAACCCCGGGGGCCGGGCTCACGCCTCGGGCGGAGAGAAGACGACGAGAACCCTCAAGTCCTCGCTGATGTGGTGGAACTTGTGCGCGACCCCGGCCGGCACGTACACCACGCTGCCCCGCGCCACCTCGGTCGTCTCCAGTCCCACCGTGATGGACGCCCGGCCGCTGACGACGAAGTACACCTCGTCCTGCTGGTGCGGCGTCTGCGGGTCGTGCTCGCCCGCATTGAGGGCGTACAGGCCGACGGACATGTTCCGCTCCCGCAGGAACTGAAGATAGGCCCCCTCGTTGGCGGCGCGCTCCGCCTCCAGGTCATCCAGCCGGAATGCCTTCATCGCCGCTGTCGCCCTCGCCTCTGCTCTGTTCCGATCCGTTCTGCCACGATCAGACACATGAAGAATTTCGTAGTCAAGACGATCGCCAACGCGGGCGCCCTGGCGGTCGCCGTGTGGCTGTTGGACAAGATCACTCTGACGGGTGACAGCACTGCCAAGAAGGCCGGCACGCTGATCGTCGTCGCGCTGATCTTCGGCCTGGTGAACTGGCTGGTCAAGCCGATTCTCAAGGTGCTCACCTTCCCGCTGTTCATCCTGACCCTGGGCCTGATCACCCTGGTCGTGAACGCGCTGATGCTGCTGCTGACCTCCTGGGTGTGCGGCAAGCTCGACCTGAGCTTCCACGTGCAGGGCTTCTGGACGGCCGTCGTCGGCGGCCTGATCGTCTCCGTCGTCTCCTGGGCACTGCACGTCGTCCTGCCCGACGAGGACTGAGCGGACCATGACCTACCGCGTCTGTTTCGTGTGCACCGGCAACATCTGCCGCTCCCCGATGGCCGAGTCCGTCTTCCGCGCGCGTGTGGCGGAGGCCGGCCTCGAGGAGCGGGTGGAGGTCGACAGCGCCGGTACCGGCGGCTGGCACGAGGGCGAGCCCGCCGACCCGCGGACCGTCTCGGTCCTGGAGGAGCACGCCTACGACAGCGATCACGTCGCACGCCAGTTCCAGCCGTCGTGGTTCTCCCGCCTCGACCTGGTGATCGCCCTCGACGCCGGTCATCTCAAGGCCCTGCGCCGTCTCGCGCCGACCGAGGAGGACGCGCGCAAGATCCGCCTGCTGCGTTCGTACGATCCCGCCGCCGGTGACGACCTGGACGTTCCGGATCCGTACTACGGACACCGGGACGGCTTCGAGGAGTGCCTTGGGATGGTGGAGGCGGCGAGCGTCGGTCTGCTCGCCGCCGTACGCGAGCAGCTGGAAGGACGGGCCGCATGAGCGACACCCCCAAGGACCAGGACCGTACCGGCGACGGCACGCGCGCGGTACGCGCCGGACTGCCCGAACCGGTCAAGCACGAGCCGACCCTGCCCGGACCGGTGTTCGCGGCGCACTTCCACCTGCCCGGCGAGGCGACGGGCCCGTACCTCTACGGCCGTGACGAGAACCCGACCTGGACGCTGCTGGAGCGGGCCATCGGCGAGCTGGAGGCGCCCGGGCTGGATGACGTCGAGACGCTGGTCTTCGCCTCCGGCATGGCGGCGATCTCCTCGGTGCTGTTCTCCCAGCTGCGCGCCGGGGACGCGGTCGTGCTGCCCTCCGACGGATACCAGGTGCTGCCCCTGGTCCGCGCCCAGCTGGAGGCGTACGGCGTCGAGGTACGCACCGCCCCCACCGGCGGCGACGCCCAGCTGGAGGTCCTCCACGGCGCCCGCCTGCTGTGGATCGAGTCCCCGTCGAACCCGGGGCTCGACGTGTGCGACATCCGGCGGCTGGTGGCGGCGGCCCACGCGCAGGGCGCCCTGGTGGCCGTCGACAACACCCTCGCCACCCCGCTCGGGCAGCGCCCGCTGGAGCTGGGCGCCGACTTCTCCGTGGCCAGCGGCACCAAGCAGCTCACCGGCCACGGTGACGTGCTGCTGGGTTATGTCGCCGGCCGCGACACCGAGGCGATGGCCGCCGTACGGCGCTGGCGCAAGATCGTCGGGGCGATCTCCGGGCCCATGGAGGCCTGGCTCGCGCACCGGTCCATCGCCACGCTCCAGCTGCGCGTCGACCGGCAGAACGCCACCGCCCTCGCGGTCGCCGAGGCGCTGAAGCAGCGGCCCGAGGTGTCCGGACTGCGCTATCCCGGACTGCCCGACGATCCCTCGCACAAGACCGCCGCGCAGCAGATGCGCCGCTACGGGTGCGTGGTCTCCTTCACGCTGCCCACGCGTGCCCGTGCCGAGCGTTTCCTCAAGGGCCTGCGCCTGGTGGAGGACGCCACGAGCTTCGGCGGGGTGCGTTCCACGGCCGAGCGCCGTCGCCGCTGGGGCGGGGACGCGGTACCGGAAGGCTTCATCCGTATGTCCGTCGGCGCCGAGGACCCCGAGGACCTGATCGCCGACGTGCTGCGGGCCCTGGACGAGTCCGCCGAGTGAGCTCGTGGCCGTCCGGCCACCGGCGCACGACGGTCCGAGCCTCCCCCCTCGTGGCTCGGACCGTCTTCGGCTCCTGCGCGCGAAGAACCGCGCGAACAAGGCTAGTTGACTCTCCGTCAGTGTCCAATCACGCTAGCGACAGAGACCTATCGACTTATTTATAGTTGGGACCTGCCCGGGGGCCGGAGGAGGGCAGGGATAGGGGGAGGGCACGCCATGGACCTGGCCTTGCTGCGCACCTTCGTCACTGTGCACCGGGCTGGTTCCTTCACTCGCGCCGCCGCTCTGCTCGGCCTCTCCCAGCCCGCAGTCACCTCGCAGATCCGCACGCTGGAACGACAGCTGGGCAAGCCTCTCTTTCTCCGCCAGGCGCGCGGGGTGACCCCGACGACCATCGGCGACGAACTCGCGCACAAGGCCGCTCCTCATCTCGACGCCCTGGTGGAGATAGCCGAGAGCGGCCTGGACGACGATTCCTCGCTCAGAACCCTGCATCTCGCAGGCCCGCCCGAGTTCACCGCCGAACGCGCCCTGCCGGCCCTGACCGAGCTGACCGGCGACGACGGCCAGGGCTTCGCGCTCCGCGCCTCCTTCGGCACGGCGGAGGAAACACTGGAGGGACTGGCCTCCGGACATCATGATCTGGCCATCAGTACGGCTCGTCCGCGCGGCGCTCTGCTGACCGCGACCCCGCTGTGCGACGAGGAACACGTGCTGGTCGCCGCCCCTCGCTGGTTCGAGCGGATCGGTGCGGAGGCGCTGCGGCTGAAGGGGGCGCCCGCACTGGAGGATCTTCCCGTCGTCGAGGTCCACGAGTCGCTGCCCTTCGTCTCGCGCTACTGGGCCTCCGTCTTCGATTCCCGTCCGGCCGCCTCGGGCACGGTCATCGTTCCGGATCTACGCGCTGTGCTCGCCTGTGCCATCGCCGGTGCCGGGCTCGCGGTCCTGCCCCGCTATCTGTGTGCCGCGGCCCTCGACGACGGCACGATCGCGATGCTGCACGATCCGGCGGTGCCGCCGCTGCGCACGTATTTCCTGGTGGTGCGCACCGGCACCCTCGCCATGCCCCATATCGCGCGGGCCCACGAGTGGCTTCAGCGGGCGGCCACGACCTGGTGGTGAGGCCCTCCGGCGCAGCATCCACGAACGGCGATCACAAGGTGACTCTTTGCGATGTTTCACGTGGAACCAGCCGGGCCACATTTCTCCCATGACCGTCCGACCCGTGGTCAAGCGCACCGCCCGCGCCGTTCTTCTCGACGGTGACGACCTGATTCTGATCAAGCGCACCAAGCCTGGTGTCGATCCCTACTGGGTCACTCCCGGTGGCGGGGTCGAGCCGGGGGACCCGACCGTCGTGGACGCCCTGCATCGGGAGGTGTCCGAGGAACTCGGCGCCAAGATCACCGATGTGGTGCCCTGCTTCGTGGACACCGTCGAGCACATCGGCGAGGACGGCGGCGCGACCGGTGTGAAGGTGCAGCACTTCTTCGTCTGCCGACTGGAGTCCATGGACCCGGCCCTGCGGCACGGCCCCGAAGTGGACGAGCCGGCCGGTGAGTACGAGATCGTCCGCGTTCCGTTCACCCGCGTCGGCATCGCCTCCGTCCATCTGGTCCCGCTGTCGCTGCGCCACTATCTGGACGGCAACATCGAGGGTGTGCGCGCCATGCACGCTCCCGACCTCGGTTAGCGCGCTCAGTTCCCGATGGCGAGCAGTTCCTCCACCGAGTCATGCCGTATGCGGCTCGACGGGACACCGATGTCCCGGAGCGTGTCGATGCCGCTGCGGATCATTCCGGGCGGGCCCGAGAGATAGGCGTCGTACTCGTTCCAGGGGCCGTACTCACGCAGGGCATCGGGGAGCTGGATGTGGGCCTGCTGGTCGATGACGGCACGGACCGACAGCCAGGGGTGGCTCTGCTGGAGCCGGAGCATGGTGTCGATGTCGTAGAGGTCGTAATCGGTGCGGGCGCCGTAGAACACCTCGACAGGCCGACGCTCTCCACGCTCGGCGACGTCCTCGACCAGAGCCTTGATGGGCGCTATGCCGGTGCCGCCGCCCAGACAGAGCAGTCCGCTGTCGGTCGTATGGTCGACGGTCATGGAGCCGGTCGGCGGCCCGAGGCGTATGACGTCTCCGGGCCGGGCGCGGTGCACCAGCGCATTGGACACCCAGCCGGCCGGTACGGCCTTCACATGGAACGTCAGCAGACCGTCCGAGCGGGGCGCCGACGCGAACGAGTAGTGCCGCCACACCCGTGGCCACCAGGGTGTCTCCACGCTCGTGTACTGGCCTGCGAGGAAGGGATAGGGCTGGTCGGGGCGGACGGTGAGGACCGCGACGTCGGGGGTTCTGAGGTCGTGGGAGACGATCTGGGCGTGCCACCAGGCCGGAGAGCGCAGTTCGTCCGCCGCCGCAGCGTCGATCATGACCTGGGAGATCGTCGTGTACGCCCGCACCCAGGCCGCCTCGACCTCCGGGCTCCAGACGGTGGCGGCGTACCTGCTCAATGCGCCGATCAGGCATTCCCCGACGGCGGGATAGTGCTCGGCGTGCGTCCCGTACTTGCGGTGGCCGCGGCCCAGGTTCTGCAGGTAGTCGACAAGGACCGCGGTGTTGTCCAGATGCTCGGCCGCGGTGAGCAACGCCTTCAGCAGGCGCTCCCGCTGGATGTCCATCGCGGCCGGGAACAGCGCCCGCAGCTCGGGGTGGCGGACGAACAGCAGCGCGTAGAAGTAAGAGGTGACCTTGTCGGCGATCGGCCCTATCTCGGCCATCGTGCGGCGTATGAGGATGGCGTCCGGGGACCCCTCCTCGACGGCCGGCGCCGGCCGCTGAGCCGGAACGTGCTCCGGGCTGTGCAGCGGGGGAGCCGACGACGCCGTGAGCGGCGTGAACCAGCCGCTCCCGCCCGACATGCCGTTCTCCCCCGACGTGGTGGTCGGAGCGTCCATGGTGTGCCTCGCCTCGAACGTCTTGCGGTCGGTCTGCACACCTCCTCCTGGAGAAGGTGCATGCTTTCCCCCGGCGGGCGGCCAGCCGTAGCACCCCGCAGCGTTGCATCCCGATCGGCTGCCGCGGTCGCATACCCGGAAACGCGGGTCTCGCGCTCTTTGTCCCGTTAGGCTGCTTGCCCTTTGCTCTCGGCCCGCACGGGATCTGTGTGGACTCCATCCCGGACGTGAACCGGAGTCGACCCTACCGGCCGTCGCCGCGCACACAAGTCCCCCGTTCCTTCCTCACGCATCGCGCAAGGTGCAAACCATTTGCGTCAGCTGCCGATGTTTCACGTGAAACGCTCCCCGCCGTCCTCAGGTTGTGCATTGGGCCACGACATGACCAAAAGCACGTGTGTCCGCAGGGAAACGGGTGGACGTCGGGGGTGCCGGTCGGACAGCCTGACCTGCGTGTCGACTCCTTCCCTCGCCGCTCTGCCCATCCGCCGTCTGACGCTTCGTGATCTCACCGCCTGCGCCGACTTGTCCGAGGACCGGGGGTGGCCACGCGAGGAACACAAGTGGGGATTCCTCCTCACCGCAGGAAAGGGCTTCGGCATCGACGACCCTGAGGGTGGTCTCGTCGCCGCATGCGTCGTCACGGAGTACGGCCCGTGGGGTCGCCCGGATCTCGCTGCCATCGGCATGGTCCTGGTGGCCGGACGCCATGCCCGTCAGGGCGTCGGGCGCCGCCTGATGCGCCATGTCGTGTCGACCATGGGGACCACTCCCCTCACCTTGCACGCCACACCCAACGGCCGCCCTCTGTACGAGGAACTGGGCTTCAAGGTGACGGGGCGAGCGGAGATGCTGAGTGGCCGCTTCACTCCCGGCGGGGCGGAATCGGGCGTGTTCACCCGTGCCGCAGCCGCAGAGGATCTGCCCGCGATCCTGCGTCTCGACGAGGAGGTGTTCGGCGCCGACCGCACTCCCCTCATCACCCGCCTGCCGGCCTTCGCCGACCAGTTGCGGGTGGCCGAGGAGGGCGGCCGGATCGTCGGCTACGCGGCCGCGTGGCCCAATATGGACACCCATGTCGTCGGTCCTCTGGTGGCCCGGGACACGGAGACGGCCAAAGCTCTGATCAGCTCGCTGGCGGCCCATACGGACCGCCCCCTGCGCACCGACGTCGATGTGCGCCATGAGGGCCTGCTGACCTGGGCGAAGGCGCGGGGGCTGGCCTCCGTGGCCTTCAACGCCGTCATGACGTACGGCATCACGGATCTTCCGGGGGACTGGACCCGCCGGTTCGCACCGCTGACGGTGGCCGCGGGCTGAGTCGTCGTAGGACGAACGCCGGTCCCGCCGCGTCGTGCGGCGAGACCGGCGTTGTCCCTGTGGGGGGCGTGGCTCAGGCGAGCGCCCGTACGGCCGCGGTGGCAAAGCCGTGGTCCTGCTCAGGCGCACCCCCGCCGACGCCGATCGCCCCGATCAGTCGGCCGTCCCGGTGGACGGGCACTCCGCCCGCAATGAACAGCAGGGGCCGGTCGAGGGCCGTGGGCAGCGTGTGGAAGAGGCCGCCCGGCTGCACGGCGTCGACCAGGTCGGCGGTGGGAGTGTTCAGCTGGAGTGCCGTGTAGGCCTTGCGGGTGCTGGTCTCGCCAGAGATCAGCACGGCCCGGTCGTCCCGGCGGAAGGCGAGCAGGTGGCCGCCCGCGTCCAGGACGGTGACGCTGACAGTGACCCCGGCCTCCTCGGCCGCGCGGCGGGCCGTGGCGACGAGCAGTTCGGCGTCCTCGATGGAGAGCGGGGCGACGGCGGTGGTGCTCATGGAAACTTTCTCCTCGGGTGTAGCTCGGAGGGGTTGCTTGCCGTACCGGGGATGAGAGCCCCGGTACGGAGGTCTTGGGGATGCGGGTGCTGCGCCCTGTGGTGCGCGGGACTCAGTGGTGGACCGGCGTCTGCCGGCCGGTGGGCGCCCCGGCGGCGACCAGGGTGCTGTGGGCGCCGTCGCGTCGCTCCAGCGCCGCCGACAGGACGGCGAGGACCAGAGCGGCCGCGGCGAGGGCGGCGCCGACCCAGTTGGGGGCGGTGTAACCGAAGCCAGCCGCGATCACGATGCCGCCGAGCCAGGCGGACAGCGCATTGCCCAGGTTGAAGGCGCCGATGTTCACGGCCGACGCGAGGGTCGGGGCACCGTCCGCCTGGTCGAGCACGCGCTTCTGCAGCGGCGGTACGGTCGCAAAACCCAGGGCGCCGATCAGGGCGATGGTGACGGCGGCCGCGATCTTGTTGTGCGCGGTGAGCGTGAAGAGCGCCAGGACGAGGGCCAGGGCGCCCAGCGAGACGTACAGCATCGGCATCAGGGCCCGGTCGGCGAACTTGCCGCCGATGAGGTTGCCGCCGACCATGCCGAGGCCGAACAGCACCAGCAGCCAGGTCACCGAGCCGTCGGCGAAGCCCGCGATGTGGGTCATCATCGGGGCGATGTAGGTGATGGCCGCGAAGACGCCGCCGAAGCCGAGGACGGTCATCGCCATGGCGAGCAGGACCTGAGCGTTCTTGAAGGCGGCCAGCTCGTGCCGCAGGTGCACGCCCTCGGGCCTCGGCATCTCGGGCACCAGCTTGGCGATGCCGGCGAGGCCGACGGCCCCGAGGGCGGCCACGATGCCGAACGTGACGCGCCAGCCGACGTGCTGGCCGATGAGCGTGCCCAGCGGGACGCCGATGACATTGGCGACGGTCAGTCCGGTGAACATCATGGCGATGGCGCCGGCCTTCTTGTGGGGCGCCACCAGCTCGGCTGCCACGACGGAGCCGATACCGAAGAAGGCACCGTGTGCGAGCGAGGCCACCACACGTCCGATCAGCATGATCGCGAAGGTGGGGGCGACCGCGGAGAGCAGGTTCCCGGCGATGAAGAGGCCCATCAGCATCAGCAGCATGCGCTTGCGCGAGACCTTCGTGCCGAGCACGGTCATCAGCGGGGCGCCGATGACCACGCCGAGCGCATAGCCCGTCACGAGCAGTCCCGCCGTGGGGATGGAGACCCCGAAGTCGCTCGCGACCTCGGGCAGCAAGCCCATGATCACGAATTCGGTCGTTCCGATTCCGAAGGCCCCGATCGCGAGGGCCAGGAGCGCGAGAGGCATGGAGGGGACACCTTCCAGACGATTGCATGTGCGCTTTGCGTGCGTCCACAATAGTTGCAGACGCGGGCTAAAGGCAACCGCCCACTATTGCGGACTTGCTCTACCCTTGATGCAGCCGCTCCGGGACGGAGGAGAACGCCAATGACAGCGACGGACCCCGCGCTCACTGCCCTCGCACAGGGCTGGTGCGCACTCTCTGCCCTGCATGGAAGGATCGAGGCGCACATCGAGCGCGCCCTCCAGGCGAAGCACGACCTGAGCGTGCGCGAGTACTCGCTGCTCGATGTACTGAGCCGCCAGCACGACGGCGAAGGGGGCCATCTGCAGATGAAGCAGGTCGCCGATGCGGTCGTCCTCAGCCAGAGCGCCACCACGCGCCTGGTGACCCGACTGGAGGACCGCGGCCTGCTGGAGCGCTACCTGTGCCCCACCGACCGGCGCGGTATCTACACCAACGTCACCGAGGCGGGCCTGCGACTACTGGAGGAGGCGCGCCCCACCAATGACGCCGCCCTGCGCGAAGCTCTGGACGAGGCCTCCAGGAACCCCGAACTGGCCCCGCTGGTACGGGTCGTGGAGTCGCTGAACGTCCCGGCATAGGGTGCACGCATGGGAGATCTTGAGATACGGCGTGCGACCGCCGACGACCTTCCCGCGATCGTAGCGATGCTCGCCGACGATCCGCTCGGTGCCCAGCGCGAGTCCCCCGACGACATGACCCCGTACCGGACCGCGCTGGGACGCCTGGAGGCCGACCCGAACCAGCACCTCGTCGTTGCCGTCCGCGAGGGCCGCGTGATCGGGACTCTCCAGCTCACGATCATTCCGGGGCTCTCCCACAAGGGAGCCACCCGCGCGCTCATCGAGGCCGTCCGCATCCACGCGGATGAACGGGGCAGCGGGCTGGGCAGCCTATTGATCGAGTGGGCCATCGACACCGCCCGCCAACTGGAGTGCCGGATGGTGCAGCTGACGTCCGACAAGACACGCACCGACGCCCACCGCTTCTACGAACGGCTCGGTTTCAACGCCACGCACGAGGGCTTCAAACTGCCGCTCTGACAGCGCCACCGGACCAGGAACATCACAGGGGTGTGTTTCACGTGAAACACACCCCTGTGCCATGGAGGTCTAACCGATCCCCCGCCACCCCTCCGGGTCCACACCGCCGGGGACCGGCGCCTCCGGGTCGTACGGCTGCCGCGTGAACACGAACGAGCCGAGATCGAGATGGCTCAGGGACCCGTCCGTACGTCGTACCGGCCGCAGCAGCTCTCCGGCGAAGTAGCCCTCCAGTCCCGTCCAGGTGCCGTCACCGTTGGAGCGGAAACGGGAACGCCGGGCGCTGCCGGTCAGCGGTCCGAGCGCGAGGAGGCCGTCGGCATTCACCCGAAGACCGAAGGCATTGGTCCCCCAGTACCACTGTCCCGCCAGCTCCAGGACCGCCGGTTCGACCTCGCGCAGCGGCCGCCAGGGCTCCGGGATCCGCGGCTCGGCCTCGGCGACGATCCGCACCAGGTCGGCGCCCACCGCCCCCAGCAGCGGTCCACTGGTGCAGTTGGCGAGCACCACGGCGGCCACGTCGTCCTCGACGCTGAGGGTGAGGTTCGCCAGGAAGCCCGGCAGCGAACCGGAGTGGCCGACCAGGAGCCGGCCGTCACGGCGCTGGATCTGCAGACCGAGCCCGTACGTGGCCCCGTCCAGCACGTCCGCCGCCTCGGCCGGCGCCGCGGGCGTGCGCATCTCCCGCACGGACTCCGCGCTCAGCACCCGGTCGTCACCCGCGGCCAGAAACGCGGCGAACCGCGCCAGGTCCCCCGTGGTCGACCACAGCTGGCCGGCCGGCGCCATCCTGCCCAGGTCCTCCAGCGGCTCCGGCAGCATCGCGTCCGCCCACGGATGCACGGCCCATCCCCCGGCATGCGGAGCCTGCGGCAGCCTGCTCGTACGGTGCAGGCCGAGCGGTTCGAGGATCTCGCTGCGCAGCACCTCGTCCCAGGGGGCGCCTCGCAACTCCTCCACCAGTGCGCCGAGCACCGTGTAGCCGGGGTTGGAGTAGTGGTGCCGTCGGCCGACGGGGTGCAGCAGGGGCTGCTCGCCGAGCACATCGCTCAGCTCCGGGCGCAGAGTGCCCGGGGTCCGCTCCCACCAGGGCGCGGGTGACTCGGCCGCCAACCCCGCGGTGTGCGCGAGCAGTTCGGCGATCGTCGCCTCTCCCGCGCCGGTGCCGGGCAGATGCTTCTCCAGCGGGTCACCGAGGTCGAGCAGTCCCTCGTCGCGCAGCCGCATCACCAGGACGGCGGTGAAGGTCTTGGTGATGGACCCGATCCTGTACTGCACGGTCTCGTCCGGCCCGTGCCCGTCCACCGAGGTCCGCGCCCCGTGCCACACGGCCCGTCCGCCCCGCACCACAGCCGCGACCAGCGAGGGCGCCCGCCCTTCAACCTGGGCGACAGCGATCCGGTGCAGCAGGGCTCGGCGCGTTCCGGGGAGCAGCTCTTCCTGAGATGACGTCATGCGCCCAGTCCACCTGCTGTGACGGCGGACGTCGAGTTCATTTCCCGGGCGGAAAAACCGCTTCGTCGGGCCGACTGCCCGGTCTCACTCGCCCTCGTCGTCCAGGTCGTAGGGCGGGATGGTCCATCGCATCACCGTCTCGCCCGCCTCGTCGGCTTCGAGCGTGACGGGATACACCTGGCCGCCGTCCCGTTCACCGCGGTGCCTGATCGAGTGATCGCCCTGGTCCCAGTCGATACCGAGCACGCGGCAGCCGCCTACCTCGATCGCGCCGACGTGGAGCGGCTGGTGCCAGCCGGCCCGCCGGAAGCGGTAGAAGTCGGTGTGCTTGTCGAGCGAGACGGCGACGCCCGTGCCCTGAAGGCCGCCTCGCCAGGCAGCCGGAGCCTTCGCGCTCCACACCGGCTTCGGATCAGGTCTGGGCCATGTCCACGAAGCGGGAGTAGTGGCCCTGGAAGGCGACCGTGATGGTGGCCGTGGGGCCGTTACGGTGCTTGGCCACGATCAGGTCGGCCTCGCCCGCGCGCGGGGACTCCTTCTCGTACGCGTCCTCGCGGTGCAGCAGGATGACCATGTCGGCGTCCTGCTCGATGGAGCCGGACTCACGCAGGTCGGAGACCATGGGCTTCTTGTCGGTCCGCTGCTCGGGGCCACGGTTGAGCTGGGAGAGCGCGATGACCGGGATCTCCAGCTCCTTGGCCAGCAGCTTGAGGTTACGGGACATGTCCGAGACCTCCTGCTGACGGCTCTCGGCGCGCTTGGAGCCGCCGGACTGCATCAGCTGGAGGTAGTCGATGACGACCAGCTTCAGATCGTTGCGCTGCTTCAGGCGCCGGCACTTGGCGCGGATCTCCATCATCGACAGGTTGGGGGAATCGTCGATGTAGAGCGGTGCGGCCGAGACGTCCGGCATACGGCGGGCGAGCCGGGTCCAGTCCTCGTCGGTCATCGTGCCGGACCGCATGTGGTGCAGCGCGACCCGGGCCTCGGCGGACAGCAGACGCATCGCGATCTCGTTGCGGCCCATCTCGAGGGAGAAGATGACGCTCGGCAGGTTGTGCTTGATCGAGGCAGCTCGCGCGAAGTCCAGCGCGAGCGTCGACTTACCCATGGCGGGCCGGGCGGCGATGACGATCATCTGGCCCGGGTGCAGACCGTTCGTCAGCGAGTCGAAGTCGGTGAACCCGGTCGGCACACCGGTCATCTCACCGCTGCGCGAGCCGATCGCCTCGATCTCGTCGAGGGCGCCCTCCATGATGTCGCCGAGCGGCAGATAGTCCTCGCTGGTGCGCTGCTCGGTGACGGCATAGATCTCGGCCTGGGCGCGGTTGACGATCTCGTCCACATCGCCGTCGGCCGCGTATCCCATCTGCGTGATGCGCGTGCCCGCTTCGACCAGGCGGCGCAGCACCGCCCGCTCATGGACGATCTCCGCGTAGTACTCGGCGTTGGCGGCCGTGGGCACGGTCTGGACGAGGCTGTGCAGATACGCGGCCCCGCCGACCTTGTTGATCTCGCCGCGCTTGGTGAGTTCGGCGGCGATGGTGATCGGGTCGGCCGGCTCGCCCTTGGCATAGACATCCAGGATCGCCTGGTAGATCGTCTCGTGCGCGGGCTTGTAGAAGTCGTGGCCCTTGAGGATCTCGACGACGTCGGCGATGGCGTCCTTGGACAGCAGCATGCCGCCCAGCACCGACTGCTCGGCGTCCAGGTCCTGCGGCGGCACCCGCTCGAAGGCGGTACCCCCGCCGTCCCAGGAGGCGCTCTCCTGGCCCCGGTCGTGCTGTTCGTCACGACCCCGGCCGCCGTCACCGCGTCGACGGGAGGCCGGCAGACGATCACTGGGTCCGGCGTCGGCCCACGGATCGTCCAAGGGCTCGGAAATGCTCACCGAGCCACCTCCTCCCGTCCGCACGGCGGACCTCGCCGTGTCCTCTTTTGTACGGCACGACACTGACAAATGAGAGGCCCGGCTCCGGTTCGACGCGTCGGATTTGTGACGGTTCCCGGACCGGGGAAAGGGAGCTTTCCGGGCCAGAGGAAGGAGCGGGCGCCGGACAACGGTAGGCCCGTCGGCACCGTCAGCCAATCTGGTTATCCACAGGCCATGTGGACGACGGCCCGGATGCTGTGGAGAACTCGCCGAAACCTGTGCACGACCCGGTGGACAGCCCTGTGAACAAGCCCTCCCTCCCGCGCACAAGATCGCCTTGACCTGCACCTTTACCGTCCACCGGCTGTGCAGAAGAAAAACTTCCCCAGTCGGGCCAAGTTCTCTTCGAACGGTGCGCGAAAGGACACACCCCGAGAGGAGAGGTAAGGGGCACTTCTACTTTGCATCACTTACCTGTGGACGATTAGATTAGTGCTCATGGCACAGGCTCCCGCGATACCCCAGGCCACCCGACGACGGCACGACAGGGAGATCGTCGCGCTGGCCGTCCCGGCCTTCGGCGCACTCGTCGCCGAGCCTCTCTTCGTCATGGCGGACAGTGCCATCGTCGGCCATCTCGGGACCGCACAGCTCGCCGGTCTCGGTGTTGCCTCGGCCCTGCTCACCACCGTGGTGAGCGTCTTCGTCTTTCTCGCCTACGCCACCACGGCCGCCGTGGCCCGGCGCGTCGGCGCCGGCGATCCGCAGGCCGCGATCCGCCAGGGCATGGACGGCGTCTGGCTGGCGCTGCTGCTCGGCATCGCCGTCATCGCCGTCGTTCTTCCGCTGGCCTCCGGCATCGTGGACCTGTTCGGCGCCTCCTCAACCGCGGCCCCTTATGCCACGACGTATCTGCGGATCTCCTCGCTGGGCATCCCGGCGATGCTGATCGTCCTCGCCGCGACGGGAGTGCTTCGCGGACTGCAGGACACCAGGACCCCCCTCTATGTCGCCGTCGCGGGCTTCGTCGCCAACGGCGCCCTCAACGCGGGACTCGTCTACGGCGCCGGGTTTGGCATCGCCGGTTCGGCGTGGGGCACGGTCATCGCCCAGTGCGGCATGGCGGCCGTCTATGTGACCGTGGTCGTCCGCGGGGCCCGTCGGCACGGTGCTTCCCTGCGCCCAGACGCTGCCGGAATCCGGGCCTCGGCTCACGCAGGTGTTCCGCTCCTGGTCCGCACCCTGTCGCTGAGGGCGATCCTGATGATCGCGACGGCAGTCGCGGCACATCTGGGCGACGCCGACATCGCCGCCCACCAGATCATCCTGTCCCTGTGGAGCCTGCTGGCCTTCGCTCTCGACGCGATAGCGATCGCGGGGCAGGCCATCATCGGCCGCTGTCTCGGTGCCAACGACGCCCAAGGAGCGCATGAGGCCTGCCGTCGCATGGTCCAGTGGGGCATCGCGACCGGAGTGGTCCTCGGTCTGCTCGTGGTGGCCACCCGCCCGCTGTTTCTGCCGCTGTTCACCAGTGACTCCGTGGTCAAGGACGCGGCGCTGCCCGCGCTGCTGATGGTGGCGCTCTCGCAACCCATCTGCGGCATCGTCTTCGTGCTGGACGGAGTCCTGATGGGGGCCGGCGACGGGCCCTACCTGGCCGGGGCCATGGTCGTCACCCTCGCGGTATTCGCTCCGGTCGCCCTGCTCGTGCCCACCCTCGGCGGCGGTCTCACCGCGCTCTGGGCCGCGATGACCCTGATGATGACCATCCGGATGCTGACCCTGTGGCTGCGCACACGCTCGGGTCGCTGGATCGTCACCGGCGCCACCCGCTGAACGGACCGGCAAGGGCCACCGCGGAGCGGACCGGCAGGCGCCACCCGCGGAACAGATCGGCAGGGTCACCCCGTCCCTGTTTCACGTGAAACATGCCGCACCTGTGTGCAGCGACTTCCGACACCGACGCGAAGAGGGGCCGCCCCGCAAGGGACGGCCCCTCTCTCAGCTGCTCAAGCCGAGCGCAGCGTTACGCCGCGACGACCTCGATGTTGACCTTGGCGGCAACCTCGGGGTGCAGACGCACGGACGTCTCGTGGGCGCCCAGGGTCTTGATCGGCGCGGCCAGCTCGATGCGGCGCTTGTCGACCTCGGGGCCACCGGAGGCCTTGATCGCCGAGGCGATGTCGGCCGGGGTGACGGAACCGAAGAGACGACCGGCGTCGCCGGAGCGGACGGCCAGACGGACCTTGACGCCCTCGAGCTGGGCCTTCACAGCGTTGGCCTGCTCGATGGTCTGGATCTCGTGGATCTTGCGAGCGCGACGGATCTGCTCGACGTCCTTCTCGCCACCCTTGGTCCAGCGGATAGCGAACTTCCGCGGGATCAGGTAGTTGCGAGCGTAACCGTCCTTGACGTCGACGACGTCGCCCGCGGCACCGAGGCCGGAGACCTCGTGGGTGAGGATGATCTTCATGAGTCGGTCACCCTTCCCTTAGCGCGCGGTGGACGTGTAGGGCAGCAGCGCCATCTCACGGCTGTTCTTGACGGCCGTGGCGACGTCACGCTGGTGCTGCGTGCAGTTGCCGGTCACGCGGCGGGCACGGATCTTGCCGCGGTCGGAAATGAACTTCCGCAGCATGTTCGTGTCCTTGTAGTCCACGTACGTGACCTTGTCCTTGCAGAAAGCGCAGACCTTCTTCTTCGGCTTGCGCACAGGCGGCTTCGCCATGGTGTTTCTCCTGTGTGATCAAGAAGTTTGGGGTACGGCCGCCCCTGGTCCGAGGACCTAGAAGGGGGGCTCGTCCGAGTAGCCGCCACCGCCGCCGGAGCCTCCGCCCCAGCCGCCGCCACCCTGCTGGCCGCCGGCGGGTGCGCCGGTCGCCCACGGGTCGTCGGCCGGAGCGCCGCCGCCCTGCTGGCCGCCACCGGGGCCTCCGCCCCAGCCGCCGCCACCCTGGCCGCCACCGCCGCCGTAACCGCCCTGGCCACCGCGAGCGCCGCCGGCGGTCTTGGTGACCTTGGCCGTGGCGTTGCGCAGGCTGGGGCCGACTTCCTCGACGTCCAGCTCGTAGACCGTGCGCTTGACGCCCTCACGGTCCTCGTAGGACCGCTGCTTCAGCCGGCCCTGCACGAGGACGCGCATGCCTCGCTGGAGCGACTCGGCGACGTTCTCCGCCGCCTGACGCCAGACCGAGCAGGTCAGGAAGAGGCTCTCGCCGTCCTTCCACTCGTTCGTCTGGCGGTCGAAGGTGCGGGGAGTGGACGCGACGCGGAACTTCGCGACCGCCGCACCGGACGGGGTGAAGCGCAGCTCGGGGTCGTCGACAAGATTGCCGATGACCGTGATGACGGTCTCGCCTGCCATGGGGAACCTCTCGGCGGGTTTGCTCTGGCTGCTTGCTTGCTACTCGAATCCCGAGATCAGCTGAGCGCGAAGGCTCAGTGCATCTCGGGGCGGAGGACCTTGGTCCGGAGGACCGACTCGTTCAGGTTCATCTGGCGGTCGAGCTCCTTGACGACCGCAGGCTCGGCCTGCAGGTCGATGACCGAGTAGATGCCCTCGGGCTTCTTCTTGATCTCGTAGGCGAGACGACGACGGCCCCAGGTGTCGATCTTCTCGACCTTGCCGCCACCGTCACGGACGACGGACAGGAAGTTCTCGATCAGCGGGGAGACAGCACGCTCCTCGAGATCGGGGTCGAGGATGACCATCACCTCGTAGTGACGCATGTGGAACCCACCTCCTTTGGACTCAGCGGCCACGGTCGTTCCGTGGCAGGAGGGTCGTGATGCGTACGCAACGGTATCGGCCGCCACTGACAATCGGGGGCCTCTGAGGGATCCCGCAGTGTTACCTGGGCAGGCGTGGGCAGACACCGGTGCAGACGGTACAGACTACCCGCACACCCGCTTCCGGTTGAAATCCGGCCGTGAGGACCGTCACCCTGTACACGTCGGGTGTGTACGGCGCTACTGTGCGCCGCCTTCCGCAGGAGGTGCCCATGGCACAGGCTTTGCATCCCAACGTCGCCGGTTCCCTCTTCGCCACGGACGGCAAGCGCCGTCCGCTCCAGGACGCACTGACGGGGATCACGCTCGTCCTCGGCGTGCTGGCCTTCATCACGTCCTTCTTCCACGGCCTGCACCTGCTGTCCTCGTGGACGGGCCTGGTGGGGCTGGGCGTGGGCATCTACGGACAGTGGATCTCCGTGACCACGCGAGAGCGCTTCGGGCTGGTCGTGGGTATGGGCGCCGCGGGGGTCGGTTTCCTCATCAGCATGGCGAACGGCGGATTGTTCGGCGGCCTCTTCTAAGCCGTAGGCCCAGTCGGGGCGCTCGCACGGCGCAGTAGGCTTCCGCGAGAGCCGGAGCCCCTGTACCCATGGGGACACACCAGCCCGAGGAGCGCCCCGACATGAGCCTGACCCTGAGGACCATCAGCCGCGAGCAACATCTGGCCTACATCCAGAGCCTGCCGGCGGCGAGCCACATGCAGGTCCCGGCCTGGGCCGATGTGAAGGCGGAGTGGCGCTCGGAGAACCTCGGCTGGTTCGACGACCGCACCGGCGAGCTGGTCGGTGTGGGCCTGGTCCTCTACCGCCAGCTGCCCAAGATCAAGCGCTACCTCGCGTATCTCCCCGAGGGCCCGGTCATCAACTGGTTCGCGCCGAATCTGGACGACTGGATCCAGCCGATGCTGGCGCACCTGAAGCAGCAGGGCGCCTTCTCCGTGAAGATGGGCCCGCCGGTGATCATCCGGCGCTGGAATGCGGAGACCATCAAGAAGGGCATCCAGGACCAGGACGTCAAGCGTCTGCGGGACCTGGAGGCCGACTTCATCGAGCCGCGCGCCTTCGAGGTGGCGGACAAGCTGCGCCGTATGGGCTGGCAGCAGGGCGAGGACGGCGGCGCCGGCTTCGGTGACGTGCAGCCGCGCTATGTCTTCCAGGTGCCGCTGGCGAACCGTTCCCTGGAAGAGGTCCACAAGAACCTCAACCAGCTGTGGCGGCGCAACATCAAGAAGGCCGAGAAGGCCGGCGTCGAGGTCGTCCAGGGCGGCTACCAGGACCTGGCCGAGTGGCAGCGGCTCTACGAGATCACCGCGGTGCGCGACCACTTCCGGCCCCGCCCGCTGTCGTACTTCCAGCGCATGTGGACGGCCCTCAACACCGAGGACCCGAACCGGATGCGGCTGTACTTCGCGCGGCACAACGGCGTGAACCTGTCCGCGGCGACGATGCTGATCGTCGGCGGACACGTCTGGTACTCCTACGGCGCCTCCGACAACATCGGCCGCGAGGTCCGGCCCTCGAACGCGATGCAGTGGCGGATGCTGCGCGACGCCTACGCGCTCGGCGCCACCGTCTACGACCTGCGCGGCATCTCCGACTCACTGGACGAGACGGACCACCTCTTCGGTCTGATCCAGTTCAAGGTCGGCACCGGCGGTCAGGCCGCCGAGTACCTCGGTGAGTGGGACTTCCCCCTGAACAAGCTGCTCCACAAGGCGCTCGACATCTACATGTCGCGCCGCTGAGCCACGGGCGTTTGATTCCATAGGGTTCGCAGCTTTCACACCTCAGATACACCGCAGCCACGAGAAAGGTTCCGGGTCCGGCCATGGCGCTCACGCTCTACGTCGACACCGCGCGCTGGCGGGCGCACCACAAGCACGTGCAGGAGCAGTTCCCGGGCCTCGTCCCGGTCTGCAAGGGCAACGGCTACGGCTTCGGGCACGAACGGCTGGCGGAGGAGGCCACGCGGCTCGGCGCGGACCTGCTCGCCGTCGGCACGACCTACGAGGCCGCGCGCATCAAGGACTTCTTCGGCGGTGACCTGCTGGTGCTGACGCCGTACCGGCGCGGCGAGGAACCCGTGCCGCTGCCCGACCGGGTGGTGCGCTCGGTGTCGTCGGTCGACGGCGTGTACGGCCTCGTCGGCGCGCGCGTCGTCATCGAGGTGATGTCCTCGATGAAGCGGCACGGCATCAGCGAGCAGGATCTGCCGCAGCTGCACCAGGCCATAGAGAACGTCCGGCTGGAGGGCTTCGCCATCCATCTGCCGCTGGACCGCACCGACGGGTCGGACGCCGTCGAGGAGGTCATCGGCTGGATGGACCGGCTGCGCGCAGCCCGGCTGCCGCTGCACACGATGTTCGTCAGCCACGTCAAGGCCGACGAACTCGTCCGGCTCCAGCAGCAGTTCCCGCAGACCCGGTTCCGCGCCCGCATCGGTACGCGGCTGTGGCTGGGGGACCACGAGGCCACCGAGTACCGCGGTGCCGTTCTGGACGTCACGCCCGTGTCCAAGGGCGACCGGTTCGGCTACCGGCAGCAGAAGGCGGCCTCCGACGGCTTCCTGGTGGTCGTGGCGGGCGGTACGTCGCACGGGGTGGGTCTGGAGGCCCCGAAGGCCCTGCACGGCGTCATGCCGCGCGCCAAGGGCGTCGCACGGGCCGGCCTCGCCACGGTCAACCGGAACCTTTCTCCGTTCGTCTGGGGCGGCAAGCAGCGCTGGTTCGCCGAGCCGCCGCACATGCAGGTGTCGATCCTGTTCGTCCCCTCGGACGCCCCGGAGCCGAAGGTCGGCGACGAGCTGGTGGCCCATCTGCGGCACACCACCACGCAGTTCGACCGGCTCGTGGACCACTGATCCCGGCCCAGGACAGCGACAAGGCCGTACACGCACCCTGCGTGTACGGCCTTCTTCACGGCCTTCCGGCAGTGCGTTCGCTCAGAGCGAACGGTCCTCGAGGGACGGCGCCTCGGGCCTGCCCCAGTCCACCTGAGGCCCCTCGAAGTGGGCGGCATGCCGCGGCGGGTGGGCCGCCGCGCCGAGCACGAAGACGTCCCGCGCGCCGTCGAGCACCCCGCCCGAGGGGTCGTCGTCGCCCGACCGGCGCACCACGTCCCGCTCCGGCATGAGGATGTCGCGTACGACGACGGCGCACAGGTAGAGCGTGCCCACCAGGTGCAGCACGATCGACCAGTGATAGCCCTGCGTCGGCAGCCCCTTGTGGGCGTCGCCGCTGGTCGTGTAGGCGAGGTACATCCAGATGCCGAGGAAGTACGCCACCTCGCAGGCCTGCCAGATCAGCAAGTCCCGCCACTTGGGCCGGGCGAGGACCGCCAGCGGGACCAGCCACAGGACGTACTGCGGGGAGTAGACCTTGTTGGTGAGGATGAAGGCCGCCACCATCAGGAAGGCCAGCTGGGCGAAGCGCGGCCGGCGGGGCGCGGTGAACGTCAGCGCGGCGATGCCGAGGAAGCTGAGCACCACCAGAACCATGGCGGCGGCGTTCACAAAGCCGGTGCTGGGTGGGTTGCTGGAGTTCTGCGCCCAGATCAGCCAGAACGAACCGAAGTCGATGCCCCGTTCCTGGCTGAAGGTGTAGAACTTCGACCAGCCCGGGAAGGCGAAGAGCATCACCGGCGCGTTCACCACGAGCCAGGCGATGGCCGCGCCGCCCACGGCCTGGCCGTACTCCCGCCACTTGCCGGCCCGCCAGCACAGCACGAGCAGCGGGCCCAGCAGGAACACGGGGTAGAGCTTCGCGGCCGTGGCGAGGCCCAGGAGGACACCGAAGGCGACGGGACGGCTCCGGGACCACATCAGCATCGCGGCGGCCGTGAGCGCCACCGCCAGCAGGTCCCAGTTGATGGTCGCGGTGAGCACGAAGGCGGGCGCCAGGGCGACCAGCAGGCCGTCCCAGGGGCGCCGCCGGTGGGTGCGGGCCACGCAGACGGCGATGACGGCCGCGCACACCATCAGCATCCCGGCGTTGACGAACCAGTACCACTGCTCCTGCTGCTGGATGCTGCCGCTGTGCGGGGTCAGCCAGGACGCCACCTCCATGAACACACCGGTCAGCACCGGGTATTCGAGGTAGCCCATGCCGCCGGAGATGTCGTCCGGGAGTCTGTCGAAGTACGGCACGAGATGGTCGGCGAACCCGCGGCCCTGGTAGAGGTGCGGGATGTCCGAGTAGCAGGCCTTCGTGTACTGGCTGCTCGCGCCGAAGAACCAGGCGGTGTGGTAGCAGGGCGCCTTCTGGACCAGGCCGAGGGCGAACATGCCGATCGCCACGAGCGCGACGACCCGGACGGGGGTCCACCAGGAGGTCCCGAGGAGGGCACGCTGCCCCAGGGGACCGCCGATCAGCTCACTGCCGGCCCGGGCGATCTCGTCCTCACCGGTCGGCCGCACCGGTTCTGCCGCGGCCGGCCGCACGGGTTCGGGCTCGTGCCTGCTCGCGGGCGTCATCTCTGCACTGGGCATGGGGCACATCCTGCCGTACCCGTCTGAGAGCGGCACGAAGCGCAGCGAACTCTGCTCCGCCCCGCCACACCCCGATTCCATAAGGCAAGAGGCCGGTGTTCGCCGCGCACAAGGCGCCGAACACCGGCCTGCAGGGTGTACGGCCGTCAGCCTCCCTGTCCGCCGAAGAGTCCACCGTTGCCGTTGCCGCGGGTGGTTCCGGTCCCGGTCGTGTCCGTGACGGTCGGCGTCGGCGTCGTGCCTCCGTCGGTGCCGCCGGTCGTGCCACCCGTGTCGGTGCCTCCGGTGGTGTCGCACTTCCAGTTCCATGTGTTGCACGTCTGGCTCGCCGACGGCGAGGGCGACGTGGACGGCTCGCTGGACGACGGACTCGGCGACGGGCTCTGGGTCTGGCTCTGGGTGGCCGACGGGGACGGCGTCGGGCTCGGGTCGGCGTTGATCACCTCACCGATGGGCTGCGGCGGCGGGAAGTTCATCGCCGGCTGTCCCTTCAGCGCCTCGGCCATGTAGTCGTGCCAGATCTCGGCCGGGAACGAGGCACCGTGGATCTTTTCCTGGCCACCCGTCCCGTACATCTCCAGGAAGGTCCGCGCTTTGTTGTTCGCGTTGTCGTCCAGGCGGAACATGCTGATCGCGGTGGACAGCTGCGGGGTGTAGCCCACGAACCAGGCGGACTTGTTGCCGTCCGTGGTACCGGTCTTACCGGCCACCTCGCGGCCCGGGAGCTGGGCGTTGGTACCCGTGCCCTTGTCGACCACGGTCTTCAGGACGTCGGTGACGTTGTCCGCCACCAGCGGGGTGAAGGCTTCCTTGGGCGCTGCCTCGTGCTTGAAGACCTGCCCGTCCTTGTTCTCGACCCTTTCGACCGAGTAGGGGTCGTTCTGCTTGCCGCTGGCGGCGAAGGTGGCGTAGGCACCGGCCATGCGGATCGCGCTCGGGTCGGAGGTACCGATCGAGAACGACGGGTAGTTTGCGCTGGCGAGGCTGCCCTTGAGGAGGCCCGCGTCCAGCGCCGTCTGCTCGAC
Source organism: Streptomyces sp. NPDC030820 (assembly GCF_055572075.1). Lineage (NCBI taxonomy): Bacteria > Bacillati > Actinomycetota > Actinomycetes > Kitasatosporales > Streptomycetaceae > Streptomyces > Streptomyces sp. NPDC030820. The sequence goes on from NZ_JBVIEB010000005.1 coordinate 217,578, forward strand.
CTTGTCCAGGCCGACGTCCATGCCCAGCTGGACGTACGCGGAGTTGACCGAGAGCCGCATGGCCTCACGAAGGTCGATCTTGTAGCTGGGCGGATTGACGGACTCGTTGCCGTCGTTGGTCTGGAGCCACTCCTTGCCGTTCTTGTCCGTCCAGACCCTGCCGTTGTACTCCTTGATCTTGAGCTTGTTCTTTCCGCTGTAGATGCTCTTGGGGGAGACCTGGGTGCGCTCGTCCTGAGCCTGGTCCGGGGGCCCGTCCGGGTTCCGCACGCCCCACTTCATGGCCGCCGCCAGCACGAACGGCTTGAAGGTCGAACCCACCTGGGCGCCGGTCGCGTCGGCGTTGTCGGTGAAGTGCTTGGTCGCGTCCTCACCGCCGTAGATGGCCTTGATGGCACCCGACGACGGGTCCACCGAGGCACCGCCGAACTGGACGTGGGTGTCGGTCTTCGGTCGCAGCTTGGGCTTGATGTTCGCCTTCTGGACGTTCGTGACCGCGGCCTCCAGCGCCTTGACCTTCTTCTTGTCGAAGGTCGTGTAGATCCGGTAGCCGCCCTGTTGCAGCTTGTCCGCGGTGATCCCGGTCTTGTCGCTGTTGTTGACCAGGTAGGACTTGGCGAGGTCGACCAGATAGCCGATCTGGCCGCTCAGCCGGCTGTTCGACCGCGGGTTCTGCACCTTCGGGAGAGTGGTGTAGTGGGCCCGGTCCGCGGCGCTCAGATGGCCGTACTTGACCATCTTGTCGAGGGTGTCCTGCATCTGCGCCAGGGCACGCTTCTTGTTCGCATCCGGGGTGGCAGTCGGGTCGAGCGAGGTCGCGCCCGCCGGGTCGTAGTACGTGGCTCCCTTCAGCATCGCCGCCAGGAAGGCGCACTCGCCCGGGTTCAGGTCCTTGGCGTCCTTGTTGAAGTAGGCGCGTGAGGCCGCCTCGAGACCGTAGGCGCCCCGGCCGAAGTACGCCGAGTTCAGGTAGCCGGCCATGATCTGGTCCTTCGGGACCGTGGCGCCCACCTTGATCGCGACGAAGATCTCCTTGAACTTGCGGGAGATGGTCTGGGACTGGTCGTCCAGCATGGCGTTCTTGACGTACTGCTGGGTGATCGTCGAGCCACCCTGTGTCTGACCGCCGCGGGCCATGTTGAAGAGGGCGCGCGCGATGCCGTTCGGGTCCACGCCGCTGTCGGTCTCGAAGGTCTTGTTCTCCTGCGAGATGACGGCGTAGCGCATCTCCTTGGGGATGTCCGCGTAGTTGATGATCTGGCGGTTGACCTCCCCGCCGGTGGCGACCATCACCGAACCGTCGGACCAGTAGAAGACGTTGTTCTGCGCCGTCGCCGTCTTCGCTATGTCGGGCACGCTCACCATCGCGTACCCGATGCCCGCCACCGCAACCAGGCTTCCGATGAAGCCGATGAACAGGCCCGACACGAGCTTCCAGGACGGGACCCAGCGCCGCCAGCCGTACTTGTCGGCCCTGGGGTAGTCGATGATCCGCTTCCTGCCGGGTGCCGTGGTCGAGCGGCCCCTGCCGCGCCCGGGACCGGTCGGGCCTCCGGGGCCGCCGCGCCGGCCGCCCGGGACCGCGTTGTCGGCGCCTCTGCGGCGGCTGCCTCTCTGCGCTGCCCGGCGGGCCTCGGCACGGCCGCCGTAGGGACGCTCCTCACCTCCCTGACCACTGGAACGCGACCCATAGGAACTGGGCCCATAGGAGTCGGCTGGAGACTCGGTGGCGCCTCGCGGTGCCGCACGGCGACCGGAGGACGAGCCGGGCTGGCCGCGTCGGGCCGCGGCACGTCCGCCTCCCTGCGGCTGCGGCGGTTTGCGACGGTGCTCGCTCATCGAACGACTACTCCTCGGGCAGGCGCACCCGTGCGCGCCTGAAACGGCGGCTGGTTTCCGGTCCCCCCGAAGTACGGATGTGGTCGGTTCTGCATTCACCCGTACTGCACCGGGGACGAGGACGTTCCCCCGGTGTCACTTGGTTCCCGGTGCTGTGCATGCCGCACAGACTACGCACCGCCAAAACCCACCGAGCCCTGAAGTTCACCCCAAAACAGGAAACATGCATCGTATGAATCGGTGATGTGATCCCGTTCACCACCGTCCCTCTTGTCGCCTGCGGAAGGCCGTTCTATCGTCTTGATGTATCGAGTCGATACATCAGCGCGAGATAAAGACGCTGACAGGCACTGCGAGACCCGCGTGAGCGATCAGCGGACCGAGAGGAGGCGACGATGAGCCGACGTTCCGGCATCCTCGAGTTCGCCGTGCTCGGCCTGCTGCGCGAGTCCCCGATGCACGGCTATGAGCTGCGCAAACGACTCAACACGTCCCTGGGTGTGTTCCGCGCGTTCAGTTACGGAACCCTCTATCCCTGCCTCAAGACGCTGGTCGCCAACGGCTGGTTGATCGAGGAACCGGGCAGCACCCACGAGGACACCGCTCCGCTCGCCGGACGCCGAGCGAAGATCGTGTACCGATTGACGGCAGATGGTAAGGAGCACTTCGAGCAGCTGCTCTCGCAGACCGGCCCCGACGCGTACGAGGACGAACACTTCGCCGCACGTTTCGCCTTCTTCGGGCAGACGTCACGCGATGTGCGCATGCGCGTACTGGAGGGCCGGCGCAGCCGCCTGGAGGAGCGCCTGGAGAAGATGCGCGCCTCCCTGGCGCGCACGCGGGAGCGCCTCGACGACTACACACTCGAGCTCCAGCGCCACGGGATGGAGTCCGTGGAGCGCGAAGTGCGCTGGCTGAACGAGCTCATCGAGAGCGAGCGGGCCGGGCGGGACCTGAAGGGTTCCGCGTCCGGGGAGTCCGCTCAGCAGGACACCACCACTGGATCGACGGGCGGCCTGCCCCGTCCCGGGGACACCCCCCGGACGGATACGCCCGGAGACACCGCCACGTGAGTCCCACACAGGGCCTCACTCGTACACACAGGGAGCAACCGGAATGGGTTCGGTTCGCGTAGCCGTCGTCGGCGTGGGCAACTGCGCGGCGTCGCTGGTGCAGGGAGTCGAGTACTACAAGGACGCCGACCCGGCGTCCAAGGTCCCCGGCCTGATGCACGTGCAGTTCGGTGAGTACCACGTGCGCGACATCGAGTTCGTCGCCGCGTTCGACGTCGACGCCAAGAAGGTCGGCCTCGACCTCGCGGACGCGATCGGCGCCTCCGAGAACAACACCATCAAGATCTGCGACGTGCCCAGCACCGGTGTCACCGTGCAGCGCGGCCACACCCTCGACGGTCTCGGCAAGTACTACCGCCAGACCATCGAGGAGTCGGACGCCGAGCCGGTCGACGTCGTCCAGGTCCTGAAGGACAAGCAGGTCGACGTCCTGGTCTGCTACCTGCCCGTGGGCTCCGAGGACGCGGCGAAGTTCTACGCGCAGTGCGCCATCGACGCCAAGGTCGCCTTCGTCAACGCCCTCCCGGTCTTCATCGCCGGCACCAAGGAGTGGGCGGACAAGTTCACCGAGGCCGGTGTGCCGATCGTCGGTGACGACATCAAGTCCCAGGTCGGCGCCACCATCACGCACCGCGTCATGGCGAAGCTGTTCGAGGACCGCGGTGTCATCCTGGACCGCACGATGCAGCTGAACGTCGGCGGCAACATGGACTTCAAGAACATGCTCGAGCGCGAGCGCCTGGAGTCCAAGAAGATCTCCAAGACGCAGGCCGTGACCTCCCAGATCCCCGACCGGGACCTCGGCGAGAAGAACGTCCACATCGGGCCGTCCGACTACGTGGCCTGGCTGGACGACCGCAAGTGGGCCTACGTCCGCCTCGAGGGCCGCGCCTTCGGTGACGTCCCGCTGAACCTGGAGTACAAGCTCGAGGTCTGGGACTCCCCGAACTCCGCGGGTGTCATCATCGACGCCCTGCGCGCCGCGAAGATCGCCAAGGACCGCGGCATCGGCGGCCCGATCCTGTCGGCGTCCTCCTACTTCATGAAGTCCCCGCCGGTCCAGTACTTCGACGACGAGGCCCGCGAGAACGTCGAGAAGTTCATCCGCGGCGAGGTCGAGCGCTAAGGCCCCTCCAAGCCGATCGCTCGCACGAGAACGCTCCTGCCAGGGCTGTGAAGGTCCCCGGGTTCCCTGACCCGGGGACCTTCCGCATGTGTGAGGCTGTGCACCATGCCCGTCGTCCGTGACCTGCGCGTCCTGTTGCGCCTGCGGTACTTCCGACGCCTGCTCTCCATCCGTCTCCTGTCCCAGGGCGCCGACGGCGTCTACCAGGTCGCGCTCGCCGCGTACGTCGTCTTCTCCCCGGAGAAACAGACCTCGGCCACCGCCATCGCCTCGGCGATGGCGGTCCTGCTGCTCCCCTATTCGCTGGTCGGCCCGTTCGCGGGCGTCCTGCTGGACCGCTGGCGCCGCCGGCAGGTATTCCTCTACGGCAATCTGCTGCGGGCCCTGCTGGCCGCGGCCACCGCCGTGCTGATGGTCGGCCATGTCCCGGACTGGCTCTTCTACGTCTCGGCGCTGTGCGTCACGGCCGTCAACCGCTTCGTCCTCGCCGGGCTGTCGGCGTCACTGCCCCGCGTGGTGGACACCGAGCGTCTTCTGCTCGCCAACTCCCTGTCCCCGACGGCCGGAACGCTGGCCGCGACCGCGGGTGGCGGTCTCGCCTTCGCCGTACGGCTCGTGGCGGCGGACTCCGATGCGGCGGTGGTGCTCCTCGGCGCCTTTCTCTACCTGTGCGCCGGCCTCGCATCGCTGACCATGCCTCCCGCGCTCCTGGGTCCCGACCGGCAGCCCACGCGGACCCACATGGCCACCGCCCTCGCCGAAACGGCACGCGAACTCGTGGCTGCCGTCCGTCATCTGGCCGCGCCGAGGCGCAGGGAAGCCGCCTGGGCGCTGGCCGCAATGACGCTGATGCGCTTCTGCTACGGCGCGCTCCTCGTCCTTCTGCTGATGCTGTGCCGGTACGCCCTCTCCGCGAGTCCCGAGGACGGACTCCGGCTGCTCGGCCTCGCGCTGGCACTGTCGGGAGCGGGATTCTTCGCGGCGGCCGCGGTGACGCCGTGGGCGGCGGGACGGCTGAGGCCCGCACGCTGGATCATGGTGTGTTCCGGCGCCGCCGCCGTACTGGAGCCCGCCCTCGGCCTCCCGTTCACCACCGGGCCCCTCTTGGTCGCGGCCTTCGTCCTGGGGCTGATCACCCAGGGAGCGAAGATCGCCACGGACACGATCGTCCAGGCCTCCGTCGATGACGCCTTCCGAGGCCGGATCTTCTCGGTGTACGACGTGCTGTTCAACGTCGCCTTCGTCGGAGCGGCCGGAGTGGCAGCCCTGATGCTGCCGCCGGACGGACGCTCGACCACGCTGGTCATCACAATCGCCGTCATCTACGGGACAGTTGCTGGGGCTATGGCCCGCTTTGAAGGGCAGTGAGTACTACCTACCTACATCAAAGGATGGGTTTCACGTGAAACCCACCCTTCAACTCATACCCTTAGCGCAGCTAATCGAGTACCGCCCCACGCCTGAGAGGCAAAAGGGACTGAGACGTTGGCTCAATGATACTGATACTCAATCCAGGGCAAACCACTCAGATAGTCCTTCCCATGGCAGTACGCATGCGAGGCCTGCAGCTTGGGCGCAGCCCAGTACCCGTACATCGTGTAGCTGCCCGTCTGCGTATCACACGTGACAACGACCCTGAATCGCTCAGTGCCCCCGTTACAACCTGCACTGCCATACATCGGATAGCTGTCCCGGTGCGCTTCTACCAGGCATTGGGTGGCCTTAGCCTCCGCCTTGGCCTCCGCCGCCGCCGGGAAGGCCAGCACTGACGCCACAGCCCCCATTGCGGCCAGGCCCGAAGCAACAGCCCGCTTCATAGTTCCCCCTAAAGGGCAGGATTGGAATTGGTCATGTTCCTGCCAAGATCATATCCCCAACCTGGACAGCTCCAGCGAATCTCGCCGCCGAGATCTAGATCACCCTCGAGTGCGCCACCTGAGAACTCACGCATGCCTGTTTCGCGTGAGACGGCCGCCCTGGGCGCATCCATCCCTAGTAATGGCGGTGTTTCACGTGAAACATCGCCCAGACCAGCTCGGCAGAGATCAGCTCTGCTCGGCCCACCAGTCCTTGAGAGCCGCCACCGCCGCGTCATGCTCCATCGGACCGTTCTCCAGACGCAGCTCCAGCATGTGCTTGTACGCTTTGCCGACGACGGGACCCGGTCCGACCCCCAGGATCTCCATGATCTGGTTGCCATCGAGGTCCGGGCGGATCGCGTCCAGCTCCTCCTGCTCCTGCAGCTGGGCGATGCGCTCCTCCAGGCCGTCGTAGGCCCGGGACAGCGCGGCCGCCTTGCGCTTGTTGCGGGTGGTGCAGTCCGAGCGGGTCAGCTTGTGCAGGCGGTCCAGCAGCGGTCCCGCGTCACGGACGTAGCGGCGCACCGCCGAGTCCGTCCACTCCCCGGTGCCGTAGCCGTGGAAGCGCAGGTGAAGTTCGACCAGCCGTGAGACGTCCTTCACCAGCTCGTTGGAGTACTTCAGGGCGGTCATGCGCTTCTTGGTCATCTTGGCGCCGACCACCTCATGGTGATGGAACGAGACCCGGCCGTCCTTCTCGAAGCGGCGCGTGCGCGGCTTGCCGATGTCGTGCAGCAGCGCGGCCAGCCGCAGCGTGAGGTCGGGCCCCTCCTGCTCCAGCGCGATCGCCTGCTCCAGGACGATCAGCGTGTGCTCGTAGACGTCCTTGTGCCGGTGGTGCTCGTCCCGCTCCAGGTGCAGGGCCGGCAGCTCGGGCAGCACATGGTCGGCGAGCCCGGTGTCGACGAGCAGGGCCAGACCCTTGCGCGGGTGCGCGGACAGGATCAGCTTGTTCAGTTCGTCCCGGACCCGCTCGGCCGAGACGATCTCGATACGTCCGGCCATCTCCGTCATCGCGGTGACGACCTCGGGGGCGACCTCGAAGTCCAGCTGGGCGGCGAACCGGGCGGCACGCATCATCCGCAGCGGATCGTCCGAGAAGGACTCCTCGGGCGTGCCCGGCGTCCGCAGCACGCGCGCCGCGAGATCCTCCAGGCCTCCGTACGGGTCGATGAACTCCTTTTCCGGCAGCGCCACGGCCATCGCGTTGACCGTGAAGTCCCGGCGGACCAGATCCTCCTCGATGGAGTCGCCGTACGACACCTCGGGCTTGCGTGAGGTGCGGTCGTAGGCCTCCGACCGATAGGTGGTGATCTCGATCTGAAAGTGCCAATCAGTGTCTCCGACACGGGCACCTTTATGCGCGCCTACGGTGCCGAAGGCGATGCCGACCTCCCAGACGGCGTCCGCCCAGGGACGGACGATCTTCAGTACGTCCTCGGGGCGGGCATCCGTCGTGAAGTCCAGGTCGTTGCCGAGCCGACCGAGCAGCGCATCGCGTACCGATCCGCCGACCAGGGCGAGGGAGAACCCGGCCTCCTGGAATCGGCGGGCGAGATCGTCGGCGACGGGGGCCACCCGCAGCAGCTCGGCGACCGCGCGCTGCTGCGCCTGGCTCAGGGCAGAGGGAGTGTCTTCGTTGGGGTTCGGCACAACAGAAGAGGGTACGTGCCCCGGCGACCAGGGGCGCCCTCCATTTGGCCGAGGCACGGCCGGCCGGCAGGGGCCGCGGACAGCTCCCTGCATATCCGTCGCAAGCACTTCCCTCGCGGCGTACGGAAGCTCTCCGCTCGATACTGGATATAGAGGACAGGATGCCGCTGTTCTTCGATCTTGTGACGTAGACCGCGGCACTTCCCCTCAGCGCACATCGTTACCATGCGTGGACGCACATTCCGACGACCACTGACGACGAGGGACGGGCGAGCGCGTGGCCGAGGCGGCTGAATTCCAGGGGACCAGTGCCTCATCTGCCCGCCGGTGGCTGCGGCGCACCGGCGCGCTGCTCGCTGGTGCACCGCTGCTGGCCGGGCTGCTTCAGCTGCCCGCGGCCGCGCCCGCCCAGGCCGCCTCCTCGGACACGGTGTCCGTCTCCCTGGACTCTCTGACCCCCAGCGCCCCCACGGACGGGGACACGCTGACCGTGTCGGGCACCGTGACCAACAACGGCAAGCAGAGCGTCACCGGCGCCCACGTGGGCCTGCGGATGGGCCCCATGCTGGACACCCGCTCGGGGATCGACTCCGTCGCCCAGCACTCCGACGACCTGACGAGCGGAACCGGCGCCGAGGTCGGCGGCAAGTACGTGGAGAAGTTCGCCAAGCTGCCCCCGGGCGTCGCGGAGCACTTCAGCATCTCCGTCCCCGTGGACAAGCTCGACCTCGGCAACGACGGCGTCTACGAGTTCGATGTCACCCTCTCCGGCCAGACCACCGCCCAGCCCTGGGACCAGGTGCTCGGCATCCAGCGGACGTTCCTGCCGTGGCAGCCGTCCGAGGCCGACACCAAGACCAAGACGACGTACCTGTGGCCGCTGATCTCCACGGTCCACATGACGGCCAAGACGGGCGCCGGCGAACTCCAGACGCCGGTGTTCCGCAACGACAACCTGGCCAGGGAACTGGCGCCGGGCGGCCGGCTGGCCCAGATGGTGGACCTGGGCAAGGACCTCGACGTCACCTGGGTGATCGACCCGGACCTGCTGGCCTCGGTGGACGCGATGGCGACCGGCAACTACCGGCTGCCGGGCAGCAACCCGGGCACCACCACGCCCGGCCCCAAGGAGCACCAGGCGCTCGCCAAGCAGTGGCTGGCGAACCTGCAGGACGCGGTGGCGGGCAAGGAGGTCGTCGCGCTGCCCTTCGCCGACCCGGACCTGGCGTCCCTCGCCCACAACGGCACCAGCGTCACCGGCTCCCTCAGCCACCTCAAGGACGCCACCGACGTCGCCGCCACCACCGTCAAGACCGTGCTCCACGTCACACCGACCACGGACTTCGCCTGGCCGGTGGAGGGCGCCGTGGACCCGGCGATCATGAAGGTCGCGACCTCCGCCGGGGCCGACCGCGTGATCGCCCGCAGCGACAGCCTCCAGGAGACCGCCGGGCTGCCGTACACGCCCTCTGCCGCCCGCCCGGTCGGCGGCGGCACCACGGCGGTGGTCTCCGACGCCCGGCTGTCCACGGCCTTCGAGGGCGATCTGACGAAGGCGGACTCGGTCACGCTCACCGTGCAGGAGTTCCTGGCGCAGAGCCTCGAGGTGAACGCGCAGACGGACAAGCAGCGCAGCATCGTGATCGCCCCGCAGCGCATGCCCACCGCGAGCCAGGCCCAGGCGATGGCGACGGCGCTGAAGGCGCTCCAGGGCGGGAACTGGTCTCAGTCCCAGGACCTCTCCGCGGCGGCCAAGGACAAGCCGGACCCGAAAGCCACCACCCACATCCCGTCGGGCTCCGCCTACCCCTCCTCGCTGCGCTCGCACGAACTGCCGCGGACGGCCTTCGAGCAGATCGCCCGCACCCAGGACAAGCTCGACAGCTTCCAGGTGATCCTCTCCGACCAGTCCCGCGTCGTCACACCGTTCGGGCGGGCCATAAACCGTGAGATGTCCACGTCGTGGAACGGCAGGAGCGGGGACGCGCAGAAGTACCGCGACGGCGTGGAAGGGTGGCTCGACGAGCTGGCCGACCAGGTCAAGCTGATCGACAAGTCGGAGACCAAACTCTCCGGACGCAGCGCCACCATCCCGGTGACCGTCCAGAACAACCTCGTCCAGCCGGTCGGCCATCTGATGCTGCGCCTCACCTCGACCATGCCGACCCGTCTGAAGATCGGCGGCAAGGCCTACTCCGAGCAGCCGGTGGAGATCTCCGGCGGGCACAGCCAGTCCGTGAAGTTCACCACGTCGGCCAATGCCAACGGCCGGGTCACGGTGATCGCCCAGCTGTACACCGAGGACGGCCAGAGGTACGGCGACGCCGTCAGCTTCGATGTGAAGGTCACCGAGATCACGCCCACGGTGATGCTGGTCATCGGCGGCGGTGTGCTCCTCCTCGTCCTCGCCGGTTTCCGGATGTACACCCAGCGCAAGCGCGCATCCGCCCGCCAGGCGGAGGAGGACGGTCCCGACGCGGAAGACCAGGACGCCGACGAACCCGGGAACCCCGACGCCCCCGAAGACCGTCTCCCGGAGGACCCGGAAGACCCGGAGGATTCGGCCTCTCCGGCCGGGGCAGACGACCGGAAGCACCCGAGTGACCCTGCGCCGGACACCGCACCGGAAAGCCCCGACCCGTCCGGGACGGGTGAGAGAGTGGACCGTTGAGCGATGTCGTGGCCGGTGGGCCAGGGACGATGAGGTGGGGTAAGCATGAACGCGCCGTACGACGGTGATCGCGGCCAGGGCGCGGCCGGCTCGGGCTACCCCGAGACGCCGCCGGAGCCCGGCCAGGTACCGCCGCAGCCGGCGGCCGACATGTACCTCCAGGACGCCTACGACCAGGATCCCTACCGGGGACACGACCTCGCCGCCCAGGATCCCGTCGCCGAGGCGCTCTACGACCGCGCCGCGCACCCGCCGCCCGCCCAGGACGGCTACGGGCAGCAGCCGCTCTACGATCAGCCCGCCCAGTCGCCGTACGCGCCCGACCCGCGGGTGTGGGCGCAGACGCCGGCGCCGGAGCCGGAGGGTGCCACTCCCTACCTGCCGTACGGCGACGACCCGCGCACGACCCAGTACGTGGGCGTCGACGACCTGGTCGCGCACTCCGGCGAGGAGTACCACGAGCCGGACGCCTTCGCGCACCTGTTCAAGGACCAGCAGAACAGCGGTGGGCACACGCCCATGGATCCGCCCGGCTACGCCCGGCCGGCCGCCGCTCCGGGCCCGGGGTACGGTCCCGCCGGCCAGTACCCTCCGGCGCCCGGCCGGGGCCCCCAGCAGGGCAACCCGTACGCCGAGGCGTCCTACCAGGCTGCCCCGGGAAACCCGGGGCAGCCGCCGGTGCCCGCCCCGGCCGCGGCGCCGGATCCCGCCGGTCCGTACCGGGACGCGGAACCCGAGCCGGCGGCGGCTCCCGCTCCCTCCGCCGCGCCCGCGAAGAAGGGCGGCAAGGCCGCCGGGCTGCTGAAGTCCAGTGCCGTGATGGCGGCGGGCACGATGGTCTCCCGCCTCACCGGTTTCGTCCGCTCCGCGCTGATCGCCGCGGCGCTCGGCCTCGGCTTCCTCGCCGACTCCTTCCAGGTTGCCTACCAGCTGCCGACGATGATCTACATCCTCACCGTCGGCGGCGGTCTCAACTCCGTCTTCGTGCCGCAGCTGGTGCGCTCGATGAAGGAGGACGAGGACGGCGGCGAGGCCTTCGCGAACCGCCTGCTGACCCTGGTGATGGTGGCGCTGGCCGCGCTCACCGGCCTCGCGATGTTCGCCGCGCCGCTCCTGGTGCGGGCCCTGTCGCCCACCATCGCCGGCAACCCGGCCGCCAACGACGTGGCGGTCACCTTCACGCGCTACTTCCTGCCCTCGATCTTCTTCATGGGCATCCATGTGGTGATGGGTCAGATCCTCAACGCGCGCGGCAAGTTCGGCGCGATGATGTGGACTCCGGTCCTGAACAACATCGTCATCATCGTGTCGCTCGGCGCGTTCATCTGGGTCTACGGCACCGCCTCACACTCCGGCTTGACCGTCACGAACATCCCGCCGGAGGGCCAGCGCCTGCTCGGCGTCGGCGTGCTGCTGGGCCTGGTCGTCCAGGCACTGGCGATGATCCCCTACCTGCGCGAGACGGGCTTCCGGATCCGGCTGCGGTTCGACTGGCGCGGCCACGGCCTGGGCAAGGCCGCGATGCTCGCCAAGTGGACGGTCCTGTTCGTCCTCGCCAACCAGGCGGGCGCCATGGTCGTCACCCAGCTGTCCACCGCCGCCGGCAAGGACTCCGGTGTCAAGGGCACCGGCTTCGCCGCCTACGCCAACGCCCAGCTGATCTGGGGCCTGCCGCAGGCCATCATCACGGTGTCCCTGATGGCCGCCCTGCTGCCGCGCATCTCGCGCTCGGCCGCCGAGGGTGACGGCGGCGCAGTCCGCGACGACATCTCCCAGGGCCTGCGCACCACCGCGGTCGCCATCGTCCCGATCGCCTTCGGCTTCCTGGCCCTCGGCATTCCGATGTGCACGCTGATCTTCGGCTCCGCGGGCACCGACTCGGCCACCAACATGGGCTACATGCTGATGGCCTTCGGACTCGGCCTGATCCCGTACTCGGTGCAGTACGTCGTCCTGCGCGCCTTCTACGCCTACGAGGACACCCGCACGCCCTTCTACAACACCGTCATCGTCGCCGTCGTCAACGCGGGCGCCTCGGCGCTGTGCTACTTCCTGCTGCCCGCCCGCTGGGCGGTGGCCGGCATGGCGGCCGCATACGGCCTGGCCTACGCGATCGGCGTGGGCGTCGCCTGGCGGCGGCTGCGCAAGCGGCTCGGCGGTGACCTGGACGGCGCCCGGGTGATGCGGACGTACGCGCGCCTGTGCATCGCCTCGGTGCCGGCGGCCCTGCTCAGCGGCGCGGCCTGCTACGGCATCGGGCACACCCTCGGCCAGGGCGTCATCGGCTCCTTCGCCGCGCTGCTCGTCGGCGGCGCCGTTCTGCTCGGCATCTTCTTCGTCGCCGCCCGGCGCATGCGCATCGAGGAACTCAACTCGCTCGTAGGCATGGTCCGCGGGCGTCTGGGCCGCTGAGGCGGGGGTAGGCGCACAACCATCGCCCGCCGCTGTGTGTCGTGCATAGCGGCGGACTGTGGGCACAATTGGTTTCGGCGTCGGACAGCGCGCAACGGATGGGGAGGCAGGGACGACGGTGGCGGAACGGAGCACAGCTGCCGTCGACGTGGCAGACAACAGCGGCGAGCAGCCGCTGACCGCCAAGGCGGACCAGTCCACGGCCGACGGGGTGGCCAAGAACCCGGAGCGGGACACGAACAGCGACGAGGCACAGGGGAGCGGAACCGAGAATTCCGGACAGAAGGCCTCGCCTCCCGAACTGCACAGCGGTCACAAGCTCGCAAGACGCTACCGGCTGGAGGAGTGCGTCACCCGTCTGGACGGATTCAGCAGCTGGCGTGCGGTCGACGAGAAGCTCCGTCGTGCCGTCGGCGTCCACATCCTGCCCGCGGAGCACGTACGGGCCCGGTCCGTGCTTGCCGCCGCCCGTTCCTCCGCGCTGCTCGGCGACCCCCGCTTCGTACAGGTCCTCGACGCCGTCGAGGAGAACGACCTCGTCTACGTCGTGCACGAGTGGCTGCCCGACGCCACCGAGCTGACCACGCTCGTCGCGACCGGCCCTCTGGAGCCGCACGACGCCTACCAGATGGTCAGTCAGGTCGCCTCCGCCATGGCCGCAGCGCACCGCGAGGGCCTCGCCCATCTCCGGCTCAATCCCAACGCGGTCCTGCGCGCCTCGACCGGCCAGTGGCGCATCCGGGGCCTCGCCGTGAACGCCGCGCTGCGGGGCATCAGCTCCGACACCCCGCAACGCACCGACACCGAGGCGATCGGCGCCCTGCTGTACGCGGCGCTGACCCAGCGCTGGCCGTACGAGAGCGACGCGTACGGCCTGTCCGGGCTGCCCAAGGGCGTCGGCCTGATCGCACCGGACCAGGTGCGGGCCGGTGTTCACCGGGGCCTGTCCGAACTGGCCATGCGCGCACTCGCCAACGACGGGGCCACCGCCTCCCGTCACGAGGCCCCCTGCACCACGCCGGAGGAGCTGGTGAAGGCGATCGGCGAGATGCCGCGCATCCGCCCGCCGGAGCCGGCCTTCACGGCCCCGCCGGAGTACCAGCGCACGACCTACCAGCAGGGCACGTACGGCCGTCCCGCGCCGCGCCCCGGCGCCACCCAGCCGATCGCGACCCCGCCGCCCCCGCTGCAGAGCCGTACCGGCAAGGTGCTGAAGTGGACGGTGTCCGCCCTCCTCATCACCGCCCTCGGTCTGGGCAGCTGGCAGTTGGCGGACGCACTGATGGACCATGTCGGCAAGTCGGGGGACACCAACAAGAGCCAGACGACGGGCGACGGCGACAAGGGGTCGAAGAATTCGGCTTCCGGCAAGCCCGTCGCCATCCAGAATGCGCGCGACTTCGACCCGTTCAGCGCAGACCACTCCGAGAAGCCCGCAGATGTGGGAAAGGTCTACGACAACAGTCCTTCCACCTACTGGCAGACGGACTTCTATCTCAGCCCCAAGTTCGGAAACCTGAAGCCAGGCGTCGGGGTCATCCTCGACCTGGGCAAGGTCCAACAGGTCGGAAAGGCAACCGTCACCTTCCTGGGGGACACCTCGGTCGAGCTCCGTGCCGCGAGCGCTGACGCCGGATCGCAACCGACATCGTTCGACGCCTACAGCAAGGCTGCCAGCGGCTCGGGCACGACGGTGACGCTCAAGCCCGACAAGCCCCTCAAGACCCGGTACCTCCTGGTGTGGCTGACCGAGCTGCCCTCGGACGGGGCGGGCCACTGGCGGGGCAGAGTGGCAGACGTCAAGGTGACCAGCTGAGGTCTCCACTCGGGAGGGGCAGATGGCGGAGGGCGCCGGATACGACCGGGTGAGCGACAAGGATCTGCTCGCCCGCCATGTGGAAGGCGACCCCGATGCCTTCGGTGAGATCGTGCGACGGCATCGGGATCGACTCTGGGCGGTCGCGCTACGGACACTGGGGGACCGCGAGGAGGCCGCCGACGCGGTCCAGGACGCCCTGGTGTCGGCCTACCGGGCCGCCCATACCTTCCGGGGCCAGTCGGCCGTCACGACGTGGCTGCACCGGATCACCGTGAACGCCTGCTTGGACCGTGCCCGCAAGGCAGCCTCCCGGAAGACCTCGCCGGTCGACGACACCGAGCGGCTGGAGCAGCTCCTGGAGCCGCACGAGTCGGCCTCCGCACCTGCCGAGCGCAACGATGTGCACCGCCAGCTCCTCGAGGCGCTCGGCACCCTCCCTTACGACCAGCGCGCCGCCCTGGTCCTCGTGGACATGCAGGGGTATCCAGTGGCCGAGGCCGCACGGATCCTGGAGGTGCCGACGGGCACGGTGAAAAGCCGGTGTGCCCGGGGCAGAGCCCGGCTGCTGCCTCTGCTCACCCATCTACGGCCCGAAGGTTTCGGAAGCGGAAAAGAACCCGGCGGGGGACGGAACCGGCTGGAGGGGACATCCGTCCCACCTGCAACGGGGTCTCCGAGCAAGGGCCCCGAGGACGCAGGACCGAGCGATTCAGCCGTAGTGAAGGGCGGAGGTGGGCGAGCGTGACTTCGACGACGGACACGGCCGGGCACCCGGACGTCGCGGAGATCTCCGACCTCACCGAAGGCCTGCTGGCTCCGGATCGCAGCGCGGACATACGGCGTCATCTGGAGACGTGTGAGCTGTGTGCGGACGTCCATGCCTCGCTGGAGGAGATCCGGGGGCTGCTGGGATCCGTATCGGGAGTGGAGCGCATGCCGGCCGACGTGGCCGAGCGTATTGATGCCGCGCTCGCCGCTGAGGCATTGCTCAGCGCCTCCACCCCGGAACCGCTGAGCGACCAGGTCTCCAGGGAGACCGAGCCGGGGCATCGGGACGGCCAGGGTCATGTTTCACGTGAAACATCGCTTCCCTCGGACCGGCCCTCCGGCCGCCCTCAGGCGGCCACCGGTCCGGGACGCAAGGGGCGTGAGCGGGGTCGGCGCCGTCGGCATGTAGTCCTGGGGACTGTCCTTACCGCGGCCGTCCTGGGGGTGGGGTCCCTGGTACTGCAGTCGCTCGGCGATCACTCCTCCGACACCAACACGGCCCATGGAAAGCCGACCCCTTCCGTCGGGCCCTTCTCCGGCGCGAGTGTCCAGAGCCAGGTGAAGGATCTGCTCACCAACAGGAAGAACTCACCACAGGGCCAGCAGCCTCGATCGGGCCTTGAGTCCGAGCAGAACACCCCTCACTCGACCGAGAGCGCGAACACCCTGATGCAGACCGATGTCGCAGTCCCCGACTGTGTCCGGGCGGCACTCCACCGGGGTGACGACGTCCTGGGCTCCAAGACGGGAACGTACGACGGGAAGTCCGCCTATCTGGTCGTGGTGCCCGATGCCGCTGACCGCGCACGCGTCACCGTCTACATCGTCGACGCAGCCTGCATCCGGCAACAGCCCGGCTCCACCGGCACGGTTCTTCTGAAGCACTCCTTCGCCCGCCCCTGAGTCTGCTCGACCGCTCCTTCCGTGCCCGGCGCACGCGTGTGCCCCGGCACACCGGGAATGCGCGCCCCGTAGGATCCGTTGGGTGGGGTGAGAGTCCTGAAAGGGTCTCCCACCGGTCGACTGACACAGACCAGAGACGAGGAATCAAGCCGTGAGCGACGTCCGTAACGTGATCATCATCGGCTCCGGGCCCGCAGGCTACACGGCGGCGCTCTACACCGCGCGCGCGTCGCTGAAGCCCCTGGTGTTCGAGGGAGCCGTCACCGCCGGTGGCGCGCTGATGAACACCACCGAGGTCGAGAACTTCCCGGGCTTCCGCGACGGCATCATGGGCCCCGAGCTCATGGACAACATGCGGGCGCAGGCCGAGCGCTTCGGCGCCGAGCTCGTTCCGGACGACATCGTCTCCGTTGACCTCACCGGTGAGATCAAGACCGTCACCGACACCGCAGGCACGGTCCACCAGGCGAAGGCCGTCATCGTCGCCACCGGCTCCCAGCACCGCAAGCTGGGCCTGCCGAACGAGGACGCGCTGTCCGGTCGCGGTGTCTCCTGGTGTGCGACCTGCGACGGCTTCTTCTTCAAGGACCAGGACATCGCCGTGATCGGCGGCGGTGACACCGCGATGGAGGAGGCCACCTTCCTCTCGCGGTTCGCCAAGTCCGTGACGGTCGTCCACCGCCGGGACACGCTGCGCGCCTCCAAGGCGATGCAGGAGCGTGCCTTCGGCGACCCGAAGATCAAGTTCGTGTGGGACAGCGAGGTCGCCGAGGTCCAGGGCGAGCAGAAGCTCTCCGGTCTGAAGCTGCGCAATGTCAAGACCGGCGAACTGTCCGAGCTGCCCGTGACCGGTCTGTTCATCGCGATCGGCCACGACCCGCGCACCGAGCTGTTCAAGGGCCAGCTGGACCTGGACGAGGAGGGCTACCTGAAGGTCGCCTCCCCGTCCACCCGCACCAATGTGACCGGTGTCTTCGCCGCCGGTGACGTGGTCGACCACACCTACCGCCAGGCGATCACCGCGGCCGGCACCGGCTGCTCCGCCGCTCTGGACGCCGAGCGCTTCCTTTCCGCCCTCGCGGACGAGGACAAGGCTGAGCCCGAGAAGTCCGCCGCCGTCTGACCTTCCCCTTCCCCCCGCCCCACCGCACGATCGAGTTAAGGAGCCCGCCGTGGCCGGCAGCCTGAAGAATGTGACCGACGATTCCTTCGAGCAGGACGTCCTCAAGAGCGACAAGCCCGTCCTGGTGGACTTCTGGGCCGCCTGGTGCGGTCCCTGCCGCCAGATCGCCCCGTCCCTGGAAGCGATCGCTGCCGAGTACGGCGACAAGATCGAGGTCGTCAAGCTGAACATCGACGAGAACCCGGGCACGGCCGCGAAGTACGGCGTCATGTCCATCCCGACCCTGAACGTCTACCAGGGTGGCGAGGTCGCCAAGACCATCGTCGGTGCCAAGCCGAAGGCCGCGATCGTTCGCGACCTCGAGGAGTTCATCGCCGAGTAAGGCGGAGAACCGTGCCGTCCGGGCGACGGTGCATGTTTCACGTGAAACACGAATGGGCCAACCCCTCGGGGTTGGCCCATTCATTTGCGTCACCGCGCTGACGCTACAGCGGCCTCAGCGCCGGCTCCTTCTGGACCGCTCCGAGAAGCCGGTCGAGCGCCATCTCGACGTCTTCCTTCCAGGAGAGCGTCGACCGCAGCTCCAACCGCAGCCGGGGATGCGTGGGATGCTGCCGGACCGTTTTGAAGCCGACGGCCAGAAGATGATCCGCCGGCAGCAGGCAGGCGGGTTCCTTCCAGCGAGCGTCGCCGAAGGCCTCAATCGCCTTGAAGCCTCGGCGCAGCAGATCCTTGGCGACCGTCTGCACGAGCACTCGGCCGAGCCCCTGACCCTGATAGCCGGGCATGATGAACGCCGTCATCAACTGCACGGCATCCGGCGAGACGGGACTCGTGGGAAAGGCCGTCGAGCGCGGGACATAGGCCGGAGGCGCGTAGAGAACGAAACCCACCGGTACATCATCGACGTACACCACCCGGCCGCACGATCCCCAGTCCAGCAGCACGGCAGAGATCCAGGCCTCCTTCTCCAGTGCCGAAGTCCCCGCCCTTACCGCCGCTTCGCCGCTGACGGGATCCAGCTCCCAGAAGACACACGACCGACAGCGTTGGGGAAGATCCTGAAGGTTGTCCAGCGTGAGCGGCACGAGCCGACGCCCCATGAAGGCTGTTCCTCGCTTCCTTCACCCGCCGCATCACGCGCGGCTGTCAGAGCGCTCCGCTCCCTGAGCAGGCTGCCGACGAAT
Organism: Streptomyces sp. NPDC030820; assembly: GCF_055572075.1. Lineage (NCBI taxonomy): Bacteria > Bacillati > Actinomycetota > Actinomycetes > Kitasatosporales > Streptomycetaceae > Streptomyces > Streptomyces sp. NPDC030820. Next base: position 236,011 of record NZ_JBVIEB010000005.1, read on the forward strand.
CCGCCGACCGCTCCAAGGCTCAGGCACGCGCTCACCAGTCCGGTGCGGCTCAACGATCGCATGGCCCCGTCTCCCCACTCAGAGATGCAGATGCTGTCCGGTGGATGCGCCATACCCATTCGCATCGTATCCACGATGTGATTCGCTCGATACCGACTCAAAGCAAAAGAGCAGGCCGTGTTCCGGTACACACCGGACACGGCCCGCTCTGTATACGGCCGAGTGGGTCGGCCTGGGATCAGTCGTCCTGGTCGTCCGTCGCGTTCTGCAGCTCCTGCGGCAGCACCGGCCCCTCGCCCGGAGCGAGCGTGCTCAGGATCCGCTGGAGATCGTCCACCGAGGCGAACTCGACGGTGATCTTGCCCTTCTTCTGGCCGAGGTCGACCTTCACTCGTGTCTCGAAGCGGTCCGACAGACGGGTCGCCAGCTCGTTCAGGGCCGGGGAGAGCCGAGAGCCGGCCCGCGGCCCCTTGGCACGCTGAGGCTTCTGGGGCCGCGAGCCCATGAGGGTCACAATCTCCTCGACGGCTCGCACCGACAGCCCCTCGGCCACGATGCGGTGAGCCAGCCGGTCCTGCTCCTCGGAATCCTCGATGGACAACAGTGCCCGGGCATGCCCGGCGGAGAGGACACCGGCAGCCACCCGCTTCTGGACGGCCGGCGAGAGCTTCAGCAGACGCAGCGTGTTGGAGACCTGGGGCCGGGAGCGCCCGATCCGGTCGGCCAGCTGATCGTGCGTGCAGTTGAAGTCCTTCAGCAGCTGGTCATAGGCAGCCGCCTCTTCCAGCGGGTTCAGCTGTGCGCGGTGCAGGTTCTCCAGCAGCGCGTCCAGAAGGAGCTTCTCGTCCTCCGTGGCCCGGACGATCGCCGGGATGGCCTCCAGACCAGCCTCGCGGCAGGCCCGCCAGCGGCGCTCGCCCATGATCAGCTCATAGCGGGCGGGACCCAGCTGCCGTACGACGACCGGCTGGAGGAGCCCGACCTCCTTGATGGAGGTGACCAGTTCCTGGAGCGCATCCTCGTCGAAGACATCACGCGGCTGGCGCGGGTTGGGCGAGATGGCGTCGAGAGGGATCTCGGCGAAGTGCGCGCCCATCGGAGCAGCCGACGTCTCCATGACGGGGCTCGCCGAAGGCTCCTCGGTTTCATGTGAAACAGGCGGCAGTGTGGCCACCTTCGCCGCGGCAACCCCGCGGTCGGTCGTCAGCACCGGGCCGGCTGCAGGGGAGGCGGATGCCCCTCCTCCCAGCACGGCCGGAGCCGGGTTCTTCTCCGCCGGGGCAGCGGGGATCAGTGCGCCGAGACCACGGCCCAGCCCCCTCCGTCGCTCACTCACTGGATCCCCTCCACCATGCTCGGATCGTTCTGGGCGCCGATGTGGGCCTGGCTCGCGTCATAGCTGATGCCGATGCCCTTCAGCGCGATTTCTCGTGCCGCCTCAAGATACGAGAGGGCACCGCTCGATCCAGGATCGTAAGTCAGCACCGTCTGCCCGTAACTCGGCGCCTCGGAGATGCGGACCGAACGGGGAATGCTTGTCCGCAGCACCTCGTCGCCGAAGTGGGTGCGCACCTCTTCCGCGACCTGGGAGGCGAGACGCGTCCGGCCGTCGTACATGGTGAGCAGGATGGTCGACACATGCAGTGTGGGGTTGAGGTGCCCCCGCACCAGGTCGACGTTGCGCAGCAGCTGGCCCAGACCCTCCAGTGCGTAGTACTCGCACTGGATCGGGATGAGGACCTCCTGACCCGCCACCAGCGCGTTGACTGTCAATAGGCCAAGCGAGGGCGGACAGTCGATGAGGATGTAGTCCAACGGCTGTTCATAGGCCTGGATCGCCCGCTGTAGCCGGCTCTCACGAGCCACCAGGGACACCAACTCGATCTCCGCACCGGCGAGATCGATGGTGGCGGGGGCACAGAAGAGGCCCTCCACGTCGGGGACCGGCTGGACGACCTCGGCGAGTGGCTTGCTCTCCACCAACACGTCGTAGATCGAAGGGACTTCGGCGTGGTGGTCGATTCCAAGGGCGGTGGACGCGTTGCCCTGCGGGTCGAGGTCGATCACCAGGACCCGGCCGCCGTGCAGAGCCAGCGAAGCAGCAAGGTTGACGGTGGTCGTTGTCTTGCCCACGCCGCCCTTCTGGTTGGCGACCACGATGACTCTGGTCTGCTCCGGCCGTGGCAGGCCTTCGCCGGCGCGGCCCAGAGCCTCTACCGCCAGTTGGGCCGCACGACCGATCGGAGTGTCGTCCATCGGAGGCGGTGTTTCACGTGAAACATCCGCCCCCATCGACTCGGTACGGGGACCGGGGACCGGATCGGTCATCGGTCCCGCGATGTTGGCGTCGGACCGCAAGGATTCACTCTCCTCGACTTCAGGCTCGCAATGAACAGAGCCTCCCATGTCTTCGGGGTCGTGAACCAGTGAGGCCTGGTGTTCTGTGGAGAAATCCACCTCTGTGGACAACTCCGTGCCCCCCGAGAGGGACGGAACGCCCTGCGACAGGGGCGCAGGACCCTGTGACAGCGACGGAGGGCCCTGGGAGACGGAATCCTCCCCCAGGGAACCGAGGGGCTTGCGGTCGCGCGGTTCGGCCGCAGCGCGGCCACGACTGATGATCCCGTGCAGCAGTGAGCGACGTTTCACGTGAAACACGATGCACAGCGACGGCGACCGGACCTTGGCGACACTCCGGCCTGCGCAGGTTTGGCAGCTTGTGTGGAGTACGTCTCGTCGTCAGGACGGTCAGAGACGCCCCTGCTCCTGCTCAACGGCGACGGCGGGCTCGACCCGTCCGGGCCGCCTTGGCACGCTTGGCCGCGAACCGCACACCGCCCGGACTCTCCCCGACCTCGACCCGCACCACCGTGGACATCGGGTCCACGATGCCCTCACCCACATGCAGGATCGACGTCTCCACCGCGCCGAGCTTGCTGAGAGCCGTCGCTGCGGCCTTCAGCTCCTCCTCGGCGGTGTCTCCCTTCAGCGCGAGCATCTCGCCGTAGGGCCGCAGCAGCGGGATGCCCCAGGCGGCAAGGCGGTCCAGCGGGGCCACGGCCCGGGCGGTCACCACATGGACCGGCGGCAGCTTGCCCAGGACCTCCTCGGCGCGGCCTCGCACCACCGTGACGTGATCCAGGCCGAGCAGCTCGACGACCTCGGTGAGGAAGGTGGTGCGCCGCAGCAGCGGCTCCAGCAGGGTGATGTTCAGGTCGTCCCGGACCAGGGCCAGCGGGATACCGGGCAGGCCGGCACCGGAGCCGACATCGCAGACCGTCACTCCCTCGGGGACGGCCTCGGAGAGCACCGCACAGTTCAGCAGGTGCCGCTCCCACAGGCGGGGCACTTCCCGTGGGCCGATCAGGCCACGCTGCACGCCCGCCTCGGCGAGCAGCTCCGCGTAGCGGACCGCATCGGCGAAGCGATCACCAAACACTTCCCGCGCCTGCTCGGGCGCGGGGGGAAGCTCCGCTGCCTCCGTCACGGGGACCGTCCTTCCGTACAGCGCCGGGGCTTCGCGCACCGGCCACCAGAACTACCAGGCTGACAAAGTTCGGCCCCGTCTGCTCAACAGACGGGGCCGGTGAAACGTGGGGCCGATCAGACGGGCAGCACGACGACGAACCGCTCCGGCTCCTCGCCCTCGGACTCGCTGCTCAGTCCCGCGGCCTTGACCGCGTCGTGCACGACCTTGCGCTCGAACGGGGTCATCGGCTTGAGCTTGACGGGCTCGCCGGTGTTCCTCGCCTCGGCGGCGGCCTTGGCGCCGATCTCGGACAGCTCGGCCCGCTTCTTCGCGCGGTAACCCGCGACGTCCAGCATGAGCCGGCTGCGATCGCCGGTCTCCCGGTGCACGGCCAGGCGCGTGAGCTCCTGCAGTGCCTCCAGCACCTCGCCGTCCCGGCCGACCAGCTTCTGCAGGTCCCGGCTGCCGGTGTCGCTGATGATCGACACGGAGGCGCGGTCGGCCTCGACGTCCATGTCGATGTCGCCGTCGAGGTCGGCGATGTCCAGCAGACCCTCCAGGTAGTCCGCCGCGATCTCACCCTCCTGCTCCAGGCGGGTCAGGGCGTCTGCACCCTCGGCAGCAGCGGAGGTGGTGCCTTCCGTCACGGGATGGGCTCCTTCTTACTTCTTGGACGGGGACTTGGGCCGCTGCGGGCCACCCTTGCGCTGCCCGGACTGGGCCTTGCTGCGGGTGCCGGAGCCGGGCTTCGGGGCCTGCTGAGCAGCGGTGGGCTTGGCGTCCTGCGGCTCGTCGGACTTCTCCAGCGACGTGGACCCGCCCGCCTGCTTGGGCCCGCCGGACTGACGCTGGGACTTGGACTGGCGCTTGGGCTGCTGACGCCGGGCCGCGGCGCCGGTACCGGCGCCGGCGTCGGCCGCCGAGGTGGTCTCCACACCGTCCGCGGTCTGCGCCGTGGCCTGGGCCACGCTCTGCACCACGGTGCCGTCGGACTGGGCGACGAGACCGGCCTTGTTCACGGCGTTGATGAACTTGCGCTCGAACTCGTTGCGGTCCCGGCCCTTGGCGACGATCGCCTTGACGATGGCCTTCTCGCTGCGCCGGCGGACCTTGCCGTGCTGCGTGACGTGCTTGGTCAGGCGCTCCAGGTAGGCGGCCTGGGCCTTGGAACCCGGCGTCGGGTTGTTGTGGATGACGTACATCTGCTGACCCATGGTCCACACGTTGGTGGTCAGCCAGTAGATGAGGACACCGACGGGGAACCGGATACCGAAGAAGGCGAACATGACCGGGAAGACGTACATCAGCATCTTCTGCTGCTGCATGAACGGCGTCTTCACGGTGGTGTCGACGTTCTTCGTCATCAGCTGGCGCTGTGTGTAGAACTGCGACCCCGACATCAGGACGATCATGATCGCTGTGACGACCCGGACGTCGGTCAGCGAGGCGCCGAGCTTCGCGACCGTGTCGGCGCTGTCCAGGAACTTCGCGGCCAGCGGGGCACCGAAGATGTGTGCCTTCTGCGCGCTCGTCAGGAGACTTTGGTTGATGACGCCGATGGTCTTGCCCGACGCGATGCCGTTGAGCACGTGGTACAGGGCGAAGAAGAACGGGGACTGCGCCAGGATGGGAAGGCACGAGGAGAGCGGGTTGGTGCCCGCCTCCTTGTACAGCTTCATCATCTCTTCGGACTGGCGCTGCTTGTCGTTCTTGTAGCGCTCCTGGATCTTCTTCATCTCGGGCTGCAGCGTCTGCATCGCCCGGGTGGCCTTGATCTGCTTGACGAACAGCGGGATCAGGCAGATGCGGATCAGGATCACCAGGGACACGATGGACAGGCCCCAGGCCCATCCGGTGTCAGGGCCGAAGATGGCTCCGTACACCGTGTGGAACTGGACGATGACCCAGGAAACGGGTGTTGTGATGAAGCTGAAGAGGCTGGCAATCGTGTCCACTAATCATGCTCCTTGGGCATGGGACGAGGTCTCTGCGGCCGGGCTCGGAGGAAGCTCGGAAGACGGGCTCCCGGGCTTCGCTTCGGTGGCCGGTTCGGCGGCGGAGGGCCCCGCCTTGCGTGCGCGCCAAGCGTTGCGCAGCATTTCGTGCCACCGCGGTCGCTTGCGCGGCGGGACATGGTCCACACCACCCAGCGACCACGGATTGCACCGGAGGATGCGCCAGGCGGTGAGTGCCGTTCCCTTGATCGCACCGTGCCGGTCGATGGCCGTGTATCCGTAGTGGGAGCACGACGGGTAGTACTTGCACACCGGCCCCAGCAGCGGACTGATCGTCCACTGGTACAGCTTGATCAGAGCCAGCAGCGGGTACTTCATCGCGCGCCCCCTCCCAGCAGCCGCTGAACGGCGGCATCCAGGTCTCGGGCCAGCTGTGCGTGGTCTGCGTCGCCCGCTCCGGGCAGCGCTCGTACGACTACCAGGCTACCGGGGGGAAACAGGGCGACTCGGTCACGCATCAGATGACGCAGTCTGCGCTTCACTTTGTTGCGCACGACCGCGCCACCCACGGCCTTGCTCACGACGAAACCCGCACGCGTCGAGGGAGCGCTCTCCCCAGGCGCGTGCGGGTCCGTGGCACCGCTACGAAGGTGGACGACGAGGGTCGGGCGTCCTGCCCGGCGACCTCGTCGGACCGCGGTCGCGAAGTCCTCGCGCCGCCTCAGCCGGTTCTCGGTAGGCAGCACGACGTCATGACCTGATCGGAATCAGGCGGACAGGCGGGCGCGACCCTTGCTACGGCGGGACGCGAGAATCGCGCGGCCGGCACGGGTGCGCATACGCAGCCGGAAGCCGTGGGTCTTCGCGCGACGACGGTTGTTCGGCTGGAAGGTGCGCTTGCTCACTCGGGGGCTCCAGAAAGAAATCGGTAGTGGCGGGGTGCCGTCTTGGCTGTCACCGTGCGCCCACGAGTAGCTCGCGTCACGCCCGAGTGCACCGCTTCCCGATCACCTGAAGTGACCTGTGCCCATCGGAGGCAGGCGGCAGCAGCCATCGACAACTCGACCTGGTTACGGTACGCGGGGCTGCGCCATCCGGTCAAACCGAGGGTCACGGAGAGACACTATCCACAGGCTGGGGACAACAACTTGAACCGCACCCGCCGCGCTGACTACCGTGGCTGAACTCCGATTCGTTCTTTTGTCCCCCGCCCCGGCGGGTTTGACCCACCCGACCACCCGAAGTACCCCCCGACCCGTCCCGCGATCACACGTTCGTGGGACCTGTGAGAGAGCGTGCCCTGTGGCTGACGTACCCGCCGATCTTGCCGCAGTGTGGCCGCGAGTACTGGAGCAGCTCCTCGGAGAGGGCCGCGGACAGGGTGTCGAGGCGAAGGACGAGCACTGGATCCGGCGCTGCCAGCCGCTCGCGCTGGTCGCGGACACCGCTCTGCTCGCCGTACCGAACGAATTCGCGAAGGGCGTACTGGAGGGCCGTCTCGCGCCGGTCGTCAGTGAGACGCTGAGCCGCGAGTGCGGCCGCCCCATCCGGATCGCGATCACCGTGGACGACTCCGCGGGCGAGCCGCCGGCCCCCACGGCGCCGGTGCAGCAGCCGCCCAAGCCGCGCTACGAAGAGCCGGAGCTGCCGTCCGGCCCGTCGTACGAGGAACGGTCGTACGAGGGCTACGGCCGCCACCGCGCCGCCGAGCAGCCGCCGGCCGAGCAGCAGCCCCGTCCGGACCAGCTGCCCACGGGCCGCGCGGACCAGATCCCCGTCGTACGCCCGGCGTATCCCTCCGAGTACCAGCGCCGCGAGCCCGGCGCCTGGCCGCGGCCCACGCAGGACGAGTACGGCTGGCAGCAGCCGCGGCTCGGCTTCCCCGAGCGCGACCCCTACGCATCGCCGTCGTCCCAGGACGCCTACGGCCCGGAGGGCTACGGCTCGCCGTCCTCGGACTACCGCTCGCAGGGCAGGGACCGGCCGTCGTACGAGCAGCAGCGCGGCGACTACGACAACCCGCGCGCCGACTACGACTCCGGGCGCCCGGACTACGACCCCGTGCGCCCCGAGTACGACCCGTCCCGTACCGAGTACGACCAGCGCGACCCCGTCCGCCGTGAGCTGCCCGAGCAGCCGGCGGGCGGCGGCCCGGCGCACCGCGGCGGCCCCGGCCGCCCGGACCTGCCCACGGCCGGCGCCCCCGGCCCGCTGGCCGCACAGCCCGCGCCGGCGAGCGGTCCCGGCGAGCCGACGGCACGGCTGAACCCGAAGTACCTCTTCGACACGTTCGTCATCGGCGCCTCCAACCGGTTCGCGCACGCGGCCGCGGTCGCCGTCGCCGAGGCACCGGCGAAGGCCTACAACCCCCTTTTCATCTATGGGGAGTCGGGGCTCGGCAAGACGCATCTGCTGCACGCGATCGGGCACTACGCGCGAAGCCTCTACCCGGGCACGCGCGTGCGGTACGTGAGTTCGGAGGAGTTCACCAACGAGTTCATCAACTCCATCCGCGACGGCAAGGGCGACAGCTTCCGCAAGCGCTACCGCGAGATGGACATCCTGCTCGTCGACGACATCCAGTTCCTCGCGGACAAGGAGTCGACGCAGGAGGAGTTCTTCCACACCTTCAACACCCTCCACAACGCCAACAAGCAGATCGTGCTCTCCTCCGACCGGCCGCCGAAGCAGCTGGTCACGCTGGAGGACCGGCTGCGGAACCGTTTCGAGTGGGGACTGATCACCGACGTCCAGCCGCCCGAGCTGGAGACGCGTATCGCGATCCTGCGCAAGAAGGCGGTGCAGGAGCAGCTCAACGCCCCGCCGGAGGTGCTGGAGTTCATCGCCTCCCGGATCTCGCGGAACATCCGTGAGCTGGAGGGCGCGCTGATCCGGGTGACGGCGTTCGCCTCGCTCAACCGGCAGCCGGTCGACCTCGGCCTGACCGAGATCGTCCTGAAGGACCTGATCCCCGGCGGAGAGGACTCCGCCCCTGAGATCACGGCCACGGCGATCATGGCGGCCACCGCGGACTACTTCGGGCTGACGGTGGAGGACCTGTGCGGTACCTCGCGCGGTCGCGCGCTGGTCACCGCGCGGCAGATCGCCATGTACCTGTGCCGGGAGCTGACCGATCTGTCGCTGCCGAAGATCGGGGCGCAGTTCGGCGGGCGTGACCACACCACCGTCATGCACGCCGATCGCAAGATCCGGGCGCTGATGGCCGAGCGGCGGTCGATCTACAACCAGGTGACCGAGCTGACGAACCGGATCAAGAACGGCTGACGGCCGCTGCGCCTGGCTTGCGCCGACGTCGAGGGCGCCCTCGGGACACGTGTCCCGGGGGCGCCCTTTGGCATGCGCCCCGGGCTGTGGAGTGTTCCTCGTGCGCCACCGGGTGTTCGATTAAGTGCCAGGTTACGGCCATCCTCCACAGATTCGCTGGGTTTCTGCCGTCCACATCCTGGGGACTGTCGAGTTGTCCCGAACGGCGTCCACAGGGAGCCTGTTCATACGACGTTCGCCCAGCTCAGGTGCCTGTGGAATCGTGGACGAACGATCTCCACAGACTGTGGACGAAGGAAAGATCCACAGGCTGTGTACGGAGTTTTCCACGGCTGCCCCACAGGCTGGAGCCGGTTGTCCCCAGTGATCCCCGGCTTCTCCACATGGCTGTCCACTGTTCGGCAACGCGACGCACCCGCTCACCGCGTCGAGTGAAAGCCGTCACACGAAGGTGCCGGATTGGGGTGTGGGAAACGTGGGTAAACCTGGGGACGCAGCTGGGGAGAACTGCCCTCAGGCTGTGGGCGGGGTGTGCAGAACTTTCCGTTCTCCACAGATGCCCCCGGTTGTCCACCGCCTCCATCCACAGGCCCCGTGGACAAAATCTCGGCCCTGAGCTGGGCAAACGCGGTTATCCACGGTATCCACAGGCCCTACTACTACTCCCGACTAGAGAGAGTTCGGCAATCGTTTTGAAGCGGGGCCTGTGCACAACTCGCTGTCTCGTGCCCGGCCGCCTCCCGGAGCGACTTGACCCCGACGGGCACCTACTGTCAGTGCGGTGCGTCAGACTGGTCCCCGGTGTCCTTCCCTTCGCAGTGGGCGGTGACACCGAGTCGGAGGACTCAGTAGCAACAGCAGGAGGCGGCTTACGGTGAAGATCCGGGTGGAACGCGACGTACTCGCGGAGGCAGTGGCGTGGGCGGCACGCAGCCTCCCGGCCCGTCCGCCGGCGCCTGTCCTCGCCGGCCTTCTCCTCAAGGCCGAGGACGGCCAGCTGAGCCTGTCGAGCTTTGACTACGAGGTCTCCGCGCGCGTGTCCGTGGAAGCCGAGGTCGAGGAGGAGGGCACCGTCCTCGTCTCCGGCCGGCTGCTCGCCGACATCTCCCGCGCTCTCCCCAACCGGCCGGTGGAGATTTCCACAGACGGTGTACGGGCGACCGTGGTCTGTGGGTCCTCCCGGTTCACCCTGCACACCCTGCCTGTGGAGGAGTACCCGGCGCTGCCGCAGATGCCGAACGCCACCGGCACCGTCCCGGGCGAGGTCTTCGCGGCCGCCGTGTCCCAGGTGGCCATCGCCGCCGGCCGTGACGACACGCTGCCCGTCCTCACCGGTGTGCGCATCGAGATCGAGGGCGACACGGTCACCCTGGCCTCCACCGACCGCTACCGCTTCGCCGTCCGCGAGTTCCTGTGGAAGCCGGAGAACCCGGACGCCTCCGCGGTCGCCCTGGTCCCGGCCAAGACGCTGCTGGACACCGCCAAGTCGCTCGGCGCCGGTGACAGCGTCACGCTGGCGCTGTCCGGCTCGGGTGCGGGCGAGGGCCTGATCGGTTTCGAGGGCGCCGGGCGGCGTACGACCACCCGTCTGCTCGAGGGCGACCTGCCGAAGTACCGCACGCTGTTCCCGACCGAGTTCAACTCCGTCGCCGTGATCGAGACCGCGCCCTTCGTGGAGGCCGTCAAGCGCGTGGCGCTGGTGGCCGAGCGGAACACCCCGGTGCGGCTGAGCTTCGAGCAGGGCGTGCTGATCCTGGAGGCGGGCTCCAGCGACGACGCACAGGCTGTGGAACGGGTCGACGCCCAGCTGGACGGCGACGACATCTCCATCGCCTTCAACCCGACGTTCCTGCTGGACGGTCTGAGCGCGATCGACTCCCCGGTGGCCCAGCTGTCGTTCACGACGTCGACCAAGCCTGCGCTGCTCAGCGGGAAGCCGGCGGTCGATGCCGAGGCCGACGACGCGTACAAGTACCTGATCATGCCGGTGCGGCTCAGCGGCTGACCGTTCGTCCACAGCTGTGCACAGCGCCGGGTGCCTGTCGTGGGTGCCCGGCGGTCTGTGGAAAAGCGCAGGTCGCAGGCCCACGCATGAGCGCGTATGCCCACAGCTGTGCGTGAAGGAGCGGGTTTAGGCTCGCCTTCGGCACCTTGTGCCTCTCACGCCACACAGCGACCTAAGGAACACAACTGATGGAGCTCGGTCTCGTCGGCCTCGGCAAGATGGGCGGCAACATGCGCGAGCGGATCCGCCGCGCGGGCCACACCGTCATCGGATACGACCGCAACGCGGACCTCGCGGATGTCCACAGCCTGGAAGAGCTCGTGGGCAAGCTCAGCGGTCCGCGCGTGGTCTGGGTGATGGTCCCGGCCGGCGAGCCCACCCAGTCGACCATCGACCAGCTGGCCGAGCTGCTGGAGCCCGGCGACGTGGTCGTGGACGGCGGCAACTCCCGGTGGACGGACGACGAGAGGCACGCCGAGGAGCTGGCGGCCAAGGGCATAGGCTTCGTCGACTGCGGCGTCTCCGGCGGCGTCTGGGGCCTGGAGAACGGGTACGCGCTGATGTACGGCGGCGACGCGGAGAACGTCGCCAAGGTGCAGCCGGTCTTCGACGCGCTGAAGCCGGAGGGCGACTCCGGTTCGGTGCACGCCGGCAAGGTCGGCGCGGGCCACTTCGCGAAGATGGTCCACAACGGCATCGAGTACGCGATGATGCAGGCCTACGCCGAGGGCTGGGAGCTGCTGGAGAAGGTCGACTCCGTGGAGAACGTCCGCGAGGTCTTCCGCTCCTGGCAGGAAGGCACCGTCATCCGCTCCTGGCTGCTCGACCTCGCGGTCAACGCGCTGGACGACGACGAGCACCTGGCGGGCCTGCGCGGTTATGCACAGGACTCCGGTGAGGGACGCTGGACTGTGGAGGCCGCGATCGACAACGCGGTGCCGCTGCCGGCGATCACCGCGTCGCTGTTCGCGCGGTTCTCCTCCCGCCAGGAGGACTCGCCGCAGATGAAGATGATCGCCGCGCTGCGCAACCAGTTCGGCGGTCACGCCGTAGAGAAGAAGTAGTCCACAGATCCACAGGGTCGCCCGGCGTGTCCTGTGGATCCACAGCCCATCAGCACTCTGGGGAAGGCCGGCGAAACGACCATGCACGTCACGCATCTTTCGCTGGCCGACTTCCGCTCGTACGCCCGGGCCGAGGTTCCGCTCGACCCGGGCGTCACCGCCTTCGTCGGCCCCAACGGGCAGGGCAAGACCAACCTGGTGGAAGCCGTCGGATACCTCGCCACCCTCGGCAGCCACCGGGTCGCCTCCGACGCGCCCCTGGTTCGCATGGGCGCTGAGCGGGCCGTCATCCGGGCGCAGGTCCGGCAGGGCGAGCGGCAGCAGCTGGTCGAGCTGGAGCTGAACCCCGGCAAGGCCAATCGCGCCCGCATCAACCGGTCCTCGCAGGTCAGACCCAGGGACGTACTGGGGATCGTACGGACCGTGCTGTTCGCGCCCGAAGATCTCGCCCTCGTCAAAGGCGACCCGGGCGAGCGGCGGCGGTTCCTCGACGAGCTGATCACGGCCCGGTCGCCGCGCATGGCCGGGGTGCGCTCCGACTACGAGCGGGTCCTCAAGCAGCGCAACACCCTGCTCAAGACGGCCGCCCTGGCGCGTCGGCACGGCGGGCGGAGGGGGGCACCTCCCGGGCGAGCGGATTCGAGCCTGGGGGCGGATCTGTCCACGCTCGACGTGTGGGACCAGCATCTCGCGCGTGCGGGCGCCGAGTTGCTCGCCCAGCGCCTCGACCTGATCGCCGCGCTGCAGCCGCTGGCCGACAAGGCGTATGAGCAGCTGGCCCCGGGCGGTGGGCCGCTGGCGCTGGAGTACAAGCCGTCCGCGCCCGGCGAGGCCCACGCGCGCGAGGATCTCTACGCCCAGCTGATGGCGGCGCTGGCGGAGGCGCGCAAGCAGGAGATCGAGCGCGGTGTCACCCTCGTGGGCCCTCATCGGGACGATGTGATTCTCAAACTCGGTCAGCTGCCCGCCAAGGGGTACGCCTCCCACGGCGAGTCCTGGTCCTACGCGCTCGCCCTGCGCCTGGCCTCCTACGACCTGCTGCGGGCCGAGGGCAACGAGCCGGTGCTGGTCCTGGACGACGTCTTCGCCGAGCTGGACACGCGTCGGCGGGAGCGGCTGGCCGAGCTGGTCGCACCCGGCGAGCAGGTGCTGGTCACCGCGGCCGTGGACGACGACGTACCCGAGGTGCTGGCCGGGGCGCGGTACGCCGTGTCCGGCGGGACGGTGGAACGCGTATGAGCACCGGCGAACCCACCCCCCAGAACCCGAAGAAGAGCGGGAACGAACCCTCCGGTGTCGACCTCGCGCGCGTGGCGTTGCGCGCGGCGAAGGAGCAGGCACGCGCGCGTGGGGACGCGGCGCGGCAGAAGAAGCAGGCCCGGCGCGGTGGCGGGCTGCGCTCCGGTGCGCGCGCCGACGGCCGCGACCCGATGGCGCTGGGCGCCGCGATCAACCGGCTGCTGACCGAGCGCGGCTGGGAGACACCTGCGGCGGTGGGCGGGGTGATGGGCCGCTGGCCGCAGATCGTCGGCGAGGACCTGGCCAAGCACTGTGTGCCGCAGCGGTACGACGAGGACGAGCGCGTGCTGGTCGTGAGCTGCGACTCGACGGCCTGGGCGACCCAGCTGCGGCACCTCGCGCCCGCGCTGGTCGCCCGCCTCAACGAGGATCTGGGGCACGGCACCGTACGGATGATCAAGGTGTTGAATCCGGGCGGCCCGGCCCGGCGCTACGGCCCGCTGCGGGCTCCGGGGAGCTCCGGGCCCGGCGATACGTACGGGTGACGTACATCACGTCGAAGAGTGGGACCGTGCCGTCGGTGCAGCGCCGTGACACGCGCGTGGAGAGCCGCCGCGGCACCGGCGGATCGCCATCTGACCCCCCAGTAGCCAAGGGTTGACGGCTCGAAGCGCTGAGTGCCGCTGTGAGCCCCTCGGAGCCCCCATCCGTATATCGGGACCCGATCGAGGTCGGTTCAGGGCGGCACATGGGGACTCAGGTACCGGCAAACCCCCATCGATGTCAGAGCTACCGGTAGACTGGAAGACAATCCCGCCCCATTGTGGGGACCGCCCGGGAAAAGCTGAGCAACGCTGATCAAGGCTTACCACCGCAACATGCCGCAGCCGCTCCGGCAACCCTCCCCCAGAGGGGGTACCCCCAGGAGCCCGGCTCGTGCTGTGCCAGAAAGGGCGCTTCGTGGCCGATTCCGGCAACCCCAACGAGAACATCCCGTCCACCGACGCCGGCGTGAACGGCGTGCCCGCCAAGGCCACCGTGAACGCCGAGGCCACCGCCTCGGCTTCGTACGACGCCAGCGCCATCACCGTGCTCGAAGGGCTGGACGCGGTCCGCAAGCGGCCCGGCATGTACATCGGTTCCACGGGCGAGCGCGGTCTGCACCACCTGGTGTACGAGGTCGTCGACAACTCGGTCGACGAGGCGCTGGCCGGGTACGCGGACACGATCGACGTCACGATCCTCGCCGACGGCGGCGTCCGGGTCGTCGACAACGGCCGCGGCATCCCGGTGGGCATCGTGCCCTCCGAGGGCAAGCCGGCGGTCGAGGTCGTGCTGACCGTGCTGCACGCGGGCGGCAAGTTCGGCGGCGGCGGTTACGCCGTCTCCGGCGGTCTGCACGGTGTGGGTGTGTCCGTCGTGAACGCGCTGTCCACGAAGGTCTCCGTCGAGGTCAAGACCGACGGCCACCGGTGGACGCAGGACTACAAGATGGGCGTCCCGACCGCTCCCCTGGACAAGCACGAGGCGACCGAGGAGACCGGAACGTCGGTCACCTTCTGGGCCGACCCGGAGATCTTCGAGACCACCGAGTACTCCTTCGAGACGCTGTCGCGGCGTTTCCAGGAGATGGCGTTCCTCAACAAGGGTTTGACGATCAAACTCACCGACGAGCGCGAGTCGGCGAAGGCCACCAGCGGCGCGGACGAGGCGGGCGCGGACGAGAAGGCCGAGGTCAAGGCCGTCACGTACTACTACGAGGGCGGCATCGTCGACTTCGTGAAGTACCTCAACTCCCGCAAGGGAGAGACGGTGCACCCCACCGTCATCGACCTGGAGGCGGAGGACAAGGACAAGAGCCTGTCCCTCGAGGTCGCGATGCAGTGGAACAGCGGCTACACCGAGGGCGTGTACTCCTTCGCCAACATCATCCACACCCACGAGGGCGGTACCCACGAAGAGGGCTTCCGCGCCGCGCTGACCTCGCTGATCAACAAGTACGCGCGCGACAAGAAGCTGCTGCGCGAGAAGGACGACAACCTCACCGGTGACGACATCCGTGAGGGTCTGACCGCGATCATCTCGGTCAAGCTGAGCGAGCCGCAGTTCGAGGGCCAGACGAAGACCAAGCTGGGCAACACGGAGGCCAAGACCTTCGTGCAGAAGGCGGTCTACGAGCACCTCAACGACTGGCTGGACCGCAACCCGGTCGAGGCCGCGGACATCATCCGCAAGGGCATCCAGGCGGCCACCGCGCGCGTGGCGGCCCGCAAGGCCCGCGACCTGACCCGCCGCAAGGGCCTGCTGGAGTCGGCGTCCCTGCCGGGCAAGCTCTCCGACTGCCAGTCGAACGACCCCACCAAGTGCGAGATCTTCATCGTCGAGGGTGACTCCGCCGGCGGCTCGGCCAAGTCCGGCCGGAACCCGCAGTACCAGGCGATCCTCCCGATCCGCGGCAAGATCCTGAACGTGGAGAAGGCCAGGATCGACAAGATCCTGCAGAACCAGGAGATCCAGGCGCTGATCTCGGCCTTCGGCACGGGTGTGCACGAGGACTTCGACATCGAGAAGCTCCGCTATCACAAGATCATCCTGATGGCGGACGCCGACGTCGACGGCCAGCACATCAGCACCCTGCTGCTGACCTTCCTGTTCCGCTTCATGCGGCCGCTGGTCGAGGCCGGGCACGTGTACCTGTCCCGCCCCCCGCTCTACAAGATCAAGTGGGGCCGGGACGACGTGGAGTACGCCTACTCCGACCGCGAGCGCGACGCCCTGCTCGAGATGGGCCGCCAGCGCGGCAAGCGCGTCCGCGAGGACTCGATCCAGCGCTTCAAGGGTCTCGGCGAGATGAACGCCGAGGAACTGCGCGTGACCACGATGGACCAGGAGCACCGGGTCCTCGGCCAGGTCACCCTGGACGACGCCGCCCAGGCCGACGACCTGTTCTCGGTCCTCATGGGCGAGGACGTCGAGGCCCGCCGCCAGTTCATCCAGCGCAACGCCAAGGACGTCCGCTTCCTCGACATCTGAGTCGGTCTCAGCTGACCGCACCAGGAAGGATCTTCACCAGCTATGGCCGACGAGAACACTCCGCAAACCCCTGAGACCGAGGGCGGCGAACTCGTGATGCGTGTCGAGCCCGTCGGGCTCGAGACGGAGATGCAGCGCTCGTACCTGGACTACGCGATGTCCGTCATCGTGTCCCGTGCGCTGCCCGACGTCCGGGACGGCCTCAAGCCCGTCCACCGGCGTGTGCTGTACGCGATGTACGACGGCGGCTACCGCCCCGACCGCGGCTTCTACAAGTGCGCCCGTGTCGTCGGTGACGTCATGGGTAACTACCACCCCCACGGCGACAGTTCGATCTACGACGCGCTGGTGCGCCTCGCCCAGCCGTGGTCGATGCGGATGCCGCTGGTGGACTCCAACGGCAACTTCGGCTCCCCGGGCAACGACCCGGCGGCCGCCATGCGGTACACCGAGTGCAAGATGGCGCCGCTGTCGATGGAGATGGTCCGCGACATCGACGAGGAGACCGTCGACTTCACGGACAACTACGACGGCCGCTCCCAGGAGCCGACCGTCCTGCCGGCCCGTTTCCCGAACCTGCTGATCAACGGCTCGGCCGGTATCGCGGTCGGCATGGCGACCAACATCCCGCCGCACAACCTGCGTGAGGTCGCGGCCGGTGCCCAGTGGTACCTGGAGAACCCCGACGTCTCCCACGAGGAGCTGCTGGACGCGCTCATGGAGCGCATCAAGGGCCCGGACTTCCCGACCGGCGCCCTGGTGGTGGGCCGCAAGGGCATCGAGGAGGCGTACCGCACCGGGCGCGGCTCCATCACGATGCGCGCGGTCGTCGAGGTCGAGGAGATCCAGGGCCGGCAGTGCCTGGTGGTGACCGAGCTGCCGTACCAGGTGAACCCGGACAACCTGGCGCAGAAGATCGCCGACCTGGTGAAGGACGGCAAGATCGGCGGCATCGCGGACGTCCGCGACGAGACCAGCTCCCGTACGGGCCAGCGCCTGGTCATCGTCCTGAAGCGGGACGCGGTCGCCAAGGTCGTGCTGAACAACCTGTACAAGCACACCGACCTGCAGACGAACTTCGGCGCCAACATGCTGGCACTGGTCGACGGCGTGCCGCGCACCCTGTCCCTGGACGCGTTCATCCGCCACTGGGTGACGCACCAGATCGAGGTCATCGTCCGCCGCACCCGCTTCCGGCTGCGCAAGGCCGAGGAGCGGGCGCACATCCTGCGCGGTCTGCTGAAGGCCCTGGACGCGATCGACGAGGTCATCGCGCTGATCCGGCGCAGTGAGACCGTCGAGATCGCGCGCGGCGGCCTGATGGACCTGCTGGAGATCGACGAGATCCAGGCCAACGCGATCCTCGAGATGCAGCTGCGGCGCCTGGCGGCCCTGGAGCGGCAGAAGATCGTCCAGGAGCACGACGAACTCCAGGCGAAGATCAACGAGTACAACGAGATCCTCGCCTCCCCGGTCCGTCAGCGCGGGATCGTCAGCGAGGAGCTGACCGCGATCGTCGAGAAGTACGGCGACGACCGCCAGACCAAGCTGATCCCGTACGAGGGCGACATGTCCATCGAGGACCTGATCGCCGAGGAGGACATCGTCGTCACGGTCACCCGCGGCGGCTATGTCAAGCGGACCAAGACGGACGACTACCGGGCGCAGAAGCGCGGCGGCAAGGGCGTGCGCGGCACGAAGCTGAAGGAAGACGACATCGTCGACCACTTCTTCGTCTCCACCACGCACCACTGGCTGCTGTTCTTCACCAACAAGGGCCGGGTGTACCGGGCGAAGGCGTACGAGCTGCCCGAGGCCGGCCGGGACGCGCGCGGGCAGCACGTGGCGAACCTGCTGGCCTTCCAGCCGGACGAGGCGATCGCCGAGATCCTGGCGATCCGCGACTACGAGGCGGCGCCGTACCTGGTGCTGGGCACCAAGTCCGGTCTGGTCAAGAAGACGCCTCTGAAGGATTACGATTCGCCCCGCTCCGGCGGCGTGATCGCGATCAACCTGCGCGAGCGTGAGGACGGCAGCGACGACGAGCTGATCGGCGCCGAGCTGGTCTCGGCCGACGACGACCTGCTTCTGATCAGCAAGAAGGCACAGTCGATCCGGTTCACGGCCACGGACGACTCCCTGCGCCCGATGGGCCGCGCCACCTCCGGCGTGAAGGGCATGAGTTTCCGTGAAGGCGATGAACTTCTGTCGATGAATGTTGTTCGACCCGGTACGTTCGTGTTCACTGCCACCGACGGCGGGTACGCGAAGCGGACCGCCGTCGACGAGTACCGCGTCCAGGGCCGCGGTGGCCTCGGTATCAAGGCCGCCAAGATCGTGGAGGACCGTGGTTCGCTCGTCGGGGCGCTGGTCGTCGAGGAGACTGACGAGATCCTCGCGATCACCCTCTCCGGCGGTGTGATTCGTACGCGAGTCAATGAAGTCAGGGAGACGGGCCGTGACACCATGGGCGTCCAACTGATCAACCTGGGCAAGCGCGATGCCGTGGTCGGTATCGCACGTAACGCCGAGGCGGGGCGCGAGGCGGAGGAGGTCGACGGCGAGGAGGCCGTCGACGCCGCCGAGGCTCAGGCCGGTGGCACGGACGAGGGTGAGGCGCCCTCGGCCGAGTAGGTAGCACGAGGAGAGAGTCATCGTGAGCGGAGCCACGGGCGCCGGATCGGCCGGTACCCCCACGGGTACGGAGACGGACGGCGGCGGCCGTGGCTCCGCCGCGCATGGGGCGGGTGCGGGGAGCGCGACCGACCCGCACACGACCAACCTGAAGCCGGTGAAGGTGTCCGCGAAGGACTCCGCCGGCACGTCTGGATCCCAGGGGGGAACTGTGACGGACACCCGAGGCCCGGCCGCGGCCGGCGAGGCGCAGTCGTCGTCTCCGCTCCCCGGGGAGCGGAGCCCGGAGCAGCCCTCCGGGCCCTATCACCCGCCGCAGGCCTATCCGGCGCAGCCGCCCGCCGGAGCCGTGCGACGGCCGCGTACCGGTGCGCGTACGGCGCCGCGCACCCGTAAGGCGCGGCTGCGGGTGGCCAAGGCCGACCCGTGGTCGGTGATGAAGGTCAGCTTCCTGCTCTCCATCGCGCTCGGCATCTGCACGATCGTCGCCTCGGCGGTGCTGTGGATGGTCATGGACGCGATGGGCGTGTTCTCGACGGTGGGCGGCACGATCTCGGAGGCGACCGGTTCGAACGAGGGGAACGGCTTCGACCTCCAGGCGTTCCTGTCGCTCCCCCACGTCCTGATGTTCACGACGATCATCGCGGTCATCGACGTGGTCCTGGCCACGGCGCTCGCGACGCTCGGCGCGTTCATATACAACCTCTCCGCGGGCTTCGTGGGCGGCATCGAGCTGACTTTGGCGGAGGACGAATAGGCCCTCCAGGGGGCCTTCGGACACCGTGCGGGCCCCTGACCTGACGGTCCTCCGACAACCGATTTTGGGACTGGCGTGGTCGTGCGCTAATCTTCAGGAGTCAGCGCGCGGGACACACACCGCACAGCGCGGCGGGGCTATAGCTCAGTTGGTTAGAGCGCATCCCTGATAAGGATGAGGCCACAGGTTCAAATCCTGTTAGCCCCACCAGCGAAAAGACCCCCAGTCGATAGCGGCTGGGGGTCTTTGACATCCATGGGAAGTGCCCTACTTCAGCGCGACCCCGTCGCCCGCCGCCGTCGCCGGGCTGGTCGTCCCCGTCCCCGTGAAGTGCCAGCGCCAGGTGCCGGAGGCGTTCGCCGTGGTCGTCGTCTTCAGCTTGCCCGCGCTGTCGGTGGTCACCGTCTTGACGGTGGTGTACGTCGAGGCACCGGACTTCTTGAACTGGAGGGCGACGTTCTGGCCGGCGAAGCCGGTGTAGGTGTTGGTGTTCCAGTCGGCTCGGGTCAGGGCGCCGGTCACCGTCAGCGTTCCGCCCTTGGCGACCGGTTCGGGCGTCGCCTGGGTCGTCGTCAGTTTGGCGTAGCGCTTGATCTTCATCGTGGCGCTGCTGTCGAGCGTGTAGTAGTCGCCGTCATAGCCACGGGCCTCCATATCGAGGTGCCAGGTGCCGGCCGAGCTGTTGCGGAGGTCGGCATAGTCGGTGCGGTCGGGCTCCAGGCTGTACGACCAGGTGCACTTCATGGTCGTCGACGTGGGGCGCGCGCACGTCACCGACTTCGCGTACTGGATGCGGCTGTCGGAGCTCACCAGCTTGAGGCCGACCATGCCCCAGATGCCGGAGTCGTCCTTGGCGGTGGCTGTGACGGTCAGCGTCTGGGGCTCGCTGACGCCGACGTTGACGGTGGACTTGCTGAAGGTCACCGAGGTGAAGACGATGTCGCCCTTGTGGTCGTCCGCCTGCGCGGCGGGTGCGAGGAGGGCGAGCAGCGCCAGGCTGCCGACGGTGGCGACCGCGGCCGTACGGATGTGCATGGTTCTCCAGGAACGTGGGCCGGATCTCTCCTCATGGAGTCCGGGCGTGCAGAAGACCATCCACATCGGGGATTGGTTGTACGTACACCTCACGTACAAAAAGGGCCCGACCGCTGGCGACGGGGGATGCACCAGCGATCGGGCTGTGGCCAAGGGTAACAAGACCGGAGGCCTTGCGGGGGGAAGTCAGGCAGGAATAAGTCAGGTTGGCCGATCAGTGGTCGCACGGAGGGCCGTAGGAGAGACGGGGCAGGTACTCGTGCCACTTCTGCGGGGTCAGTACGCCCCGGGTGACCGAGCAGATGTGGTCGATCGCCGCGTCGGAGTCCAGGCTCCACAGGCGGACCGTGTCCGTGCCGCTGGAGACCCCGAGGACGCGGCTCCTGGGGCTGAAGGACAGGAACGTGCCCGACTTGGCGTTGGGGCTCATCGACTGGCCGATGGGGGTCGCCGAGGCGGGGCGGCTGACGTTCCACAGCCGGACCGTGTTGTCGTTGCCGCCGCTGGCCAGAACCCGCCCGTCCGGGCTGAACGTCAGCAGCTTCACCGCCTCGGTGTGGCCGGTGAGCGGCGCGCCCAGCGCGGTCGCCGAGGCGGGGTGGCTGGTATTCCACAGCCGGACCGTGTCGTCGTCGCTGCCGCTGGCCAGAACGTGCCCGTCCGGGCTGAAGGCGATCGCGTTGACCGGGCCGGAATGCTCCGTGAGCCGGCCGATCCCGGTCGGCCGGGCCGGGTCGGTGACGTTCCAGAGGCGGATCGTGCTGTCCGCGCTGCCGGAGGCAAGGGTGCGGCCGTCGGGGGAGAACGCGAGGGCGTTGAGGTAGCCCCGGTGGCCCGTCAGCGGTCTGCCGAGCGCCACGGGGTGCGCGGGGTCGGTGACGTTCCACAGCTGAATGGTGGCGTCGTCGTAGGCGCTGGCCAGGGTGCGGCCGTCCGGGCTGAAGGCGAGCGTGTCGGGCCCCGCGAAGCGCGTCCGCAAGCGGATGGGCGAGCCGGCGGCGACCGGGTGGGACGGGTCGCTGACGTTCCACAGGTACAGCGACTGGTTGTTGGTGAGGACGGCGAGGGTGCGGCCGTCGGGGGAGAACACCGGTGCACGATGGCCGCCGTCCGCTTGCATGAAGGGTTTCCCCAGCGGCACGGGCTGCCCGGGCCTCGTCACGTTCCACAGCCGGAGCCTGCCGTCCCGGGCCGCCGTCGCCAGCACCCGTCCGTCCGGCCGGAACGCGCCGGTGCGCCCGATGATGTCCGAGGTCGACAGCGACCACAGGCGCACCTTGCTGTCGCCGCTGCCGGTGGCCAGGGTCCGCCCGTCGGGGCTGAACCCCAGGGCGTACATCTCCCCGCTGCTGCCCGCGAGCGGCTCCCCGACCTGTGACGGGGACGACGGATCGGTCACGTTCCACAGGCTGGCGGTGCTGTCCGCGCTCGCGGCGGCGAGCCGGTTGCCGTCCGGGCTGAAGGCCACGGACCAGATCGGGCCGGTGTGCCCGGCCAGCGGCGAGCCGAGCGCGGACGGGTGGGCCGGGTCGGTGACGTTCCAGAGACGGATCGTGTCGTCCGCGCTGCCGGAGGCGAGGGTGTGCCCGTCGGGGCTGAACGCCACCGAGTGCACGAGGTCCGTGTGACCCTTCAGCGCGGTGGGGTACTGCTTCGGCCGGCGCGGGTCGGCCGTGTTCCACAGCAGGATCGTGTCGTCGTCACCGCCCGCCGCGAGGGTGTGCCCGTCGGGGCTGAACGCGACGCTGCGCACCGCGGCAATGTGTCCGCGCAGGGCCCTGAGCCGGCTCGGCCGGTGCGGGTCGGCCACGTTCCACAGCCGTACCGTGTGGTCCTCGCCGGCACTCGCGAGGGTGCGGCCGTCCGGGCTGAAGGCAACCAGGTAGATCGTGCCCCGGTGGCCGGTGAGCGGTCTGCCGAGCGGTTTCGGGTGGGTGGGGTCGCTGACGTCCCACAGCCGGATCGTGCCGTCGTCGCCGGCGCTGGCGAGGGTGTGTCCGTCCGGGCTGAAGACGGCGCTGCTCACCCAGCTGGTGTGGCCGGTCAGCGGTTTGCCCAGCGGCTTGGGGTGGCGTGGGTCGGCCACGTTCCACAGCCGGACGGTCCGGTCGTAGCTGGCCGTGGCCAGCGTTCTGCCGTCGGGGCTGAAGGAGGTGAGGTAGACGGCACCGGTGTGGCCGGACAGGGGGGTGGCCAGCGGCGCGTTCACGATCGAGATCAGCCTGCTGTACGTTCCCTCGTTGTCCGGGCGCAGATGGTGGGCGACCAGGTCGAGCTGGGCGGCCAGGGACGGATCCGTGCGCTGGACGCGGTCGGCCTCGGCGAGCACCTGCTCGAAGACGGCGTCGTCCCGCTGCTGCCAGGCGATCACCGCCGACCCGCCCGCGACCAGGGCCAGCACCACCAGCGCCGCCACCGCGGCCCGGCTGATCCACACCGTGCGCTTGCGCAGCCGGACGGCTGCGGCCAGGAACTCCACCGCGCTGCGGGTCAGATACGTGTCTCCGGCCGACCGCGCCCAGTTGCGCGCCTGTTCCAGCCGGGAGCCCCGGTAGAGCAGCGAGCTGTCGCGGCCGGAGTCCTCCCAGGCCCGGCCGTCCTCCTCCAGCCGCTGGCGCAGCAGCTGGTCGCCCCGGTCGTCGTCGATCCAGTGCCGCAGCCGGGGCCAGGCGTGCAGCAGCGCCTCATGGGTGATCTCCACGGTGTCCGCGTCCAGCGTCACCAGCCGGGCCCGGACGAGGGCTTCCAGGGACTCCTCCGTCTTGCCGGGGTCCGCCGACTCCTCCGCCAGCTGCCGCCGGGTGCCCCGCCGCCGCGTGGCCTGGGTGTCCTCGCCCAGCCGGACCAGCCGCAGCAGGAGCAGCCGGGCGGCCGTACGGGCCGCGGGGTCCAGCCCCGACCAGGCACGCTCGGCGGTCGCCGCGACCGCCCCCTGGATCCCGCCCGCCGCGCGATAGCCGGCCAGCGTCAGCCGTCCGGCCTTGCGACGCTGCCAGGTGGCGAGCAGGGCGTGGGACAGCAGCGGGAGCACGCCCGCGTCGTGTGCCCCGCGAGGTCCGTCGGCGCGGACCTCGCGGACGATCAGCTCGGCGAGCCCCGGTTCCAGTTCCAGACCCACCGCCTTGGCCGGACCGGTCACCGCCTCGCGCAGCTCGGTGCTGGTCAGCGGGCCGAGCACCATGTGCCGGTGCTGGAGCGCATCGGCCAGTTCCGGGTAGCCGAGGCACTGCTCGTAGAAGTCGGCGCGGATGCCGAGGACGACGAGCACCGGTGCGGGCTCGTCCGAGTCGGCGGGCGGGGTGCAGGCGGCGTGCAGGAGCTGGAGGAACGTGCGCCGGTCCGCCTCGTCGGAGCAGAGCGTGAACGCCTCCTCGAACTGGTCCACGACGACGACCGGGCGGCATTCGGCGGACGCCTCGCGGCGGGCCCACTCCGACACGGCCTTGCGGGCCGCCCGGGCCACCCCGGGGGAGTCGGAGCCGGGAACCACCGGATTCTCCGTGGCCTCCTGTTCGGCCAGGCGTGCGTCGGCGGCCACCGTGCCGAGATCGGGGATACGGCGAACCAGCTCACCGAGGGGGTCGGCACCGGGGACGAGGTACAGGACGCAGTCGGCGGTGGCTTCTTGCGGTGCCTGGGGTGGTGCGGCGCTGGTGTGCGGTATGCCGGTGCCGCGTCCGTCGCGCAGCGCGCCGCCGCGTACGGCGGGGACCAGGCCGGCGTTCAGCAGGGAGGACTTCCCCGCTCCCGACGCGCCCACCAGCATCACCAGACCGCCGGTCCGCTCGGCGGCGCGGAGCTGGGCGATGAGTGCGCTCGTGCTTCGTTCCCGGCCGAAGAACCACCGGGCGTCCTCCTGCCGGTAGGGCGCGAGCCCCCGGTAGGGGCAGACGCCTCCCGTGACGGGCGGGTCCTCAGCGGGAGGCCGCCGGTCCTCCTCGGGGAGCGGCGCGGGCCGGTCGCCCGCCGGGTCGGCCAGCGCCCGCTCCCACAGCCGCTGCCAGTGCACGAGGTCGTACAGACCCGTGGACACGGGCGCGGGCCGCAGCCGGCGTGCCTCCGGTATCAGGATGTGCAGCACCGCCGCCAGGGCGGTGAACTGGGCCGGCACGTTCTTGGCCCGGCGCCAGTCGCTGATCCGCTGCGCGGATACCCGCACGGGCCGCCCGCGCTCGTCGACCCGCTGCAACCGTACGACGGCCTCGGCGACGCTCTTGAGGGGAGGGTTTCCAGCCTCCTTGTACAGCAGCGCGAGGCGCTCGGCGAAAGCTGTGCGTGCCCCTGAGTCGGAACTCAAGGCCCCACCCCTTTACGTTCCCCCCGCATCTGGACGTCCGGACCGGAAAACCCACCTTATACGGCTGACCTGCGAATAAGTACCGGACCGGAGGACGCGGTCTCCTCCGTACGGGCAACAGATGGCAGATCCGGACCCGGTGGCGGAACCGTCACACACCGTCCGGACAGGCCACGGCCCCGTGCTCCGACAGGCAGCCCTTGGCGCCGAAGGATCTCGGCCAACTTCCTCCGTGCCGAGCCGACGAGGCGCCGGTTGACACTTCTGCATCGTCCGGCACCGGTCCCCACGAGGGGAGGGACCGGTGCCGGACGGGCAGAGGGCGGTGTGTTCCGGCTGGGTCGGGTGGATGTTTCACGTGAAACACCGCTCACGTCCCTGCTTCAGTCGGCCGTCGCTCAGAGGGCGGCGGCGTTGCGGGCGCAGTGGGCGTCCGTAGCGGCGCCAGGGGCGTCGGCCGCGTCCTGGCCGCGCGGCTGCGAGTCCGGCGCGCTGGATATCTGACTGTCCGTCAGATACGGTTGGCCGTCGGCGGCTGTTCCCGAAGGGGAACGACCCGTTCCCGAAGGGGTGAGTGTCGTGCACAAGCGTCCCTCGTGTCCGCGACCGCCAGGCGCTCCGCGCTGGGTCGCGATGTTCCACCAGCCTTCCCAGGACACCTGGACGGTGGGCGCCGAGTCCCCCGACCGCGCTCCCGTGCTGTACGCCGTCGGAGACATGACCCAGACCGTGCGGGCGCGCGGCGAGGAGGTGGCGGTCGCGCTGTGGGGGCCCAGGGACGGCGCATGGCACCTCTTCGACGCCCCGGCCGGCAAGGAGTCCGCTCCCGCCCAGGCCGCCTCGGCCGGCCCGGCCGCGCCCGGCGCCGGTGAACCGGCCAAGCTCGCCGAACGCATGACGGACCGCCGGCACCAGGTGCTCATGGCCGGCCTGAGCAGGGCGGGCCTGTACGACCTGAGCGCCGAGGACGGCGAGGCGGTGCGGACGATGGCCGACCTGCTCGACGAACCCACCGTCCGCCGGGTGGCCCACTGGCTCTCGGTCGCGGGCCGGGAGGGGTAGCGCCGACAGGGCCGGTACGCGGTCGTCAGCGCCGGCAGGGCCGGTTCAGCGGGCGGTTCGCCGGGCAGTGACGTCCAGGAAGCCACCGTCTAGGGCTGGAGGACGCATGAAGGTCTCCGTCGACCGCTCCCTGTGCTACGGCTCTGCCGAGTGCGCGCACCGGGCGCCGGCCGTGTTCGCGTTCGAGGACGGCTACGGCGTCGTACGGTCCGGCCGGGAGGAGTCCGCCGACGACCCGCAGGTCCAGGAGGCGGCCGAGAAGTGCCCCTCGCAGGCGATCGTGCTCACGGACTAGGGACTCGCTGAGCACTCCTGGAGTGGCTCACGCGGTGGACGACGTGCCGGCCGGCCCGGCCGGGTAGGACCATCCAAGGTCGGCCAGTGCGCGTGCCCGGGCCTCGGCGACCGCCATCCGGGCAGTGCGCTCGACGGGATCGGCGTGGGACACCTGGCCCGTGACCTGGCCCTCCCACTTGCGGTACAGCAGGCCGACCTCCGCCGAGAACCAGCCGCGGCTCACCGTGTCCAGCGCCAGCAGCAGACCCGTGTCCTCGGACGCCGGCAGAGCCATCCAGCCGCCGAGCGCGATGAGCAGCTCGCGCCGGACGCACAGGGTCGCCGGATGGACCGGTGCGCGGAAGTCGTGCCGCTTCCAGTGATCGAGCACGGCACCGCGTTCGATCGGGCCGTCGTCCGGGTCGCCGGGGAAGCCCACCGTCGAGCCGTCCGGGAGCAGGTCCAAGGCCCGGGACGTCGCCCAGCCGACGCTGTGGTGCGCCTCCAGCACGGCGATATCGCGGGCCAGCGCGCCGGGCGTGAGCCGGTCGTCGGCGTCCAGCACCTTCACATACGCGCCCGCGGCGCGCGCCAGCGCGATCGTGCGGGCGACTCCGGGCCCGCCCGGCCGGCCCTGGCCGAAGCTCACGCGGGTGTCGTCCGGGACGTAGGGTCGGACCTCGTCCGTCGTACCGTCCTGCTGGATCACCCACTCCCACTCCCAGCCTCCGGGAAGCCGCTGCTCGCACAGGGACGCGTAGGCGTCCGGCAGGAAGCGCGCGGACGGGCCGTGGACAGCGGTGACAACGGTGACGCGCCGGGTCACGGCAGCACTCACCACCTTTCCAGGGTGCTGTCGGTCATCCTCCCAGGTCATACACCTCATACGGCGGACAACAGCGCGAGACCCCCGGCCGAACCCCGCCGGGGGTCTTTTCGTGTCGACTGGTGCGTACGCAAGTCGCCTTGGTGTCGAGACGTTGCGGTACTGCGTGGAGGCTGGAGATCAGCAGTCGAGCGTGGATGCCGAGTGCTCTGCGGGGGTGGTCGTGGTCTCCGCCTCGGTGTCGATGAGGGGACGCTGCCGGCAGCGGGGAGACTTTCCGTGGGCCTCGGCCCGGATCCGCTGCTTCATCGTGGGGGGCAGGGCCCTGGTGTGGGACCAGGTCCAGTGTCGTGGTGCCGGGATCGTCGGGATGGTCCTGTGCGCGGTGCCGGTGCTCGGGCTCTCGGGCCGGGGTGCGGCCGCCGCGGTCGTGGCGGTCGTGGTGGTGACGAGTCCGAGCGCCGTGCACAGCGCGAGGAAGGCGGTGACGATGGCGGTCCACAGCTTCATGACCTTGTTCTGGGTCATGGCCCCTCACTTTCGGGTTGGGCGATTTGCGTACTTTGCTCATGATGTGTATGTGGGCCGCGAAGTGGTGGACCGACGCCCGTGGCGCGTCGATGTTCCGATGAACACCACTCGGATGGCCGTAAGAGGGTCGGAAAACCCCAAAACCTGGTGAGAAGGAGCGAAGGGGGAGCAAAGTAACCGTCCGTGGGGGTGTGATCACCCTCCGATCGGAATGGCGCCGGACCTGGCCTATTACGCTGCCGGAGGCGGGAGTTGGGGCCCGACGCAGGTCACCGATCGATATCGGTCGGTGTGTATAGTCGGGCGCCAGAGGTCCCCTACGTCAAGGAAAGACGAGGTCGCGCGGTGAAGAAGCTGCTCCTGGTCGCACTGGCCGCCATCGGCGGGCTCCTCGTGTACCGCCAGATCCAGGCGGATCGCGCCGAGCAGGATCTGTGGACGGAGGCGACTGACTCCGTGCCCACGGGTTCGTGAGTGCCGATACCAGAATCTGAAACAGGCCCCGGCCGCCTTCGCGGTCGGGGCTTTGTGCTGCCCACCCTCCGCCCGTGTGTTGCGGGGGATCGCGGGGTGCGCTAGACGCTGGCCCTGCCCCACCGGGCGTTGCCGGGCCTTGCGGGCGTGCCGGGCGTTTCGGACGGCCGTACGCATTGTCCGGGTGGCGCAGGGGCGTACGGGGCAGGATGGAGCGCGGCCGGTACGACTGGGGAGGGCGGCAGGTGCGGGAGCGTACGGCGTGGTGGCGGCGGAACGGTCGCCGGGCGGTCCCCGGTGCCCTGCGCACGGCCCTGCTGCCGGGGCTCCTGCTGCCGGGGCTGTGCGCACTGCTGCTCGTCCTGCCGGGCGGCACGCCGTCCGCGTACGCGAGCGGTACGGCGTCCGGGTACGCGAGCGGTACGGCGTCCGGGTACGGAAACGCGCCCCGCGCCGAGAACGGGCCGTCGCCGTCGTACGCCTTCGCCCCCGGCGCCCCTACCGTCGCGGGCACGACGGGCACCGCGACGGCACCACGGCTGGACGCGGGCCGCACCTACCGCAGCTCCATCCCGAGAAACGGCAGGCTCTACTACCGGCTCGACCTCGGGGCCACCGACACGGCCTACGTCCCCGTCACCGCCGTACCCCCGGCGAACGCCACCGTCTCCGCCACCGACGGCATCAGCGTCTCGGTCCAGGACGCCACCGGCACGCCCTGCTCCTTCGCCAACGCCCGCTTCGGCGCCGGGCTCAGCCCGCGCCCGGTCACCGCGCTGGGGCGGCGGGAGTCCGACAAGGCGGTGTGCCGGGGCAGGGGCACGTACTACGTGGTCGTCCGGCGCCTCGACGCCCAGGGCTCCGGTACGGCCGCCCCCACGCAGCGCTGGGACCTGGAGATCGCGCCCGTCACGGAACCGCGTACGGCGCGGGCCGGGGCCACCACGGCGCCGCAGGCCTGGGACTCCGCCACGCCCGAGCCGCTCACCGGTGCGCCCCGCGACCGTTCCGGCGGCGCCGGATTCGCCTCCGCGAGCCCGCTGGGCCAAGGGGTCTGGCGGACCTCCCTCGTGCCCGGCGAGACGCGCTTCTACAAGGTGCCGGTCGACTGGGGCCGACAGCTCCACGCCTCCGCCGAACTGGGCAGCGCCACCGGTCACGGCTATGTCGGCGGCGCCCTGAACCTCTCCCTCTACAACCCCGTCCGCGGCTACGTCGAGGACGCCGCCCTCGGCTACACCGGCACGCAGAAACCCGCCGTACTCGCCCCGCTACCGCCGGCGGAGTACGCCAACCGCTACGCCGTCCCCGCCGGGGTGACCTCGGTCCGCTTCGCCGGCGACTACTACCTGGTGCTGCACCTCAGCGAGCAGATGACCGGCACCTTCGGGCCGGGGCCCTTCGGGGTGACCCTGCGGGTCCGGCTGGCCGGGCGGGCGCACGCCGGCCCGGAGTACGCCGGGAGGCCCGTGCCGGGGGAGGTGTTCACGGTCTCGGAGCAGGACCGGGAGGCGGCGCTCACCGGGAGCACCGGGGGCGGGGACGATCCCGTGATGTGGCTGGTCGCGATCGGCGGGATCGGCCTGGGCACAGCGCTGCTGCTGGTGCTCGCCGGCTGGACGGTGACAGCGCGGCGGGCTCAGCGCACTCAGACGCGGGTCAACGCCCAGAAACCCACGGCGTAGCAGGCCAGCGCCAGCAACAGGATCGGGATCGCGGCCTTGGCCGGCGGCCCGGACCGCCGATTCCGCCTGGCGCGGCGCGCCGCGCGCCCTTGCGCGGGCACGCCTGAAATCGGCTGAGCCGCAGGGGGAAGCTGCGCGTCCTGAGCGGTGTACGAGGCAGTAGAGGCATCGACACGATGACCCGCCATCGCGCCGGGGGACGGCACGGCGCTCCAGGGGGCGTGCGGGGGGTACGGGGAGGGATCTGGGGAGGGATCTACGGCCTGCGGTACCTGCGGGGGGTAGGAGGAAGGATCTACGGCCTGCGGTACCTGCGGCGTCCTGTACGGGCTCTGCTCGTCGGCACGCCGGGGTGCCTGTGGGGCTGTCTGCGGGGCGTACGGCTCGGAGACCGGGGGCTCCTGGGCGGGCGGCTGGGGTTCCGGGGCGGAGGCCGGGGGATGCTGGGGCGGCGACAGACGGAAACTGCCGGTGTCCGAGAGCGAGCCGGTGCCCGCGTCGGCACCCGCATCCGGGTCCTCGGCCAGGTCCAGGGCGAGTCCGGAGGCCCTTTTGCTGGGGCCGTCAGGGCCGAAACCGGGAGGGAGCGGGCCGAGTTGGTCGAAGATCTCGATCAGCTCGTCGTCGGGTTCCGGCTCCGGCAGGAGCTCCGCCGCGCAGGCAAGCGCCTTGCGCGCACCCGTGGCGGTGCGGAAACGCGCGGCCGGGTCGGGCTGAAGCAAGGTGGCCACGACCTGCCAGAGCGGTTCCGGGATGCCCTTGGGCGGCCCGGGCGTCCCGTTCTCCGCGAAGTACTGCACGAGCGCCTTGGCGTCAGGCTTGGCGCCTTCGAGCAGATACAGCGCGACCAGGCCCACGGCGAACAGGTCGGCGGGAAAGTCGGGTTCGGCGCCGAGCATCTGCTCCGGGGCGAGATACCCGGGCGTGCCCACCACGAGATTGGTCTCCGTCAGACGGGGCTCGCCGAGCCGCATGGCGATGCCGAAGTCGGACAGCCGCAGCCGCGGCCGCCCGGTCCCGGTCGCCTCGAGGAGGAGGTTGGCGGGCTTGATGTCCCGGTGGATGACGCCCTCGGCGTGCACGGCGGCGAGACCGGACAGGAGCTGGTCGAGCAGGGTGCACACGAACGCCGGCGGCAGGGGGCCGTAGTCACCGACGAGGTGGACCAGGGAGCCGCCGGCGACCAGATCCATGGTGAAGAGCACCTTGTCGTCGTCCGCGGCCCAGCTGGCCGGGGCGAGGACATGGGGGTGGTCGATCCGCAGGGCCTGCTCCCGCACGAAGCGCAGCAGGGAGTGGGCGTCACGCTGCTGGAGCACCTTGGCGGCCACATAGCGCCGTCGGCGGTGGTCCCAGGCACGCCATACGGCGCCCACGCCCCCGCGTCCGATCGGGTCGGCCAGCTCGTACCGGCCGGCGAACACCTCACCCATGGCAGCCCATCGCTCCTCCCCCGGAACCCGCGCAGGTCCCCCTGACCCCTTGCTTCCCCGCTCCTCTCGGTTTCCCCCTGGTCTCCCCCGTGATGAGTGACACGACCCCGCTCCACGTTCGAGGACCGGTCCATCCCCGCC
Organism: Streptomyces sp. NPDC030820; assembly: GCF_055572075.1. Classification (NCBI taxonomy): domain Bacteria; kingdom Bacillati; phylum Actinomycetota; class Actinomycetes; order Kitasatosporales; family Streptomycetaceae; genus Streptomyces; species Streptomyces sp. NPDC030820. The sequence continues at coordinate 267,212 of NZ_JBVIEB010000005.1, forward strand.
CCCGCGCCTGGTCGCCCGGCCTACCACCGGACTGTGCCCCGGCCCGGTCCCCGGACCCCCTCCGTGGACCGGGCCGTGGGTTCTAGTTCTGGTGGGACTGATAGTGCGCGACGGCGTCGGAGGTGCGGCCGGCGCCGTAGACGCGCAGGAACTCCGCCAGCTCGGGATGCGTCGGCGCGAGGCTGTCCGCGGCGTCGATGATGTCGCCCGCGGCGGCCACCGAGCGCAGCAGCGACTGGATCTCGCGGACCACCCGCTTGACCGTCGGCGCCCCGGAACCACTCGTGGTCTGGGTGGTGTTGTTGAGCACGGAACCCCCCTGTGACTTCTTGATCTCGTCCATGCGCTCGGTCGCCTCGGCGGCGCTCACACTGCCGTCCGAGACCTGCGCCGCCAGCTCCTGCAGCAGCTGCACCCGCTGGACCACGGCAGGATTGCCGATCTTCGCGCGCTGGCCGCTCATCAGCTGCGAGAGCATCGGGGCGGACAGCCCCAGGACCGCAGCGAGACGGGCCTGGTTGAGCCCGAGATCGTCGATGAGCTTACGGAAGAGCGCCCCCAACGGCTCCCCGTACCAGTTCCGCTGCAGCTCCCGCGCTCTCGCGGTGGCTTCCTGCTGTGCGGCGTCCATTGCGTCTCCCCATCGCTTCCCCTAAAAGACCGCGCGGTTCGCTGTAGCGAACCACGTCGAGCATCTTACGGAGCGTGGTCATTCGCGGGGACCCCCAATCTTTTTGCGGAATACCGGGGGTGACCCGGTACTCTGGTCTGCGGCGCCCGCCGGAACGCGATTCCTCCGGCCGGCCGCTGCTTCCCGGGGCCTTAGCTCAGTTGGTAGAGCGCCGTCTTTGCATGGCGGATGTCAGGGGTTCGACTCCCCTAGGCTCCACCCCAAAATGCCTCCCGACCTGCGAAAACGCAGGTCGGGAGGCATTTTTCATCGGCAGACCGTGCCGGCCCGGTCAGGCGGGCCGGGCGGTTTCACGTGAAACGGGCCGTGGGAGAAGCGGGCATCAACTCGACTGACCCACAGCCCACTTGACGGCCGACGTCACGTGATCATGACCGGTGCTACTGCTCGTCGTCTTGGTTCGAGGCGTCCTCCTCGGCTTGCTTCGCCTGGACCTCGGGATCAAGGGCGGAGGCATCGCTGCCGTCCACCGAGCTGAGCCGGCCCCCCGACTCCGGTACCTCCGTCGCGGCCGGCGGTTCGACCAGCCAGTCGGGGTTGGCCTGCTTGTCCCACCACTTCCAGGCGGCGAAGGCACCACCGGCCAGCACGGCCAGCAGCGTCAGCGCCTTCACGGTCCGGCCGGCCCTGCACCGGCGCTCCTTCCGGCGGGCCAGCTTCTGGATCTCCTCCGCCGAGACCTGACCACGCAGGGCTGCCAGGGCGGCTGCGCCACGCGCTGCGGCCTCCTCACGGACCGGAGCGGTCGCGGCCACGGCCTGCTCGATCCTCGGAAGCGAGTACTCGGCAGCCTGACGCGAGTACTCGGCAGCCTGCCGGGCAGCCTTACGGGCGCGGACGGCGGCTTCCTGCGCCGCCAGATCCACCTTCGGCGGCACATGCGCACGAGCCTGCTCCAGACGCGGGGCGAGCCGGGCGTCGTACTGCACGCGGGCCTGTTCGGCTGCCTGCGACACCATGGGTGCCAGCCGCACGCGTGCCTCCTGCGCGTAGAGCGCGGCACGCTCCTTGGCTGTGTCCGCGTAGGGCGCCACCACTTCCGCGGCGTGCAGCACGCTGTCCTTCGCCGAGCCGGTCGCGGCGCGCACGCTGTCGATGCGGGTCACGGGTTCCTCCTCCTCGGTGGCGTACGGTATTTCGACTTTCCACCCTTTTAAGGATCATGCCTGCCGATGGTCCGCGCGGCATGCGAGGGCGGGCATATGGGTGCCGATTGCTCCCTTCGGAGCCATTCCCGGCAATTCAGGGGCAACCCGATCCTGCCGTCGACACTGCCACGAATCGCCGCCGCGCGCTGCCTTCCGGGCGGAACTCGTGGCTGCCGGGCGACGTAGGGGCCCGACCGTGCGAGGATCGGGGAGTCACAGAAAGACAACGGAAGGCAGATCGTGGCTGAGCAGCTTTACGCCACCCTGAAGACCAACCACGGCGACATCGTGGTCCAGCTTTTCCCGAACCACGCGCCGGAAACGGTCAAGAACTTCGTCGAGCTGGCCCAGGGCGAGCGCGAGTGGACCCACCCCGGCACGGGTGAGAAGAGCAAGAAGCCGCTCTACAACGGCACGATCTTCCACCGTGTCATCAGCGGCTTCATGATCCAGGGCGGCGACCCGCTGGGCAGCGGCATCGGCGGCCCGGGCTACAAGTTCAAGGACGAGTTCCACCCGGACCTGTCCTTCAACAAGCCGTACCTGCTGGCCATGGCCAACGCCGGCCCGGGCACCAACGGCTCGCAGTTCTTCATCACCGTCGCCCCGACGACGTGGCTGAACCGCAAGCACACCATCTTCGGCGAGGTCGCCGACCCGGCCAGCCAGAAGGTCGTCGACGCCATCGTGGCTGTGCCCACCGGCCGTAACGACCGCCCGGTCAACGACGTCGTCATCGAGTCCGTCGTCGTCGAGAAGCGCGAAGGCTGAGCCCACCGCTCCCCGGACCGTCCCGCAGGGAAAGCACCGGAAAGTCCCACAGGGACACACCGGAACACCCACAGGGAACAAAACGCCCCGCTCGTCCGTACCAAGGATGAGCGGGGCGGGGCATTGCCGGGGCAGTCCCACGACCAACAAGGGGAACCGATGGACCACGCCGAAGGCAGCACACAGGACGCCGCCCACCGCGTGCCCGCGTGCTACCGGCACCCGGACCGCGAGACCGGTGTGCGCTGCACCCGCTGCGAGCGCCCCATCTGCCCCGAGTGCATGGTCAGCGCCTCGGTCGGCTTCCAGTGCCCCGAGTGCGTGCGCGGCGGAAGCGGCACCGGACACGCACCGACGGCGTCCCGGCCCCGCACGATCGCCGGCGGCTCGGTCACAGCCGACCCGCGGCTGCTCACCAAGGTGCTGATCGGCATCAACCTCGCCGTCTTCCTGGCGCAGATCGTCGTGGGCAACACCCTCACCGACCGGTTCGAGCTGATCGGCCAAGCCAGGTTCTCCCTGTTCGGCCCGCTCGAAGGCGTTGCCGAGGGGCAGTACTACCGCCTGCTGACCTCGATGTTCCTGCACGGCGGCTACGCCCACATCCTCTTCAACATGCTCAGCCTCTGGTGGATCGGCGGCCCCCTGGAAGCGGCCCTCGGCCGCGCCCGCTACTTCGCGCTGTACTTCGTCTCGGGCCTGGCGGGCAGCGCACTCACCTATCTGCTCGCCGCCCCCACCCTGCAGTCCCTCGGCGCCTCCGGAGCGATCTTCGGCCTCTTCGGCGCGACCGGCGTGCTGATGCGCCGGCTCAACTACGACCTGCGCCCGCTCGTCGCTCTGCTGGTGATCAACCTGATCATCACCTTCACCCCGGCCATGCACATCGCCTGGGAGGCCCACATCGGCGGGCTGGTCGCCGGTGTCGCCGTCGGCTATGCGATGGTCCACGCCCCCCGCCGGCGGCGGACGCTGGTCCAGTACGGCGCCTGTGCGGTCGTACTCGCCGTCGTGGTGGTTCTCACGCTGGTCAGGACCGCTCAGCTCACCTGATACCGAACCGTTGTCCACAGGCTGTGGCGGATCTTGTGCACGGTGTGCGGGCACAGCTGTGCCCCCTGTCGCTCGGATGTGTTTCCGCAGGTCAGACAGGGGGCCAAGAGGTGTATGGGGGGTGGTGGGCCAGTCATACCGGCGTCAACGCCCGATGGGTTATCCACAGATCGTCGTTTCTTTTCCTCATGTGGACAACCCTGTGGATAACTCAGTGGACAGCCCTGGGCAGAGCTACTTCCACTGCGTGGAGACCCCGAAGCCGGCGGCGATGAAGCCGAAGCCGACCACGATGTTCCAGTTGTCCAGCGCGTCGATGGGCAGCGAGCCGTCGGTCACATAGAAGACGACGATCCAGGCCAGGCCGATGATGAACATGGCCAGCATGACAGGCGCCACCCAGCCACGGCTGCTCAGCTTGATCGCCTGGGCCTGCTTCGCCGGCGGCGGCGTGTAGTCGGCCTTCTTGCGGATACGTGACTTCGGCACGAGGGTCTCTCCTGTCGATGCGCTGCGTGGCCGCGCAGGTAACCGGTTCGGGGCTCGGGCAGCGTACAAGTGGCCAACATGACCACTCTGTGTGCTCCCCCGGGCGTCCGTTAGCGTAGTGCTTCCGTGGCGCCGAAGGAGATAAGGGTACGTTGAGCAATTCTGCCGACTCCCCCGGGACGCAATCAACGGGCTCCGGCCCTGACCGCCGCATGCGTGTCCGCCCGGTGCGGATGCTCACGGCGGCCGTCTTCGCGCTCGCGGGACTGATCTTCTTCACCAGCTTCAACACGGCCAAGGGCACCGACATCCGCCAGGACGGCTCCCTGCTGAAGCTGTCGGACCTGATCCAGCAGCGCAGCCGCAAGAACAAGGAGCTGGACGAGTCCGACGCGGCCCTGCGCGGGAGCGTGGAGTCCCTCGCCGAGAGCGACGGCAGCAGCAAGGCGCAGGACCGCAGGCTGAGCGGGCTGGAGAAGAGCGCCGGCATCCAGAAGCTCACCGGTCACGCCATCACCGTCACCCTGAACGACGCCCCGCCCAACGCCACCGCCAAGCTCCCCGGCTATCCCGAGCCGCAGCCCGACTATCTGGTCATCCACCAGCAGGACCTGCAGGCCGTGGTGAACGCGCTGTGGCAGGGCGGCGCCCAGGGCATCAAGGTCATGGACCAGCGGCTGATCTCCACCAGTGCGGTGCGTTGTGTCGGCAACACGCTGATCCTCCAGGGCCGGGTCTACTCACCGCCGTACAAGATCACGGCGGTCGGCGATCCGGACAGGCTGCAGCAGGCCCTCGCGGCGAGCAAGGCGATCCAGACCTACATGGTGTACGTCAACGTCTACGGCCTCGGCTGGAAAGTCACCGACGACGGGACGGTGACTCTTCCCGGCTACTCGGGCACAGTGGATCTGCACTATGCGAAGCCCGTGCAGTAGCCGGCAGTAGCCCTTCGCCGGCCGTCCGCCAGCCGTCCGTCAACGGAGGCGCCGGTGCGCGTGATCGTCCGGACCGTCAGCGAGCTGTGCATCACCGTCGGCGCCCTGATCGTGCTCTTCGTCGCCTATGTGCTGTTCTGGACGGGGGTGCGGGCCGACGGCGCCATGAACGACCAGATCGATCAGTTGCACCGGCAGTGGTCGCAGGGAAGCATGCGGCCGACGACGGCCCCGGGCAAGGCGGCGGCCGCCGTGGGCGAGCAGATGGTCGCCGTGACGAAGCCGGAGCCGTACCACTACGGCAAGGCCTTCGCGATCATGTACATCCCGCGGCTCGGTTTCACGTGGAACAAGCCGGTCCTGGAGGGCACCGGCCGGGAGGTGCTGGCGAAGGGACTCGCCCACTACGCGGGCACCGCCCAGCTCGGCCAGGAGGGGAACTTCGCGGTGGCCGGTCACCGGCGCACGTACGGCGACCCGTTCAAGGACTTCCCCGAGCTGCGGCCCGGGGACGCCGTCGTCCTCACGGACGGGACGACCTGGTTCACGTATCGGATCGACAAAGGGCCCTACAAAACCGTGCCGACGGACGTTGAGGTGATCGACCCTGTGCCACGTAAGTCCGGGTATACGCGTCCGGGCCGGTATCTGACGCTGACCACCTGCGATCCGGAATGGGGGCACAGTCACCGGCTGATCGTCTGGGCGCACCTGGACGCCACACAGTCTGTGGAGGCAGGCGAACCGAAGGCTCTGCGCCGTTAGTCTGGTGACGTACGGCGTGAGTCAGGTGCCGTGGGGAAACGGAAGGAACGGCATGTACGGCTGGATCTGGCGGCATCTGCCGGGAAGCGCGTGGATGAAGGCGCTGATCTCCCTCGTCCTGGTCCTGGCCGTGATCTACATCCTCTTCCAGTACGTCTTCCCCTGGGCCGAACCGCTGCTGCCCTTCAACGATGTGACGGTGGACAACCAGTGAGTGCGCGGATTCTCGTCGTCGACAACTACGACAGCTTCGTCTTCAACCTCGTCCAGTACCTGTATCAGCTGGGTGCCGAGTGCGAGGTGCTGCGCAACGACGAGGTGTCGACGGCGCATGCTCAGGACGGGTTCGACGGGGTGCTGCTCTCGCCCGGACCGGGGACGCCGGAAGAGGCGGGCGTCTGCGTGGACATGGTCCGCCACTGTGCGGCCACCGGTGTGCCGGTCTTCGGGGTGTGCCTCGGCATGCAGTCGATGCAGGTGGCGTACGGCGGTGTGGTGGACCGGGCGCCCGAGCTGCTGCACGGCAAGACCTCGCTGGTGGAGCACGAGGGCAAGGGCGTCTTCGCGGGCCTGCCCTCGCCCTTCACGGCGACCCGCTACCACTCCCTGGCCGCCGAGCCGGCGACGGTACCGGCCGAGCTGGAGGTGACGGCCCGCACCCACGACGGCATCATCATGGGCCTGCGGCACCGTGAACTTCCGGTGGAGGGCGTCCAGTTCCATCCCGAGTCGGTGCTGACCGAGCACGGGCACCGGATGCTGGCCAACTGGCTGGTGGAGTGCGGCGATCAGGGCGCCGTGGCGAGGTCGACGGGGCTGGCCCCGGTGGTGGGCAGGGCCACGGCGTGACCGCACTGCGCCCGGAGCGCGAGACCGATGCCTCGTACGGGGATCAGTCGTACGAGGCTTCCGGTGCGCTTGGGGACTGGGATGCGGCGGGCGCTGCATACCAGGGGTCCTACGAGGGGTCGTACGACGAGCCGTATCGGCCCGCGCTGGACGACGAGACGATGGCGCTGCGGATCCCCGGGGATCTGCAGCCGGGCACGGAGAGGGAGCCCACAGGCGCCTCTGTGGCCTCTTCTGCCTCCTCCGACACCCGATCTGCGGTCGGTGGTCGTGCGGCCCGCAGAAAGGCCGCCAAACGCCGTAGAGGCCGCGGTGGGCGTCACGGAGGCGCGCGGGAGGCGGCAGCGCCCGCGGAGCCGGGGGAGTCGGCGGAGCCCGGCCGGCCGCTGTCCCGGGTGGAGGCGCGGCGGCAGGCGCGGCTGCGCAAGCCGGGCCCGGGCGTCATCGCGAGCCGGGCGATCGGCGAGGTGTTCATCACCACCGGTGTGCTGATGCTGCTGTTCGTCACCTATCAGCTGTGGTGGACCAATGTCCGGGCCGACGCGCAGGCGGGCAGTGAGACGCACCAGCTGCAGAACGACTGGGCGAGCGGCAAGCGCAACCCGGGGGTCTTCGCGCCGGGGCAGGGTTTCGCCATCCTGCACATCCCCAAGCTGGACGTGGTGGCGCCGATCGCGGAGGGCGTCAGCACGGAGAAGGTGCTCAACAAGGGCATGGTCGGGCACTACGGCGAGCCTCCCCTGAAGACGGCGATGCCGGACGCCAAGACCGGCAACTTCGGACTCGCCGCCCACCGCAACACGCACGGCGAGCCGTTCCGGTACATCAACAAGCTCCAGCCCGGTGACGCGGTCGTGGTCGAGACGCAGGACACGTACTTCGTGTACAAGGTGACCTCGACGCTGCCGATGACGTCGCCGGCCAATACGAGCGTGCTGGATCCCATCCCGAAGGGCTCGGGGTTCACCAAGCCCGGCCGCTACATCACCCTCACCACCTGCACGCCGGAGTTCACCAGCAAGTACCGGCTGATCGTCTGGGGCAAGATGGTCGAGGAACGCCCGCGAACCAAGGGCAAGCCGGACGCGCTCATCGAGCAGGGCTGACGCGAGTAAGGGCAGAGGCAGAGGGAAACTGTGGCAGCGACCGCCGACGACACCGAAGAACACACGGACGCGTCCGATTCGAGTCCCGCCCGGCGGGGCCGGCGTCCGGGCCGTATAGCGACGGCGGTCAGTGTCCTCGGTGAACTCCTCATCACGGCCGGGCTGTTGCTCGCCCTGTTCGTCGTCTACTCCCTGTGGTGGACGAACGTGATAGCGGACCGCAAGGCGGACAAGCAGGCCGAGAAGGTCCGCCAGCACTGGGCGCACTCCACGGACTCCGGTCCGGGCGCGCTGGACACCAAGGACGGCATCGGTTTCCTGCATGTGCCGGCCATGAAGAACGGCGTGGTGCTGGTCGAGAAGGGCACGGGCACGGACGTCCTCAACGACGGCGTGGCCGGCTACTACACGGACCCGGTCAAGGCGGCGCTCCCCATGACCGGCAAGGACGGCAACTTCACCCTGGCCGCCCACCGGGACGGGCACGGCGCGAAGTTCCACAACATCGACAAGCTGAAGGAGGGCGACCCGATCGTCTTCGAGACGCGGGACGACTGGTACGTCTACAAGGTGTACTCGATCCTGCCGGAGACCTCGAAGTACAACGTCAGGGTCATCGACCAGGTCCCGAAGGAGTCCGGCAAGAAGAAGCCGGGGCACTACATCACGCTGACGACGTGCACGCCGGTGTACACCTCGGAGTACCGGTACGTGGTGTGGGGCGAGCTGGTCCGGGTGGAGAAGGTGGACGGCGAGCGGACGCCTCCGGCGGAGTTGCGGGGCTGACAGAGGTTCTTTGAGCGATTCTGGCCTCGGCATATGAGTGGGCCCCTACCGGAACGTACCGGCAGGGGCCCACTCAGGTGTGCGGGGGCGTCAGCCGTTGAAGCCGCCGAAGAGGCCGCCGTTGTTGCCGCCGTTGTCGCCGCCGACGTCCACGGTCTGCAGGACGATCTGGGTGTTGCTCGGGTCGGCCTGGGTGCCCGGGGTCGGGGTCTGCTGGGCGACCCGTGCCTTGTCGTCCTGGGGGCCGTTGACCTGGATCTGGTTGAAGCCCTGCTGCTGCAGCGTCTGCAGGGCCTGCTTCAGGGGCTGGGTCGTGACGTTCGGCACCGGGGTCTGCTGGTTCTGCTGGAACACGCTGACGGTGAGCGCGATGGGCGTGTTCTTGTTGACCTGCTCGCCCGCCTGCGGGTTGGACGCGGTGACCTTGCCGTTGTCGTCCTGGTTGGTGGTGGGGGTGTTGTTGCAGGTCGGCACCAGGCCCAGCTGCGTCAGTTCGGCCTTGGCGTCGTCGCAGGACTTGCCGATGATGTCGCTGGGGATGGTGACCTTGTCCTCGGCTTTGGCGACCGTCAGGGTGATCTTGGAACCCTTCTGGACCTCCGTGCCGAGATCGGGGTTCTGCTTGATGACCGTGCCGGCCGGCTGCGTCGAGACCTCGTCCTTGCGGACGACGTCGAACTTGTACTTGTCGCCCTCGAGCGTCGCCTTGGCGTCGTCGAAGGTCTGTCCGAGGACGTTCGGCACGGCGACCTTGGGCGCGCCCGTCGACACCGTCAGGTTGACCGTGCTGCCCTTGTCCACATTCGTCTTGGGCTGCGGGTCCTGGTCGCAGACGCTGCCCTTGGGCTGGTTGTCACAGGGTTTCCTGGTGATCGACAGCTTCAGGTCGACGTTGTCGGCCATCTTCTTGGCCGAGTTCTGGGTCTGGCCGACGAACGTCGGCACCGCCACCTTGCCGTCGCCCGTGTTGCCGCCGCTGGCGATCCACTTGCCGATCAGGATCGCGCCGATCAGGACCAGGATGCCCGCGACCACCAGGAGGATCGTGGAGGTGTTGGACTTCTTCTGCTGCTGGCGGCGGCGACCGGACGGCTCGTCGTAGCCATAGCCGCCGTCCGGGTTCATCGGCGGGAGCATGCTGGTCGCTCCCGCGCCGGTGTCCGGGCGCAGGGCCGTCGTCGGCTGGTCGTCGGGGTAGCCGCCGTAGCCCACCGCGCCCATCGCGGCCGTTGCCGCGACCGGCTGGCCGTCCAGGCAGGCCTCGATGTCGGCGCGCATCTCGTCGGCCGACTGGTAGCGGTAGTCGGGGTCCTTGACCAGCGCCTTCAGGACGATCGCGTCCATCTCGGGCGTGATCTCGGGGTCGAAGACCGACGGGGGCTGCGGTTCCTCGCGGACGTGCTGGTAGGCCACGGCGACAGGGGAGTCGCCCACGAAGGGGGGCCGTACCGTCAGCAGCTCGTACAGGAGGCAACCCGTCGAGTACAGGTCCGACCTGGCGTCGACCTGCTCGCCTTTCGCCTGCTCGGGCGACAGGTACTGGGCCGTGCCGATGACCGCGGCGGTCTGGGTCATGGTCATGCCGGCGTCGCCCATGGCGCGGGCGATGCCGAAGTCCATGACCTTGACCTGGCCGTTGCGGGTCAGCATGACGTTGGCCGGCTTGATGTCACGGTGGACGATGCCGTTGCGGTGGGCGTACTCCAGGCCCTGGAGGATGCCGATGGTCATCTCCATCGCGCGCTCCGGCAGCAGCTTGCGGCCGCTGTGAAGAAGCTCACGCAGGGTGGAGCCGTCGACGTACTCCATCACGATGTACGGGATGGAGACCCCGTCGATGTAGTCCTCACCCGTGTCGTAGACCGCGACGATCGCGGGGTGGTTGAGCGAGGCGGCCGACTGGGCCTCCCGGCGGAACCGGGCCTGGAAGGAAGGGTCGCGTGCCAGGTCGGCGCGCAGGGTCTTCACTGCCACGGTGCGGCCCAGGCGGGTGTCATGCGCGAGGTAGACCTCGGCCATGCCACCACGGCCGAGCACCTGGCCCAGCTCGTACCGGCCGCCGAGGCGACGCGGCTCTTCCATAGCTACCTACCAGCCCTCTCCGTCGGTCTCGGCCGCACAGTGGTGTGCGGCCGGAGGCTGCCGTCCGGGCCTACCGTACCCGGCTCGCTTTGTGTGACCTGGCCAAGCCAGTAACCCGATACAGGACCGGTATCGCAACGTGCGGCGATGTGAAGGAGACGTGAGCGGTGTCACTTCCTGGGGGGCGAGGTCACTTCTTGGACTTGATGACCGCCTCCATGACGTTCTTGGCGATCGGCGCGGCCAGGCCGCCGCCGGAGATGTCGTCGCGGTTGGCGCTGTCGTCCTCGATGACCACGGCCACGGCGACCGGCGAGCTGCCGTCGGGCAGCTTGGCGTAGGAGATGAACCACGCGTACGGGTTGGCGCTGTTCGCCACACCGTGCTGGGCGGTACCGGTCTTGCCGCCGACGGTGACGCCGGGGATCTGTGCATGGGTACCGGTGCCCTGCTTGACGACCGTCTCCATCATGGACTGCAGGATCTGCGCGTTGGCCGGCGACAGCGGCCGGCTCATCTCCTCCGGCTGGGTCTTCGCGACCGGGTCGAGGTTGGAGGACTGCAGCTCGTCGACCATGTACGGCTTCATCAGCTTGCCGTCGTCGGCGACCGCCGAGGCGACCATGGCCATCTGCAGCGGGGTCGCGGCGGTGTCGAACTGGCCGATCGAGCTGAGCGCCGTCTGCGGGCGGTCCATCTCCTTGGGGAAGACGGACGCGTTCGACCGCACCGGGGTGAACTGCTCGGAGTTGAAGCCGAACTTCTCGGCCTCCTTCAGCATCTTGTCCTTGCCGAGCTGGTCACCGATGTGACCGAAGACCGTGTTGCAGGAGATGCGCAGCGCTTCCCGCAGGGGCACGTTCTTGCACTGGATGCTGCCCTCGTTCTTCAGCTCGCGCGTGGTGTTCGGCAGCGTGTAGGGCTGCGGGGAGTCGGTGGCCTGGTCCGCCGAGTTGTACAGCCCGTTCTCCAGCGCGGCCGCCGCGGTGACCACCTTGAACGTGGAGCCCGGCGGGTAGGTCTCGCGCAGCGCGCGGTTGAGCATCGGGTCGGCCGGGTTGTTCGCCTTCTGGAGGTTGTTCCAGGCCTTGGCGTCGCTGTTGGAGTAGCCCGAGAAGGACGAGGGGTCGTACGACGGGTACGAGGCCAGCGCGAGGATCTTGCCGGTGGACGGCTCCAGCGCGACGACCGCGCCCTTGCCGCCCTGGGCCTTCAGCCCGTCGAACGCGGCCTTCTGCGCGGCCGCGTTCAGCGTGGTGACGACGTTGCCGCCCTGCTTCGGCTTGCCCGTGATCATGTCGAGGGTGTTGCGGAAGAAGAGCCGGTCGTCGTTGCCGGTCAGGATGCCGTCGTCGAGCTTCTCCAGCTGGCTGCCGTCGAAGGCCTGCGAGGAGTAGCCGGTGACCGGGGCCCACATGGGCCCGTCCTTGTACGTCCGCTTGTACTTGAAGTCGCCGCTCTTGGACTCCACGGAACCGGTTATCGGGTTGCCGTCGACGATGATGTCGCCGCGCGGGTGGGCGTAGCGCTCGATGGCGACCCGGCGGTTGTCCTTCTCGGTGGCGAGCTGGTCGGCCTTGACGTACTGGAGGTAGTTGTCCCGGATCAGCAGGGCCAGCACGAGCAGGCCGCAGAAGATCGCGATCCGGCGCAGGGGCTTGTTCATGACGGGCGGACCACCTGGGTCATCTCGGCGTCGGGGTTCGTGGCGGGGCTGGGCGCCGGGCGGCGGGCGGTGTCGCTGATGCGGATGAGGATGCCGATCAGTGCCCAGTTGGCCAGCACGGAGGAACCGCCGTACGCGACGAACGGCATCGTCATACCGGTCAGCGGGATGAGGCCCATCACACCGCCGGCCACGACGAACACCTGCAGGGCGAAGGCGCCGGACAGGCCGACGGCGAGCAGCTTGCCGAACGGGTCGCGGGCGGCGAGGGCGGTGCGCAGGCCGCGCTCCACGATCAGGCCGTAGATCAGCAGCATCGCCATGATGCCCGCGAGGCCCAGCTCCTCGCCGAAGGTGGCGAAGACGAAGTCGGAGTTGGCGGCGAACTTGATCAGGTCCGAGTGGCCCTGGCCCCAGCCGGTGCCGAGGGTGCCGCCGGAGCCGAACGCCCACAGGGACTGCTGCAGCTGGTCGGAGTGGAGGATGCCGTCGTGGGTGACCTGGCGGCTGAGCTGGTACTCGCGCATCGGGTTGAGCCAGGCGTGCACACGCGTCTGGATGTGCGACTCGAAGCTCGCCACGCCGACGGCGCCGACCGCGGACATCAGCAGACCGAAGACGATCCAGCTGGTCCGCTCGGTGGCGACGTACAGCATGATGACGAACATTCCGAAGAACAGCAGCGAGGTGCCGAGGTCGGTCTCGAAGACGAGGATGAGGATCGAGATCGCCCAGACGACCAGGATGGGGCCGAGGTCGCGGCCGCGCGGCAGGTACAGGCCCATGAAGCGGCGGCTGGCGAGGGCCAGGGCGTCGCGCTTCACCATCAGATAGCCGGCGAAGAAGACGGCGAGGACGATCTTCGCGAACTCGCCGGGCTGGAGGGAGCCCAGGCCGGGAACGCGGATCCAGATCTTGGCGCCGTAGATGTCGGCCCCGAGGCCCGGCACCAGCGGAAGGAGCAGCAGGACCAGGGCGCAGACCATGGAGATGTACGTGTAGCGCTGCAGGACGCGGTGGTCCTTCAGGAAGATCAGCACCGCGGCGAACATGCCGATGCCCAGCGCGCTGTACAGCAGCTGGCGGGGCGCGGCCGCGGCGAAGTGGGGCAGCGACTGCAGCAGTTTCGACTGGTCCAGCCGCCAGATCACCACGAGTCCGAGCCCGTTGAGCAGTGTGGCCAGCGGCAGCAGCAGCGGGTCGGCGTACGGGGCGAACTTGCGTACGGCGAGATGGGCGACGCCGGCCAGCAGACCGAGACCGAGGCCGTAGCCCAGCAGCCCGGCGGGCACCGAGTTGTTGATGGCCAGGCCCACGTTGGCGTAGGCGAACACCGGGATGGCCACGGCGAAGACCAGCAGGGCCAGCTCGGTGTTGCGGCGGCTCGGCGCGCCGATCGCGCCGATCGTGGACGTGTGGTGCGTCGGCGAGTTAGTCGTACTGCTCATCGTGTGACAGGGCCTCTCGCGGCTTCGCTACTGCTTGCCGCACTGATCGACGACCTTCTGCTCATCCTCGGAGAGGCTCGGGCCGGGGTTCGGAGTGGCGGATGCGGACGGGGGCTTCGAAGGGTTCTTCGTAGCGGGCGCCGAACCGGATGGGTGCGGTGTCGGTGATGCCTTGGACGTGAAGGCGGTACGGGTGGTTCCCGTGGTGCCTCCGGCCTCGCCCTGGCCCGTCTTGGCGTTCTGCTGCGACTCGGCGGCCGTGCGTTCCGCCTGCTTCCTGCACGCGGAGGCCTGTACCGACAGCGCCTCGATCTTCGCCTGGGCCTGCTGCAGACCACCCGCCGCGATCGTGTTCTTGACCTGCTTCTGCTGGTAGGGCGGCAGGTACTTGAGTTCGATCTCGGGGTGGTCCTTCTCCACCTTCGACAGCGACACCCAGGCCAGGTCCTGGCTGATCCCCCGGTACAGCGCCACGTGCTCGCCCTTGGCGCCGACGTAGTACTGCGTCTGGGTCCAGCGGTAGCCGCCGTAGAGGCCGCCGCCGATCACGGCGAGGGCGAGCACGCTGTAGAACGATCTCTTCAGCCACCTGCGCCCGCCGCGCGGCTTGGTGAAGTCGCCGTCGGCATAGTCGTCGAAGCTGCCCGCCGGGATGTACCCGGTGGTGTCGCCGGAACCGGGCGGGCCGAACTCGCCGCCGCCGTGCCCGGCTGCCCGGCGGCCCAGGTGGGAGGCGCGGCCGGCCGGGGTCTGCATGATGCCGTTGTCGTGCAGATGATGCTGGTTCTCGGCGACCGCGCCGACCACGACCGGCTGGTCGGACAGCTGCCCGGCGAGGGTGTCACCGGTGTCCAGGTCCAGGACGTCGGCGACGATGACGGTGATGTTGTCGGGGCCGCCGCCGCGCAGCGCGAGCTGGATCAGCTCCTGCACGGTCTCCTGCGGGCCCTGGTAGCTGGCGAGGGTCTCCTCGATCGTCTGGTGGGAGACGACGGCGGACAGACCGTCGGAACAGATCAGATAGCGGTCGCCGGCCCGGACCTCGCGGATGGACAGGTCGGGCTCGACGTGGTCGCCGCTGCCGAGGGCGCGCATCAGCAGGGAGCGCTGGGGGTGGGAGGTGGCCTCCTCCTCGGTGATCCGGCCCTCGTCGACGAGCCGCTGCACCCATGTGTGGTCCTGGGTGATCTGCGTGAGCACCCCGTCACGCAGCAGATAGGCGCGGGAGTCGCCGACGTGGACGAGCCCGAGCCGCTGGCCGGTCCACAGCAGTGCGGTCAGTGTGGTCCCCATGCCCTCCAGCTGGGGGTCCTCCTCGACCATGGCGCGCAGCTGGTCGTTGGCGCGCTGCACGGCCGCGCCGAGGGAGGTGAGGATGTCGGAGCCGGGCACGTCGTCGTCGAGCGTGACCAGGGTGGAGATCACCTCGGAGGAGGCGACCTCGCCGGCCGCCTGGCCGCCCATGCCGTCGGCGATCGCGAGCAGTCGCGGGCCGGCGTAACCCGAGTCCTCGTTGCCCTCCCGGATCATGCCTTTGTGCGATCCGGCGGCAAAGCGCAGTGACAGACTCATGCGCACCTCGCCCGTCGGCTCCGAATGCAGCCGGTCGTGTCGAGCCACACTGCCCACCCTCCGGTCGGGAGCGCGCCGGAGGCCGGGGTGTGGCCTGCTTCTGCGTGCTCGCTCCGCTCGCTCATTGTCGTACTACTTCCGCAGCTCGATGACGGTCTTGCCGATGCGGATCGGCGCGCCCAGCGGGATCGGCGTGGGAGTCGTCAGCCGGGACCGGTCCAGGTAGGTGCCGTTGGTGGAGCCGAGGTCCTCGACGATCCACTGACCGTCGCGGTCGGGGTAGATCCTGGCATGACGGCTGGAGGCGTAGTCGTCGTCCAGCACGATCGTGGAGTCGTGCGCGCGGCCCAGCGTGATCGTCTGCCCCTGCAGCGCGACCGTCGTGCCGGTCAGTGTGCCCTCGGTCACCACCAGCTTGGTGGGGGCGTTGCGACCGCGCCGGCCACCGCCCTGCTGGCCGCGCTGCTGCGGGGGCGCCGACTGCTGCCGGGCCGCCTGCTGCCGGCCGGGCTGCTGCGCACGCCCGGCCTCCCTGCGCGATCCGCGCTGGGTGACGCGCGTTCCGAACAGGTCGCTCCGGATGACCTGCACGGCCACGATCACGAACAGCCACAGTACGGCCAGGAAACCCAGCCGCATGACCGTGAGGGTCAGCTCTGACATTGCCCCCGCTTCACCCTTCGGCTTGCCTATAGATAACGGTGGTGCTGCCCACGACGATCCGCGAGCCGTCGCGGAGCGTAGCGCGGGTGGTGTGCTGCCCGTCCACCACGATGCCGTTGGTGGAACCGAGATCCTGGATCGTCGAGGGCGTTCCGGTCCGGATCTCGCAGTGCCGGCGGGAGACGCCGGGGTCGTCGATCCGCACGTCGGCGTCGGTGCTGCGGCCCAGCACCAGCGTCGGGCGGGAGATCTGGTGGCGGGTGCCGTTGATCTCGATCCAGTAGCGGGTGCGCCCGCCGCTCGCCGGGGCGGCCGCGGGCCGCTGGGTGGCGGGCTGGGGGTAGCCGTAGCCGCCGGGGCGGGCGCCGGGCGGCGGTGCGGACGGCATCGGGGGCGCGCCGGCGGGTGTGGCGGGCGGATAGCCGTAGCCGCCCTGGGCGCCCTGCCCGGGACGGCCGGCGGCCGGGGCCGCGGGGGCCTGCGGCGCGTGCTGTCCCTGCTGGCTGCTGGAGGAGGCGAGGGTGCGCGAGCGCACCCGGTACAGGCCGGTGTCGAGGTCGTCGGCCTTCTCCAGGTTGACCTTGATCGGGCCCATGAAGGTGTAGCGCTGTTGCTTGGCGTAGTCGCGCACCATGCCGGCCAGCTCGTCGCCGAGCTGCCCGGAGTAGGGGCTGAGGCGCTCGAAGTCCGGCGCGCTCAGCTCCACGATGAAGTCGTTCGGTACGACGGTCCGGTCACGGTTCCAGATCGTGGCGTTGTTGTCGCACTCACGCTGGAGCGCGCCGGCGATCTCCACGGGCTGGACCTCGGACTTGAAGACCTTGGCGAAGGTGCCGTTCACCAGACCTTCGAGACGCTGCTCGAACTTCTTCAGGACTCCCATGGGGCACCTCCTCCATCCTTGCCGTTGCCTTGCCCTGCTGTGTGGCCGCTGCCTTGCCTGTACTGCTGGTTCCGCTGGTACTGCGCACTGATCGTATCTACGCGTCCGGCAATCAGCCGGTTCCCCCAGCGGCTCCCCTTCGAACTCCCGGTGCGCACTCCTGCTGCCATGGATCGTAGAGGGGGGCCAAGACCAGTGTCCCGCACCTGGCTATGGACCCGGCCCGGCTCCTGGGGAGATGCCGGGGACCGGTACGAGGTTGATACGTGAACTGAGTCTCCCTGATACGTGGGGGACGGGTGGGGTGGGTAGGTGGGGGGCGTGGGGTCGGGTGCGGGGGTGTGTGGGGCGGTCTCGGGCCGGGGGAAGGGATGTGAACCCACCCCGTACGACGTGCTAATGTTCTCGATGTCGGAAGGGGCCAGCCCGAAAGGGCCGGAACCGGAAGACACACCCAATGCGCGGGTGGCGGAATAGGCAGACGCGCTGGATTCAGGTTCCAGTGCCCGCAAGGGCGTGGGGGTTCAACTCCCCCCTCGCGCACAGAGACGAGACGGGTCTCTGCCGGTGACGGAAGTCACGGCAGGGGCCCGTTTCTCGTTGTGTCCGGGTTTGTGAGGGATCGCACAGACCGAGGTCGGACATGGGAGGCGCATCGGTGAGCTATCTCACGGACGGCGTGCAGAGCCGGTGACGAGGCGTCAAGCCCGTCCGCACCGTCCCGCACCGTCAGGTCTCCCCGCCGCCGTAACGCGGACAGTTTTGTCCATCGGCTCCACCCGAACTCCCGGTCAGCGGGGACCCCTTGCCCACATCCAGGCAATCTCTTGCCAGAGGGTGATCCAATCGCCCGAGTGCTTGGCAATGTATGTTGGCAATTGCTTGCCAACCGGCGGGCAATCGTCCTACCGTTGCTGTCGTTCGCCGCACGGACCCGTCGCGGCCGACCTCTGAAGCCACGGGAATAGGAGCGCACGATGCAGAAGTTCGACACCCTCGCCCCGGTCTCCGTCGTCCTGGACATCCCCGCCGGACGCGTCCAGTTCATCGCCGCCGACCGCGCCGACACCACCGTGGAGGTCCTGCCCGCCAACCCCGCCAAGAGCCGCGACGTGCAGACCGCCGAGCAGACGACCGTCACCTACGCCGAAGGCGTCCTGCGGATACGCACTCCTGAGCCCAGCAACCAGCTCTTCGGCCCCTCGGGATCCGTGGAGGTCACCGTCCAGCTGCCCGCCGGCTCCCGCATCGAGGCCAAGACCGGCAGCTGCGAACTGCGGGCCGCCGGCCGTCTCGGCGACGTCGCCTTCGAAGGTGCATACCGGCAGATCAAGATCGACGAGGCCGCGAGCGTCCGCCTCACCGCAGTAGACGGCGACGTCGAGATCGGCCGACTGGGCGGCCCCGCGGAGATCAGCACCGCACGGGGCGACATCCGGATCACCGAGGCCGCGCGCGGCACGGTCGTGCTCCGCACCGCCTCCGGCGACATCACGGTCGGCGCCGCCGCCGGCGTATCGGCCGCCCTGGACGCCGGCACCACCCACGGCCGCATCAACAACGCCCTCAAGAACGACGGCACCGCCGAACTCGACATCCGCGCCACCACCTCCCACGGTGACATCACCGCCCGCAGCCTCTGAAGGAACGGCCCACAGACGGACAGACAGCGACGAGACGGGTCCCTGCCGGCGACGGAAGTCACGGCAGGGGCTCGTCTCGCGCTGTGCTCCGGGGCGTGAGGGATCGCGAGGGATCGCGAGGGATCGCACAGCCTGTGGATGGACGGGGCCGGCCGGGACTGTGGGGGCCGGGTTCTCGGTTCTCCCGGGGGTCAGGACTGGCTCGGCTGGCACCGCGGGCACCACACCGTGCCCCGGCCCCCCAGTCGGGAGCGGCGCAGGTGGGTGCGGCAGCGGGGGCAGACCGGGTCGGGGTCGTCGCGGTGGCCGGTGAGCCACGCATCGCGCGGTGGTACGCAGCCGGCGGTGACCGAGGAACGCAGCGTGCGCCGCATGTGGGTGTACAGATGCCGGCGTTCGGTCTCCGTCAGATCACCGGCCCGGGTGCCGGGGTGCAGCCCGGCACGCCACAGGATCTCGTCGGCGAGCAGATTGCCGAGACCGGCCAGGACGGACTGATCGGTCAGCGCGGTTTTGATGTGACCGCGGCGCGCGCAGAGTGCGGCCTCGAAGTCCGCACGGTCCACTGCCAGAGCATCGGGACCCTGACGGTCCAGCAGCCGGGCGACGCCGGAGTCGTCGTCGGCCAGCCAGAGGCCCTGGAGCTTGCGCTGGTCGCGGTAGCGGAGCTGGCGGTCGCCACTCAGCCCGAACAGGACGCGGTCGTGGGCCTCGACGGCGTCGTCGGGATCGGCGCAGAGCAGCCGGCCGGTCATGCCGAAGTGCAGCAGGAGGGTGGGGCCGCCGGTGTGAGCGAGCAGCCACTTGCCGTGCCGCTCCGGCTCGGTGAACCGCCGGCCCTCCAGCGCCTCGCGCAGCCGCCGTACGCTCACCCCGTGCAGGACGCCCGCGTCGCGCACGTCGACGCGGCGGATCTCCCTGCCCTTCGCGCAGGACACGAGCACCCTGCGGAAACCCTCGACGTCCGGCAGCTCAGGCACGGCGAACGCCCCCGTGCCGGCCTACGACGCCGTGCGCGTGACGGGGGGACGACGGTCGAGCCGGAGCCGGAGCCGGAGCCGGAGCCGGAGCCGGAGCCGGAGCCGGAGCCGGAGCCGGAGCCGGAGCGGGTGCGGGTGCGGGCGGTCGTTTCTGCCTCAGGGCCATGGCAGCCTCCTCGCTGCGCTGGGCCTATGCCGACGCGGATGGCGATGCCGAAGACGGGCGTGGGCGTGGACGTGGGCCTCGAGTGCCCCTCGCGTTGCCGTTCGTACCGTTCGCCTCCCGTCAGATGGCTCACGCCGTGCTCGTACCTCCGCCAGAGCACGTGCGGCGCGGGCTGTCCCCAAAGCGGCATCCACACCCGTCGTCCACACCCGTCGTCCACACCCGTCGTCCACACACCGTCCACACACCGTCATCCACAGGCCGTCATCCACAGGGTCTGACGCGTTCCGGGCTCCCGCTGTACGGTCTGCACGAGTTGATGTTCGTGTCGATGTTCGTGCCGAAGGGCGTTCGGGGGAGGCGGTCGCGGTGACCGGAACCGGTGGGGAAGTGCTGGCGGATGCGGTGGACCAGGAGACGCGCCGACTGCCGCGGGTGCGCGGGTTCGCCCAGTGGCCGCGCCAGGGCTCGCCCAAGGCCGAGGGCAAGGCGCTGCGCACGAGCGTGCCGCGCGCCGCGCACCGCACGCTCGACCTGGACGCCTCCCGCCCCGACGCGGTGAGTGCGGTCATCGAGTCCAACGCCGGCCGTATCGAGGAGCTGACCCCCATCCGCGTCGGACGGATGGCCGCGACCCCCTTCGCCTTCCTGCGCGGCTCGGCCGGACTCATGGCGTACGACCTGGCACGCACCCCCATGACCAGGATCGGCACCCAGATATGCGGAGACGCGCACGCGGCCAACTTCGGCCTGTACGGCGACCACCGCGGCGGCCTCGTCATCGACCTCAACGACTTCGACGAGACCGTGTACGGCCCGTGGGAGTGGGATCTGAAGCGGCTCGCCGCCTCGCTGGTGCTCGCCGGGCGGGAGGCCGGCGCCGACGAGGACACCTGCCGTACGGCCGCGCGGGACGCGGTCGGCGCCTACCGCCGCACCATGCGCCTTCTCGCGACCTTGCCGGTGCTGGACGCGTGGAACGCCATCGCGGACGAGGAACTGGTCTCCCACACCGACGCCCACGATCTGCTCGGCACCCTGCAGCGGGTCTCGGAGAAGGCCCGAGCCAACACCAGCGGCCGGTTCGCGGCGAAGTCGACCGAGGCGGCGGCGGACGGCGGACGCCGCTTCGTGGACGCCTCACCGGTCCTGCGCCGCATTCCGGACGCCGAGGCGGCGGCGGTCGCCGCGTCCCTGGAGGAGTACCTGACGACGCTGCCCGAGGACCGGCACCCCCTGCTCGCCCGGCACGCCGTGCACGACGTGGCCTTCCGGGTGGTCGGCACCGGCAGTGTCGGCACCCGGTCCTATGTCGTCCTGCTCCTCGACCACCGTGAGCAGCCGCTGGTCCTCCAGGTGAAGGAGGCCCGCCCCTCCGCGCTCGTCCCGCATCTGGCCACGGCCGGCTTCGAGGCGCCGCCGGTGGCACACGAGGGCCGCCGGGTCGTCCTCGGCCAGAAGCGGATGCAGGTGGTCAGCGACATCCTCCTCGGCTGGACCACGGTCTGTGGTCGTCCCTTCCAGGTCCGCCAGTTCCGCAACCGCAAGGGCAGCGTCGACCCCGCCGCCCTCGCCGCCGACCAGATCGACGACTACGGCCGTATGACCGGCGCCCTGCTGGCCCGCGCCCACTCCCACAGCGTCGACCCCCGCCTGATCGCCGGCTACTGCGGCAAGAACGAGGAACTGGACGAGGCGATAGCCGCGTTCGCGGTTACCTACGCCGACCGCACGGAGGCCGACCACGCGGAACTGGTGACGGGGATCCGAACGGGACGCATCGCGGCGGAGCTGGGCGTGTGAGCGGAGCCGGCGTGTAAGGCGGGGGCGGGGCTGCTTTCCCAGGCGGAACCGCAGCGCCCCGTCAGGGTGGCAGGGAACTGTGCGAGCAACCACGCGGAGGCTGCGGAAACTGCACGAGCAACCACGGCTGAGGCCGCGGAAACTGCACGAGCAACCACGATGAGGCCGCGGAAACTGCAGGAGCGACCACGACGGAGCCGCGGAAACTGCAGGAGCGACCACGACGGAGGCTGCGCGGAACTGTGCGAGCGAACACTACGGACCCGCACCCGGCAGACCACCGGTAGCCCGACGGCGCCCCGCCGCATCTCCACCGCCTACCCTGTTCGCGTGACGACCCCCGATGCCGAACAGTCCCCGCGCCCCGAGGAGCGGCTCGAACAGGCCGTACGGGCCGCCGAGCAGGCGTTGATCGAGTACGAGATCGCCGTGGAGACGTTCCGCGTCGAGGTCGAGAACTTCTCCCGGCTGCACGAACAGCGCCTCGGCCCGCTCTACGCCCGCATCGAGGTGCTGGACGCCGAGATCGCCGAAGCCAGGGCCGCCCGCACCGGCGACCCGGAGGACATCCGCCGCGCCGAGGAGGCCCGCGCGCGGATCCTGCCGATCCCCGGCGTGGAAGAGCTGCTGCACGGCTGGATGGACGGCCACGGCCTCTTCCCGGAGGCCGCCGCCATGCTGACCGACCAGGCCGTACGGCCTCCGGAGCGGGTGCGGCCCAGCGAGCAGGCCCGCAAGCTCTACCGCGAGCTGGCCCGCAAGGCGCACCCCGACCTGGCACAGGAGGAAGAGGAGCGGCAGCGGCGTGAGGAGTTCATCACCCGCGTCAACGCCGCCTACGCCCGTGGCGACGAGACGCTGCTGAAGGAGCTGGCCGAGGAGTGGGCGGCCGGCCCGGTGCCGCCCGAGCGGCGCCCGAGCCCGGCCGAGGAGCTGTACGCCCGCCTCGAATGGCTCGCCCAGCGCAAGGAACTGCTCACCCTCGTCGCCCGTGAACTGGAGGAGGGCGCCATCGCCGGCATGCTCCGGCTCGCCCCCGACGACCCCGACGGGCTGCTCGAGGAGATCGCCGCCAGGCTGCGCTCCGACATCGCCCAGCGGGAAGCGGAACTGGCGGTCCTGCTGGAGCAGGGCTGAGCCGCGGCTCGGCCCGGCCGGCTTCGGGGAGCTTCGGGTAGCGTCGGGGGCATGAGTTTCGGAGCTGGTGTGCCCACGGTCGAGGTCACGGACCTCAAGGACAGCGACTTCCTGCTGGACGTCCGCGAAGACGACGAGTGGCAGGCGGGCCACGCCGAGGGGGCGCTGCACATCCCCATCAGCGAGTTCGTGGCCCGCTACGGCGAGCTGACCGAGGCCGCCCCGCAGGACGGCCGTGTCCACGTCATCTGCCGCTCCGGCGGCCGTTCGGCGCAGGTCACCATGTACCTGGTCCAGCAGGGCATCGACGCGGTGAACGTCGACGGCGGCATGCAGGTCTGGCAGGCCGCGGGCCGCCCGGTGATCACCGACGACGGCCGGCCCGGCTTCGTGCTGTAGCCGCTTGCCTGCGGCCCCGGGGGCCGCGCGGTCAGCCCAGCGGATGGGCGGCCAGCAGGTCCCCGAGCCTCTCCTCGTGCGCCGCCGCCGGGCCGAGCGCCAGCTCCAGGTGCTTGGCCCAGGCGTGATAGCGGTGCAGCGGATAGTCGGTGTCGGCGCCGAACCCGCCGTGCAGATGCTGTGCCGTCTGCACCACCCGGCGCACCCCCTCCGCCGCCCAGATCTTCGCGACCGCGACATCCCCGGCGGCGGGGAGCGCCCCCGGCGCCCCCGAGGCGATCCGCCAGGCGGCCTGCCAGAGGGTGGCCTCCATGGCGCGCAGATCGATGTACCGGTCCGCGGCCTGCACGGCCACCGCCTGGAAGGTCGCGAGCGGATACCCGAACTGCTCCCGCTTTCCCGTGTACTCGGCGGTCATCGCCAGCACCCGCTCGCCCAGCCCGAGCGCCAGCGCGCAGCTTCCGGTGGCGAGCAGCGCGTACAGCCACTCCCAGGCGCCGTCGGCCTCGATGACGTCGTCCGCGTCGATCCGCACGGACGTGAGCCGCAGCTCGGCCAGCCGCTCCCCACTGGTGGACACCTGCTCGGCGAGCACCACCCCGTCCTGCTCGCGCGCTACCAGCGCGAGCACGGTCCGCTCGGCAGCCGTGTCCTCGAGGTGCGCCGGTACGACGACGAGGTCCGCGTCGTACACCCACGGCACCGCCGTCTGCATCCCGCCCAGCACCCAGACCGGACCGTCCCGCCGTGCGCCGACGGCCAGTTCGGCCGGGTCGTGACCACTGCGGCCGTTCGCCGCGACGGTCAGCACCAGCTCGCCCCGTCCGGCCCGCGCGAGCAGGCGGTCCGCCAACTCCGCGCCGCCATAGGCCTGTACGGCGGCTGCCGCCGCGCTGTGCTCCAGCAACGGCACCCGGGCGAGCACCTTGGCGGACTCCCGCAGCACCAGACACAGCGCGATCGCGTCCAGACCGGAACCGCCGTGCGCCTCGTCGAGCAGCAGGCTCAGCAGGTCCGCCGCGGCCAGCCGGGACCACAGCTCCCGGTCGAAGCCCTCGGCCACGGCACCGGTTCTGAGCGCCGGGCTGGGCACCGCGTCCGGTACCACGCCGGCGAACACCCCGCGCGCCGCCTCGGCCGCCGCCCGCTGCTCCTCGGTGAAGGTGAAGTCCACGGCCTGTCCTTCCGACGGGGTCGGTGTCGGTTGTCTGACGGGGCGTCAAGATAGAACAGGTTCTAGGAGAAGGGAATGGCACCGAGTCTTCGGTGTTCCTGGGGCCCCTCCCCCTCCCCCCTCCCTCCTCCCCACCCCCCGGCCGAATTGGCCCCGCCGAGTCGGCCCGCGCACCCCTCAGCGGTCGAAGTCCAGCTCCACCTGTTCTGTCAGCGGATGCGACTGACAGGCCAGTACATAGCCGGCTTCCGTCTCCTCCGTCTCCAAGGCGAAGTTGCGGTCCATGCGGACCTCGCCGGAGACCAGGAAGGCACGGCACGTCCCGCACACGCCGCCCTTGCAGGCGTAGGGCGCGTCGGGGCGGTTGCGCAGGACCGCTTCCAGCAGCGTCTCGCCGTCGCACACCGGCCAGGTGCCGCCGCGTCCGTCGAGCCGGGCGGTGACCGTGCTGTGCGCGGGTGCCTGGGCGGCGGCGGCCGTGGGCGAGCCCGCGTCCACGTGGAAGATCTCCTGGTGGATGCGGGAGCGGTCCACGCCCAGCTCGCGCAGCGCCTGCTCGGCGCCCCGCACCAGACCGTACGGCCCGCACAGGAACCAGCCCGCGACCTCACTCACCGGCAGCAGCGCGGGCAGCAGCGCGGTGAGCCGCTCGCGGTCGAGCCGGCCGGACGGCAGACCCGCCTGCTGCTCCTCGCGGGAGAGCACGGTCACCAGCTGAAGCCGCTCCGGATAGCGGTCCTTCAGGTCGGCGACCTCCTCCAGGAACATCGTCGAGGCGGCCGTGCGGTCGCTGCGTATCAGGCAGAACCGGGCCGCCGGCTCGCGGGCCAGCAGCGTGGAGACGATGGACAGCACGGGCGTGATGCCGCTGCCGCCGACGACCGCCGCATACAGCCCCGGCGCCGGTTCCAGGGTGAAGCGGCCGGCCGGGGTCATCACCTCCAGCACGTCGCCGACGTTGATCTCCTTCAGCGCGTAGGCGGAGAAGGCTCCGCCCTCCACCAGCCGCACGCCCACCCGCAGGGTGCCGGGGCCCGGGCCGGCCGGGTCGGGCGCGGGGGAGCAGATCGAGTAGGTGCGCCGTATCTCGGTGCCGTCGACCTGTCGGCGCAGCGCCAGGTGCTGGCCGGGTGCGTGCCGGTACTCCTCGCGCAGTTCGGGCGGGACGGTGAAGGTCAGGGCGACGGAGTCGTCGGTGATCCGGTCGACCTCGGCCACCGGGAGCGGGTGGAAGCGCGCCATCACAACTCCTTGAAGTGGTCGAAGGGTTCACGGCAGGCGAGGCAGCGGCGCAGTGCCTTGCACGCGGTGGAGGAGAACCTGCTGAGCAGCTCGGTGTCGGCGGAGCCGCAGTGCGGGCAGCGGACGGGCTCGGATTCCGCCGAGGCTGTGCGCGTCGGTCCGAGGGTCAGCGGCACCGGGCCGGGGGAGCTGCGTACCCGCGGGGGAGCGATGCCGAACTCCCGGAGTTTGCGGCGCCCTTCGGGGCTGATGTCGTCGGTGGTCCAGGCGGGGCTGAGTACCGTGCGGACCGTGACCTCGTGCATGCCGTGGGCGCGCAGCACCCGTTCGATGTCCACGCTCATCGCCTCGATGGCGGGGCAGCCGGTGTAGGTGGGGGTCAGGTCGACCTCGACCGTGCCGGGGCCATGGAGACGCACCGCGCGCACCACGCCCAGCTCCTGGAGCGTGAGTACCGGCAGTTCGGGGTCGGGCACCGAGCCGGCCAGCTCCAGCAGTTCCGTCTCCAGGGCGGTGGCGGTCACCATGTCGCCCCCGGGTGGCTGCGGTGCAGATGCTGCATCTCGGCGAGCATCCGCCCGAAGGGTTCGGTGTGCAGGCCCTGACGGCCGGCGCCGGCCGACCAGGCGCCGGTGCGCGGTCCCTCGGGGAGGGGGAGTGTGGCCCGGCCGAGGACGTCCTGGACGGACTGCTGCCAGCGCTCGTCCAGGCGGGTCCAGTCGGCGTCGAGGCCCTCCACCGGCTGGAACATCTCACCGGTGAGCTTCCACAGGGCCTGGCAGGCGCGGCGCATCCGCTCGTGGCTGGTCTCCGTGCCGTCGCCGAGGCGGAGGGTCCACTGCTCGGCGTGGTCGCGGTGGTAGGCGACCTCCTTGACGGCCTTCGCGGCGAGGGAGGCGAACGGTCCGTCGTTCGCGGCCAGTTCGGCGTAGAGCAGGTGCTGGTAGGTGGAGAAGTACAGCTGGCGGGCGATCGTGTGGGCGAAGTCGCCGTTCGGCTGCTCGACCAGCTGGAGGTTGCGGAAGGCCCGCTCCTCGCGCAGGTAGGCCAGTTCGTCCTCGTCGCCGGCCATGGACAGCAGTATCCGGGCCTGGCCAAGCAGGTCGAGGGCGATGTTGGCGAGGGCGACCTCCTCCTCCAGGACGGGGGCGTGCCCTGCCCACTCGCCCAGCCGGTGGGAGAGCACCAGGGCGTCGTCGCCGAGGGCGAGGGCGGCGGTCACCGGGACGGTGGCGGGGCCGGTGGCGGTCACAGGTGCTTCACCCCTTCCGGGATCTCGTAGAAGGTCGGGTGCCGGTAGGGCTTGTCGGCGGCGGGTTCGAAGAAGGGGTCCTTCTCGTCCGGTGAGGACGCGGTGATCGCGGTGGCCGGGACGACCCAGATGGAGACTCCCTCGCCGCGGCGGGTGTACAGGTCGCGGGCGTTGCGCAGGGCCAGCTCCGCGTCGGGGGCGTGCAGGCTGCCGGCGTGGGTGTGGGAGAGGCCGCGCCGGGAGCGCACGAAGACCTCCCACAGGGGCCAGTCGGTGGTGCTCATGCTCGCTCCGCTCCTGTCGCGTGTGCTGTGTCGTTGCCTGTCTCACCGGTGCCGCCGGTGTGCTTGGCCGCGTAGGCGGCGGCCGCTTCCCGCACCCATGCGCCCTCGTCGTGGGCGCGCCTGCGCTGGGTGATCCGCTGTTCGTTGCACGGGCCGTTGCCCTTGAGGACCTCCCAGAACTCGGTCCAGTCGATCGGGCCGAAGTCGTAGTGCCCGCGTTCCTCGTTCCACCGCAGGTCCGGGTCGGGGAGGGTGAGGTCCAGGGACTCGGCCTGGGGGACGCAGATGTCGACGAAGCGCTGGCGCAGCTCGTCGTTGGAGTGGCGCTTGATCTTCCACTCCATCGACTGCGCGGAGTGCTGGGACTCGTCGTCGGGCGGGCCGAACATCATCAGCGAGGGCCACCACCAGCGGTTGACGGCGTCCTGAGCCATCGCGTGCTGTTCGGGTGTGCCCTTGCTGAGGGCCAGCAGCAGTTCGTAGCCCTGGCGCTGGTGGAAGGACTCCTCCTTGCAGATCCGCACCATCGCGCGGGCGTACGGGCCGTAGGAGCAGCGGCACAGTGGGACCTGGTTGGTGATCGCGGCGCCGTCCACGAGCCAGCCGATGGCGCCGACGTCGGCCCAGGTCAGGGTCGGGTAGTTGAAGATCGAGGAGTACTTCTGGCGGCCGCTGTGCAGCTTGCCGAGCAGCTCGTCGCGGCTGGTGCCGAGGGTCTCGGCCGCGCTGTAGAGGTAAAGGCCGTGGCCGGCCTCGTCCTGGACCTTGGCCATAAGGATCGCCTTGCGGCGCAGGGAGGGCGCGCGGGTGATCCAGTTGGCCTCCGGCTGCATGCCGATGATCTCGGAGTGCGCGTGCTGGGCGATCTGCCGGACCAGGGTGGCGCGGTAGGCGTCGGGCATCCAGTCGCGCGGTTCGATGCGTTCGTCGGCGGCCACGGCCGCGTCGAAGGCGTGCTGGAAGGCCGCCGTGTCGGCGGTGTCCGGTGCGCCGTCCGCCTCTGTGCGGGCCGTGCGCTGCGCGGCTGCTGTGGCCATGCGGTCCCCCTGACCTCGGGCTCTGCGGTGGGGCTGTCCCGACCGATCGTTCGGTCCGTGCGCATCAATGGTGTGCCGGGCCGACGTGGGTGTCAACCGCTGTGGAAAACCCCGGCGGGCAGCCTGTGGACAACGTGCGGAAGCGCGGGTAGGGCAGGTGCCGGGCCGTTCGCGTGGCGAGGACCACGGCCGTGGCGCGTACCCGGGGCTGCGCCCGGCGGCCGGGGCTGAGTACCGTTCCGTGCTGACGCCGAGAGTGGCGAACGTGAGAAGTGGGGCGCTCGTGGCGGGCGCCGCATCACCGAGGTGGACCACTGAGCCGGGCCACTGAACCGAACGACCGAGCCGAAACGGGGGACGGGGCGGAATGGACGCGTACGACGAGGACCCGGGGGCCCGACCCGACCCCGGCGGGCCGGCCCGGGCGCGTCTCCCGGAGCCTTCCCCGACCGGCGTGGATTCCCGGGCAGGCGTGGATTCCCGGGCTGACGCGGAGTCCTCGGCCGACATGGATGCGCGGGGCGAGGAGGAGTCCTCGGCCGATGTGGATCCGCGGACGGACATGGATGCGCGGGCGGGCGCGGCTGCCGTCCGTGGTGAGGGTGCTGGGGCCTTCGGGGCCGGCGGTCCGGTGCCGCCCGCCGCGCCCCGTACCGGCGTGGCAGCCCTCTCCCCCGGCTACCAGGTCGCCGCGGCGCTGGCGCTCGCGGTGGTCGGTGTCGCCGCCGGTGTGCATCTGCTGATGGTGTTCCTCAGCCTCGCCCCCACGAACACGGTGACCAAGCAGCACGGCAACGCCGTCGTCGAGTGGGTGTATCCGGAGTTCGAGCAGAACTGGAAGCTGTTCGCGCCCAACCCGCTGCAGCAGAACATCGCCGTCCAGGTGCGCGCCGTGGTGCGGGCCAAGGACGGCGGGCTGCGCACCACCGGATGGACCGACCTCTCCGCCCAGGACGGCGCCGCGATCGACGGCAATCCGGTGCCGAGCCACACCCAGCAGAACGAGGTGCGCCGCGCCTGGGACTTCTACACCGCCACGCACAGCGCCGACAACCGCCCCGTGCGCATGCGCGGCGCCCTCTCCGAGCAGTACCTGCGCCGGATCGTGGTGATGCGCCTGTACCGGACCTATCCGGCCGACCGCGACGGCGTCATACAGCGCGTGCAGATCCGTTCCAGCACCACCAATGTGCAGCCACCCGAGTGGAGCCATGAGCGCGTGTCCGACAAACCCGTCTACCGCGTGCTGCCCTGGTGGACCGTGACGGCCGACGAGGCAGCGGGAGGTGTGCGGTGAACCGGCTCTCCCTGACCCTCTCGCGCGGTGTCGCCAAGGTCACCGAGTCGGCTCTCGGGCCGTACCAGAGCGCCGTCATACGCATCGGGTTCGCCGGGACCTGGCTGCTGTTCCTGCTGCGCGAGTTCCCGCACCGTCAGGAGCTGTACGGCCCGGCCGGACCCTGGGGCTGGAACCTCGCCAAGGAGCTGACCGCCGACAACCAGGCCTTCTCGGCCCTGCTGTGGTCCGACGGGCAGCTGTGGTTCGAGTGCTGCTACCTGCTGGCGATCCTCGCCAGTGCGGCGCTGCTGCTCGGCTGGCGCACCCGGACCGCGTCCGTGCTGTTCATGGTGGGCGTGCTGTCGCTGCAGAACCGCAGCGTCTTCGTGGGCGACGGCGGCGACAACGTCCTGCATCTGATGTCCATCTACCTCGTGTTCACACGCTGCGGGCAGGTGTGGTCCCTGGATGCGCGGCGGGCGGCGTGCGTCGGGGCGGCACGCGCGCGTGGGGAGCGGGTCTCCGCGGACCCGGTGGGCCCGGCGCTGTGGGCGGTGTCCGGCCTGGCGCTGCTCATGGCGACGTTCACCGGCCGGTTCGACAACGGCTGGCTGATTCCCGCGCTGCTGTGGACCGCCTGGGCGGTGCTCGGTGTGTGGTGGGCCGTCGGCCGCTGGGCGAAGTCGCCGCAGCCGCGGATCCTGCTGGACGTCGTCGCCAACGTCCTGCACAACGGCGCCCTGTGCGTGATCATGGCGGAGGCCTGCCTGATCTATGCGACGGCCGGCTGGTACAAGATCCAGGGCTCGCGCTGGCAGGACGGCACCGCCGTCTACTACCCGCTCCACCTGGACTACTTCTCGCCCTGGCCCGGACTCGCCGATCTGATGTCCTCCAGCGGCACGATCATGATGATCGTGGCCTACGGCACGGTCATGGTGCAGGTCGCCTTCCCGTTCACCCTGTTCAACCGGCGGGTCAAGAACGTCCTGCTGGTGCTGATGATGACCGAGCACGCGGTGATCGCGGTCGTGCTCGGCCTGCCTTTCTTCTCGCTGGCGATGATCACCGCGGACGCGGTCTTCCTGCCGACGCCGTTCCTGCGCCGGCTCGGCGCGCTGGTCGCACGCGCGCGTGGGCCGCTCGTCCGGCGTGACGACCCTACGGTGCCCGCGCCCCGCTCCCCCGAAGGCAGCCCCGAGGAGAGCCCGAAGGGCCGCGTAGGGTTCACGGCATGACCGATCCGCTGACCCGCTGGCGCGAGCACGCCGATGACGCCGTGCTGCTCGACGGCTTCCACGCCCTCAAGCACGCGCTGCGCTTCGGGGCCGAGGTCCCGGTGGCGGTCACCACCGACCGGCGGGCCGCGCTCGCCCTCGCCGCGGAGCTGGCCGCGGACGTACGGGACGCGCTCGACGCGCTGCTCACCGAGGTGCCCACGGAGGCGTACGGCTCGCTCGTCCCGCGGCCCCACCCGACCGGCGTGGCCGCGCTCGCCCTACGGCCGTCCCGCGAGGCCAACCTGAGCAGGCTCACCCACACGCCCCGCACCGCGCCCGTCGTGGTCCTGGACAACCCGCGCAACCTGGGCAACGTCGGCGCCGTGATCCGGCTGGCCGCCGGCTTCGGGGCGACCGGTGTGGTCACCACGGGCACCCTCGACCCCTGGCATCCCACGGTGGTGCGCGGTGGCGCTGGCCTGCACTTCGCGACGGCCGTGGAGCGGCTGGGCGTCGACGAGCTGCCCCCGGGGCCGGTGTTCGCACTGGACCCCGAGGGCGACGACATCCGGGGCGTGAAGCTCCCGGACGACGCCGTCCTCGCCTTCGGCTCGGAACGCAGCGGACTGTCGGCGCAGCTACGCGCGCGTGCCGACCATCTGCTGCGGCTGCCGATGCGCCCCCAGGTCTCCAGCTACAACCTCGCCACCAGCGTGGCGATGACGCTGTACCACTGGAGCGCGACCGGGGGCGCGCTTCCGGGTTCCTAGGCTTCCCGGCGCACCTCGACGACCCGGAACCGGTTGGCGACGAAAGCGCCGTCGCACAGCGCGGCGTTCGCCGCCGGGTTGCCGCCCGAGCCGTGGAAGTCGGAGAACGCTGCGGTCTGGTTCACGTACACCCCGCCGGTCAGGTTGAGCGACAGCTGGGCCGCCTCCTCCAGGCACACCTCCTCGACGGCCTGCTCCACCTCGCTGTCGGTGGTGTAGGCGCCGACCGTCATCGCGCCCTTGTCGCGGACCGTGCGGCGCAGCAGCTCCACCGCGTCGTCCGCCGAGTCGACCGCGACGGCGAAGGAGACGGGGCCGAAGCACTCGCTCATGTAGGCGGCCTCGTCGTCCGGCTTGGCGCCGTCCAGCTTGACGATGACGGGGGTGCGCACGACCGCGCCCGGGAAGTCCGGATTGCTGATCTCCCGGGAGGCCAGAGCCACTTCGCCGAGGCCGGCGGCGGCCTCCAGACGGGCCTTGACGTCCGGGTTGACGATCGCGCCCAGCAGGGCGTTCGCGCGGGCGTCGTCACCGAGGAGGCCGTCGACCGCGCGGGCGAGGTCGGCGGTGACCTCGTCGAAGGTCTTGGTGCCCTCCTCGGTGCGGATGCCGTCCCGGGGGATCAGCAGGTTCTGCGGGGTGGTGCACATCTGGCCGCTGTACAGGGACAGCGAGAACGCCAGGTTGGACAGCATGCCCTTGTAGTCGCCGGTGGAGTGCACGATCACCGTGTTGACGCCGGCCTTCTCGGTGTAGACCTGCGCCTGGCGGGCGTTGGCCTCCAGCCAGTCACCGAAGGACGTCGACCCGGTGTAGTCGATGATCCGGACCTCGGGGCGGGTGGCGAGGGACTTGGCGATGCCCTCGCCGGGGCGCTCGGCGGCCAGCGCCACCAGGTTCGGGTCGAAGCCCGTCTCGGAGAGCACCTGGCGCGCGACCTGCACGGTGAGCGCGAGCGGAAGGACCGCGCGCGGGTGGGGCTTGACCAGGACCGCGTTGCCGGTGGCGAGAGAGGCGAACAGGCCCGGGTAGCCGTTCCACGTCGGGAAGGTGTTGCAGCCGATGAGCAGGGCGAGGCCGCGCGGCACCGGGGTGAACTGCTTGGTGAGGGCCAGCGGGTCGCGCTTGCCCTGGGGCTTGGTCCACTCGGCGGTCTCGGGCGTGCGGACCTGCTCCGCGTACGCGTACGCCACCGCTTCCAGGCCGCGGTCCTGGGCGTGCGGGCCGCCGGCCTGGAACGCCATCATGAAGGCCTGGCCGCTGGTGTGCATGACCGCGTGCGCGAACTCGTGCGTCCGGTCGCTGATCCGCTTGAGGATCTCCAGGCACACCAGTGCCCGGGTCTCCGCGCCCGCGTCCCGCCAGGCCCGCTGCCCGGCCTGCATCGCGGGGATCAACGCGTCCACGTCCGCGTGCGGGTAGCTGACGCCCAGCTCGATGCCGTACGGCGAGACCTCGCCGCCCACCCAGTCGTCGGTGCCGGGCTGGCCGAGGTCGAGGCGGGTGTTCAGCAGGGCGTCGAAGGCGGCCTTGCCCGCCGCCGCGTCCAGGCTGCCGTTCTCGCCGTAGGCCTTGGGATGCTCGGGGTGCGGGGACCAGTACGCGCGCGTGCGGATCGCTTCCAGTGCCTGGTCCAGGGTGGGCCGGTGCTTCGCGATGAGCTCGTGGGTGGTCAGTTCGGCGGCCATGCGGGACCAACTCCTCGTGTGGAGAACTCTTCGTCGAGTTCATTGACCTGGCAGGAAGAGCAGCGGGATCGGGCGGTCAGAGCTAGAGTAACCGAACGATCGGTCGGGACAAGGGGGCCTGCCGCATCTGTGGAAAACGCCGTGCGGGAGGATCGCGGACATGACAGCACTCGACCTCAGCAGCCCCGTGGCCGTCGTCGGCACCGGCACCATGGGCCAGGGCATCGCCCAGGTCGCTCTGGTCGCCGGCCACCCCGTGCGGCTGTACGACGCCGTCGCCGGGCGTGCCCGGGACGCGGCAGCGGGGATCGGCGCCCGCCTCGACCGGCTCGTGGACAAGGGCAGGCTCGGGGCCGCCGACCGGGACGCGGCCCGCGCCCGCCTGCTGCCTGTGGAAAACCTCGCGGAGCTGGCGGACTGCGCCCTGGTCGTCGAGGCCGCCCTGGAGCGGCTGGACGTCAAGCAGCAGCTCTTCGGCGAGCTGGAGGACATCGTCGCCGAGGACTGCCTGCTCGCCACCAACACCTCCTCGCTGTCGGTGACGGCCATCGGCGGCGCCCTGCGCCAGCCCGGCCGCTTCGTGGGCCTGCACTTCTTCAATCCGGCCCCGCTCATGCCGCTGGTCGAGGTCGTCTCCGGGTTCGCCACCGACGTCACGTCGGCCACGCGCGCGTACGAGACCGCCCGCGCCTGGGGCAAGACCCCGGTGGCCTGTGCCGACACCCCGGGCTTCATCGTCAACCGCATCGCCCGGCCGTTCTACGCCGAGGCCTTCGCGGTCTACGAGGCCCAGGCCGCCGACCCGGCCACCATCGACGCGATCCTGCGCGAGTCCGGCGGCTTCAGGATGGGCGCCTTCGAGCTGACCGACCTGATCGGGCAGGACGTCAACGAGTCCGTCACCCACTCGGTGTGGCAGTCCTTCTTCCAGGACGTGCGCTTCACCCCGTCCCTCGCCCAGCGCCGGCTGGTGGAGTCCGGCCGCCTCGGCCGCAAGACCGGGCACGGCTGGTACGACCATGCCGAGGGCGCCGAGCGCCCCGAGCCGCACACCGCCGACAAGGAGCAGCCGCCCACCTACGTCGTCGCCGAGGGCGGCCTCGGCCCGGCGACCGAGCTGCTCACGCTGATCCGCGAGGCGGGCATCCAGGTCCGCGAGGAGGACGAGGACAACGGCACCCGCCTGGTGCTGCCCGGCGGCGGCCAGCTGGTGCTCGCCGACGGCCAGACCTCCGTGGAGTTCCGCGACGTCGTCTACTTCGACCTCGCCCTCGACTACCGCACCGCCACCCGCGTCGCGCTGTCCACCTCCCAGGACACCTCGCCGCGCACCCTCGCCGAGGCCACCGGCCTCTTCCAGGCCCTCGGCAAGGACGTCAGCGTCATCGGCGACGTCCCCGGCATGATCGTCGCGCGCACGGTCGCCCGGATCATCGACCTCGCCCACGACGCCGTCGCCAAGGGTGTCGCCACCGAGGAGGACATCGACACGGCCATGCGCCTCGGGGTGAACTACCCGCTCGGTCCCTTCGAGTGGGACCGCAGGCTCGGGCGTGAGTTCGCCTTCGACGTCCTGGACGAGATGCACGAGCGCGACCCTTCTGGACGCTACGCGCCCTCCCTCGCGCTCTACCGCCACGCGTACGCCATCGACGACAAGCGGGAGGGCACCTCATGACCACGGCCAAACGCGACACGTACACGCCCGAGACGCTGCTCTCCGTGGCCGTCCAGGTGTTCAACGAGCGCGGATACGACGGCACCTCCATGGAGCACCTGTCCAAGGCGGCCGGCATCTCCAAGTCGTCGATCTACCACCACGTCAGCGGCAAGGAGGAGCTGCTGCGGCGGGCCGTCAGCCGCGCCCTGGACGGTCTGTTCGCCATCCTGGACGAGGAGCACGCGCGTGTGGGGCGGTCCGTCGACCGGCTGGAGCACGTCGTACGGCGCATGGTCGAGGTGCTCATAGGCGAGCTGCCGTACGTGACGCTGCTGCTGAGGGTGCGCGGCAACACCGCCACCGAGCGGTGGGCGCTGGAGCGGCGGCGCGACTTCGACCACCGGGTGGCGGAACTGCTGAAGGCCGCGGCGGCCGACGGGGACGTACGCGGCGACGTCGAGGTCCGGCTGGCCACCCGGCTGGTCTTCGGAATGATCAACTCGATCGTGGAGTGGTACCGGCCGGACCCGCGCGGTGTCGGCGAACGCGAGGTGGCCGACGCGGTGGTCCGGCTGGTCTTCGCGGGCCTCAAGCAGAGCTGACCCCGGCTTCCCCGCTCACGCCGCGGCACGCCTTTCGTCACGCCTCCGGCTCCAGGTCCTCCTCCTCGAACACCAGCAGCGTGCGGGTGCTGAGCACCTCGGGGATCGCCTGGAGCCGGGTGAGCACCAGCTCGCGCAGCGCCCGGTTGTCGGGCGTGTGCACCAGCAGCAGCACGTCGAAGTCACCGCCCACGAGCGCGATGTGGGAGGCACCGGGCAGCTGCCTGAGCTGCTCGCGGACCGTGCGCCAGGTGTTCTGGACGATCTTCAGGGTGATGTACGCCGAGGTGCCGTGCCCCGCCCGCTCGTGGTCCACCCGCGCGCTGAAACCCCGGATCACGCCGTCCTCGACGAGCCGGTTGATGCGCGCGTAGGCGTTGGCGCGCGAGACGTGGACGCGTTCGGCCACGGACCGTATCGAGGCACGGCCGTCCGCCTGGAGGATTTTCAGGATGTCCTGATCGATGGCGTCGAGCGGGCGCGGCGGCGGCAGCGGGGTGCCGTCCAGCGGGCGCGGGGGTGGGAGCACGGTGCCGTCCTGCGGTCCGTCGGCCATTTGTTCAGATGCCATTGCCCCCCGCTCCCTCGCCGTGGACGTCCTGCGTTCATTGCAGGCTGTGGAGAACCGTTTGTCCACAGCCTGAAGGTGCCTGTAGCCAAAATGTGCCAACGACCGAACAATCGGTTGGTGAGGCGCCTCACAGCCGACGCGCCTCCCGTAGCCGCTCCCACGAGGAGGTGCC
Source organism: Streptomyces sp. NPDC030820 (assembly GCF_055572075.1). NCBI lineage: Bacteria > Bacillati > Actinomycetota > Actinomycetes > Kitasatosporales > Streptomycetaceae > Streptomyces > Streptomyces sp. NPDC030820. Next base: position 303,201 of record NZ_JBVIEB010000005.1, read on the forward strand.
GTCATGACGGTCATGGAGCAGCGGGGCGCGTACCGGCCATCGCCGCCGCCCGCCTGGCAGCCCCGTATGGACCCCGCGCCGCTGCTGCCCGACGCCGAGCCCTACCGCGTCCTCGGCACCGAGGCGGTCGCCAAGGCCGACCCGGACCTGCTGCGCCGGCTCTACGCCCAGCTGGTGCGCGGCCGCCGCTACAACACGCAGGCCACCGCGCTCACCAAGCAGGGCCGCCTCGCCGTCTACCCCTCCAGCACCGGCCAGGAGGCCTGCGAGGTCGCCGCAGCCCTGGCCCTGGCAGAGCGCGACTGGCTCTTTCCCAGCTACCGCGACACCCTCGCCGTCGTCGCCCGGGGCGTGGACCCCGTCGAGGCCCTCACCCTGCTGCGCGGCGACTGGCACAGCGGCTACGACCCCTACGCCCACCGGGTCGCCCCGCTCAGCACCCCGCTGGCCACCCAGCTGCCACACGCCGTCGGCCTGGCGCACGCCGCCCGCCTCAAGGGCGACGACGTCGTCGCGCTCGCCATGGTCGGCGACGGCGGCACCAGCGAGGGCGACTTCCACGAGGCCCTGAACTTCGCCGCCGTCTGGCAGGCGCCGGTCGTCTTCCTCGTGCAGAACAACGGCTTCGCCATCTCCGTCCCGCTCGCCAAGCAGACCGCCGCGCCCTCCCTGGCCCACAAGGCCGTCGGATACGGCATGCCGGGCCGGCTGGTCGACGGCAACGACGCGGCGGCCGTGCACGAGGTCCTCAGCGACGCCGTACGGCACGCGCGCGCAGGTGGCGGCCCGACCCTCGTGGAAGCGGTGACCTACCGGATCGAGGCTCACACCAACGCCGACGACGCCACCCGCTACCGCGGCGACGCCGAGGTCGAGGCCTGGCGGGCCCACGACCCGATCGAGCTGCTGGAGCACGAGCTGACCGAGCGCGGGCTGCTCGACGAGGCCGGCATCGAGGCCGCCCGGAAGGATGCCGAGGCGATGGCCGCCTCGCTGCGTGAACGCATGAACCGCGACCCCGAACTGGACCCCATGGCCCTCTTCGACCACGTCTACGCCGAGACCACCGCCCAACTGCGCGAACAGCGAGCCCTGCTGCGGGCCGAGCTGGAAGCCGAGCAGGAGCGGCACGGCGAGCAGGAAGGCGGCGTCCGATGACCACCGTCGCCGTCAAGCCCGCCACCATGGCGCAGGCCCTCACGCGCGCGATGCGCGACGCGATGGCCGCCGACCCGGCCGTGCACGTCATGGGCGAGGACGTCGGCACCCTCGGCGGAGTCTTCCGGGTCACCGACGGCCTCGCCAAGGAGTTCGGCGAGGACCGCTGCACCGACACCCCGCTCGCCGAGGCCGGCATCCTCGGCACCGCCGTCGGCATGGCCATGTACGGCCTGCGCCCGGTGGTGGAGATGCAGTTCGACGCCTTCGCCTACCCGGCGTTCGAGCAGCTCATCAGCCATGTCTCCCGGATGCGCAACCGCACGCGCGGCCGGATGCCCCTGCCCATCACCGTCCGCGTCCCCTACGGCGGCGGCATCGGCGGCGTCGAGCACCACAGCGACTCCTCCGAGGCCTACTACATCGCCACGCCGGGACTGCACGTGGTCACGCCCGCGACCGTCGCCGACGCCTACGGCCTGCTGCGCCAGGCCATCGCCTCCGACGACCCGGTCGTCTTCCTGGAGCCCAAGCGGCTGTACTGGTCGAAGGACTCCTGGAACCCCGAGGACCCCACGGACGTGGAGCCCATCGGCCGCGCGGTGGTGCGCCGGCCGGGCCGCAGCGCCACGCTGATCACCTACGGCCCCTCCCTGCCGGTCTGCCTGGAGGCCGCCGAGGCCGCCCAGGCCGAGGGCTGGGACCTGGAGGTGATCGACCTGCGCTCGCTGGTGCCGTTCGACGACGAGACGGTCTGCGCGGCCGTACGCCGCACCGGACGCGCGGTCGTCGTCCACGAGTCCACCGGGTTCGGCGGGCCGGGCGGTGAGATCGCGGCCCGGATCACCGAGCGCTGCTTCCACCACCTGGAGGCGCCGGTGCTGCGCGTCGCCGGCTTCGACATCCCCTACCCGCCGCCCATGCTGGAACGGCACCACCTGCCCGGCGTCGACCGCATCCTGGACGCCGTGGCCAGGCTGCAGTGGGAGGCCGAGGGCTGATGGCACAGGTGCTGGAGTTCAAGCTCCCCGACCTCGGCGAGGGACTCACCGAGGCGGAGATCGTCCGCTGGCTGGTCCAGGTCGGTGACGTCGTCGCCGTCGACCAGCCGGTCGTCGAGGTCGAGACGGCCAAGGCGATGGTCGAGGTGCCCTGCCCGTACGGCGGTGTCGTCACCGCCCGCTTCGGCGAGGAGGGCACCGAACTGCCCGTCGGCGCACCCCTGTTGACCGTGGCGGTGGGACCGCAGGCCCCGGCGGGGGACGCCGAGGGGTCGGGCAACGTCCTGGTCGGATACGGCACCTCGGAAGCCCCGGCCCGGCGCCGCAGGGTCCGGCCGACTCCGCTGGTGACGGGTGCCGCGACCGGCAACACCGGTGCGGACGGCGCACGGACCACGAGCGCGCCCTCCGGCACGGGCCCGGACGCGCGGCAGAGCCCGGCCGCGGCCTTCGGGGCGGCGCGACCGGACGGACCGGCCGCCTCCAACGGCACGGCGCCCACCGGAGCGGCCCACACGCGCGTGGACGCGTTCCACGCCGAGGGCCCGGTGCCCGTGATCTCTCCCCTGGTCCGCCGGCTGGCCCGCGAGGGCGGTGTGGACCTGCGGCAGCTGGCGGGCTCGGGCCCGGACGGACTGATCCTGCGCGCGGACGTCGAGGGCGCCCTGCGGGCCAAGGCCATGCCGGCGCCCGCAGTGCAGGAACCGGTCCGCGCCGCGACCCCGTCGGCACCCGCCGCCTCGGCCACGCGCGCCGGGGGCACCCGCATCCCCCTCAAGGGCGTGCGCGGTGCCGTCGCCGACAAGCTCTCCCGCAGCCGCCGGGAGATCCCGGACGCCACCTGCTGGGTCGACGCCGACGCGACCGAACTCATGCGCGCGCGTGCCGCGATGAACGCGGCCGGCGGACCGAAGATCTCCCTGCTCGCGCTGCTCGCCCGCATCTGCACGGCCGCGCTCGCCCGGTTCCCCGAGCTGAACTCCTACGTCGACACCGAGGCCCGCGAGATCGTCCAGCTCGACCAGGTCCACCTCGGGTTCGCCGCGCAGACCGAACGGGGGCTCGTCGTGCCGGTCGTCCGGGACGCCCACGCGCGCGACGCCGAGGCACTGACCGCAGAGTTCGCCCGGCTCACCGAGGCCGCCCGCACCGGGACGCTCACGCCCGGGGAACTCACCGGCGGGACCTTCACGTTGAACAACTACGGCGTCTTCGGCGTCGACGGCTCCACGCCGATCATCAACCACCCCGAGGCGGCCATGCTCGGCGTCGGCCGGATCGTCCCCAAGCCCTGGGTGCACGAAGGCGAGCTGGCCGTGCGTCAGGTCGTGCAGCTCTCGCTCACCTTCGACCACCGGGTGTGCGACGGCGGCACGGCGGGCGGCTTCCTGCGGTACGTGGCGGACTGCGTGGAACAGCCGGCGGTGCTCCTGCGCACCCTGTGACGCACGCGGGGCCCGGAAGAAGGGCCCCGCGAAAGACACGTCCGGCGCACCTCGGGACATACTCGGGGGGTGACCGACAACGCCCCCGCCGCTCCCGGGACGCCGCCGTACGACGCCGTCGTGCTGGCCGGCGGCGCCGCCCGGCGGCTCGGCGGGGCCGACAAGCCCGGTCTGCGGGTCGGAGGCCGGGCGCTGCTCGACCGGGTGCTCGCGGCCTGCGCGGGCGCCGGGACGACCGTCGTGGTGGCCGACCGGCGGCCCACCGCGCGGCCGGTGCGCTGGGCGCGCGAGGAGCCGCCGGGCGCCGGACCGGTCGCGGCGCTGGAAGCCGGCCTGCGGCACACCACCGCCGAGCACGCGGTCGTCCTCTCGGCCGACCTGCCCTTCCTCCGGCCGGCGACGCTGCAACGCCTGTTGACCGCTCTCGGCGACACCGGCGCCGACGGCGCGCTGCTCACCGACGCCGACGGCCGCGACCAGCCGCTCGCGGCCGCCTACCGCACCACCGCGCTCCGCCGTGAACTGACCGCCCTCGCGGCCGGACCCGACGGCCTGACCGGACTGCCCCTGCGTCGGCTGACCGGCGCCCTCAGCCTCACCCGCGTCCCGGACCCGCTCGCGTCCTTCGACTGCGACACCTGGGACGACCTCGTCAACGCCAGGGCACGCATCAGGGAGCATGGGCACGTGTTGGATGAATGGATCTCCGCAGTCAAGGACGAGCTGGGCATCGACCTGGACGTCGACACCGGCGTGCTGCTCGACCTGGCCCGTGACGCCGCGCACGGCGTGGCCCGGCCCGCCGCCCCGTTGACCACCTTCCTCGTCGGCTACGCCGCGGCCCAGGGCAAGGGCGGCCCCGACGCGGTCGCCGAGGCCGCCCGCAAGGCGGCCGCGCTCGCCCTGCGCTGGGAGGAAGAGAACAGCGGGGGCGGGAAAGAGAACAGCGGGGGCCCGAACGCCCCGGACGCCGGATGACCGCCCCCGGAACCCGGGCCGGAGCGCCCGCCGAGGACAGCGACGACCTCGACGTCGAGGAGGCCCTGGCCCTCGTGAGGGAAGCCAAGGACGACAGCGCGGGCCAGGTGCCCGCTCCGGCACCTGAAGCGCACGGCGAGCGGCACCGGGCCACCCCGTGGGCCCGGGCCCGCGAGATCGCCGCCCGTGCCGCCCGCGCCCGGACCCGCCGCGCCCCCGTCTCCATGCCGCTCGGCGACGCCCTCGGCCTGGTCCTGGCCGCCCCGCTCGACGCGCTCACCGACCTGCCCTCCTTCGACACCTCCGCGATGGACGGCTGGGCGGTCGCCGGGCCCGGACCGTGGGACGTACGGGACGAGGGCGTGCTCGCCGGGCACGCCCAGCCCGAGCCGCTCACCGACGGCGAGGCGGTCCGGATCGCCACCGGTGCCCGCATCCCGGCCGACACCACCGCCGTCCTGCGCAGCGAGCACGGCCGTACCGACGCGCAGGGGCGGCTCCACGCCACGCGCGAGATCGTGCACGGCCAGGACATCCGCCCGCGCGCCCAGGAGTGCCGCAGCGGCGACCAGTTGCTGCCGGTCGGCACCCGGGTCACCCCCGCCGTCCTGGGGCTCGCCGCGGCCGCCGGATACGACACCGTCACCGCCGTACCGCGCCCCCGTGCCGAAGTCCTCGTGCTCGGCGACGAACTGCTGACTGAAGGACTGCCGCGCGACGGGCTGATCCGGGACGCGCTGGGCCCCATGCTGCCGCCATGGCTGCGCGCGCTCGGTGCCGAGGTCGTCGCGGTGCGCCGGATCGGCGACGACGCCAAGGCCCTGCACGGGGCCGTCACCGGATCCACGGCCGACCTCATCGTCACCACAGGCGGCACCGCGGGCGGACCCGTCGACCACGTCCACCCCATCCTGGAACGCATCGGCGCCGAACTCCTCGTCGACGGTGTCAAGGTGCGCCCCGGCCATCCGATGCTGCTCGCCCGCACCAAGGACACCCAGCACCTCGTCGGCCTGCCCGGCAACCCCCTCGCGGCCGTCTCCGGCCTGCTCACGCTCGCCGAGCCCCTGCTGCGCACGCTGGCTGCCCACCCGGCCCCCGAGCGGTACTCGCTGCCGCTCGGCGAGGCGGTCCAGGGGCATCCGTACGACACCCGGCTGATCCCCGTGGTGCTGCGCGGCGACCGTGCCGTACCGCTGCACTACAACGGTCCTGCCATGCTCCGCGGCATCGCCGCCGCCGATGCGCTGGCCGTCGTACCGCCCGGCGGAGCACGCCAGGGTGAGGAGACGGAAATCCTGGATCTGCCGTGGGCGAGCGCGGGAATCGAGGTGTGTTTCACGTGAAACGTCCAGGCCATGGCGCCATCACCCGTCAGGCGGGTCCGGGGTCCGGGCCACCTCGGGCTCCCGGCTCCCGGCCCGCGACTGACGCGAGGTCTCGGACGTCTCCGAGCGAGCGGGTCTGCCCCGGAGACCTCATCCCCGAGGAGTAGCGTCACGGGCATGCATGCGATCACGATTCCCGAACCTGGTGGTCCCGAGGCGCTGGTGTGGGCGGAGGTCCCCGATCCGGTGCCCGGCGAGGGCGAGGTGCTGGTCGAGGTGGTGGCCAGCGCCGTCAACCGAGCCGACATCCTGCAGCGGCAGGGCTTCTACAACCCGCCGCCCGGTGCCTCCCCCTACCCCGGCCTGGAGTGCTCCGGCAGGATCGCCGCGCTCGGATCCGGAGTGTCCGGCTGGGCCGTCGGCGACGAGGTGTGCGCGCTGCTGTCGGGCGGCGGATACGCCGAGAAGGTCGTCGTACCGGCCGGGCAGTTGCTGCCCGTCCCCGAGGGGGTCGACCTCAAGCGGGCGGCCGCTCTGCCCGAGGTCGTCTGCACGGTCTGGTCCAACGTGTTCATGGTCGCCCATCTGCGGCCCGGTGAGACGCTGCTCGTGCATGGCGGGTCCAGCGGTATCGGCACCATGGCGATCCAGCTCGCCAAGGCCGTCGGGGCCAAGGTCGCGGTGACGGCCGGTACGAAGGAGAAGCTGGAGCGGTGTGCCGAGCTGGGCGCGGACATTCTCATCAACTACCGCGAGCAGGACTTCGTCGCCGAGATCGAGCAGGCCACCGGGGGTGCGGGGGCCGACGTCATCCTCGACAACATGGGCGCGAAGTATCTGGACCGCAATGTCCAGGCGCTTGCCGTCAGTGGGCGGCTCGCGATCATCGGCATGCAGGGCGGGGTGAAGGGGGAGCTGAACATCGGCACACTGCTGAGCAAGCGGGCCGCGATCAGTGCGACCTCCCTGCGGGCGCGTCCGCTGAGCGAGAAGGCGGCGATCGTGGCCGCTGTGCGGGAGCATGTGTGGCCGTTGCTGGCCGGGGGGCATGTGCGGCCGGTGGTGGATCGGGAGGTGCCGATGGCGGAGGCGGCCGAGGCGCATCGAGTGGTGGAGGCCAGCGGGCATGTGGGAAAGGTGCTGCTGGTGACGGCGTAACGCCGGGGAGGTCATGACGCCGGCGGGCTGCAGCGCTGGGTGTCGGTTCGGCGATGCGGTCGGCTGCGGCCGGGCCGGTCAGTCTCTGCGGAGTCGAAGGCCCAGAAGGGCCAGGGCCAGGCCCAGGCCTATGAGCACCAGGCCGGTGCCCAGCGGCAGTATCTGGAGGACCGGCCCCGAGGTGTTCTCGTGCTGGGGGGCGGCGTTCCGGGGCGGGGGGTGGTCGAGGCCCGCCTCGTCGGGGACCGTAGAGGCCGTCGGCGTCGCGGTCGGGAGCTGCGCGGTCTCCGGATCCTCCGCCCGGCCGGTGCCCGGAGCCTGGGTGGGGACCGGGTCGTCGTCGCCCTCCACCTCTGCCGCGGGGCCGTCCGGCCGACCCGGCCGCATCCGCCCCTCCCCGGCCCGGCTGCCCGCACGGGTCGGCTCGACGACCGTCGGACGGTACGAGGCGGAGGCGGAGTCGGAGGGTATGGGGGGTACAGCGGATATGGGGGAGACGGGCGAGGGCCGGGCAGCCGGGGAACCACTCTGACCGTAACCGTGACCGGGAATCCGGCCGTTGTCGGGGCCGGTGGAGTCCTGGGGCTCTGGGGTGACACGGTCCATGGGTTCACGCCCGCCGTGCGCCGAGTGTCCGGGGCGGCCCGCGTGTCCGGGGCGGCCCGCGTGTGCAGGGTGGTCCGCGTCGTAGGGAGTCGGCTGGTCCGGGGGCCCTGGGGTGGTGGAGCTTCTCGGGGCGGGGCCGGTGGTGTACGCCGTCGTGGCATGCTCGGTGAGCGTGTCGTACGCGGGCAGGGCCACCGCGAGGACGAGAAGCAGCCGTATGCAGCGGCGTGTGGTGCGCAGCCATGGAGTCACGTCGGTGACCTCCCGGAGCCCGGATGTCCTGATCGATGGTTGACCGACGGAGATAAGCCTCACATTCAAGGGCAATCAGGGCATTTCATGATGGGCCGTCGGGTCTAAACGGTGGATCAGCCCCAAGAGGGGGCACCACGGTGATGAGGTATACGGGTGCGAGAGAATGGCGGCATGGAGATGCCGAGGAACGAACGGTCGCCGGAAAACCCTCAGATCCTCGTCGTAGGCCAGGACGGAATGGCGCTCGGCGGCGGCAACGGGGACATCGAGTCCCGCGAGACCCCGGTGACGGAGCAGGTGGAACAGCCGGCCAAGGTCATGCGGATCGGCAGCATGATCAAGCAGCTCCTGGAGGAGGTGCGCGCGGCTCCTCTGGACGAGGCGAGCCGGGTGCGGCTGAAGGAGATCCACGCCAGCTCGGTGAAGGAGCTGGAGGACGGCCTCGCGCCGGAGCTGGTCGAGGAACTCGAGCGGCTCTCCCTGCCGTTCACCGACGACGCCACCCCGAGCGACGCGGAACTGCGCATCGCACAGGCGCAGTTGGTGGGCTGGCTGGAAGGCCTCTTCCACGGGATCCAGACGACGCTGTTCGCCCAGCAGATGGCCGCGCGGGCCCAGTTGGAGCAGATGCGCCGCGCGCTTCCGCCCGGGGTGACGGGACACGAGGGCGGCGACGACCCGCGCGCGGGCGGCCGGGCCGGCGGCCCGTACCTGTAACGACCCAGGCGGTACGGAACGATCCAGGCCGCACGTAACGACCCAGTCTGTACCTGAAACGACCGGGGCCCGGCACGGAAAGTGCCGGGCCCGACCCTTGTGCGAGAAGCCTGTCAGCAGTCCGGGTTGAGCGGACCCGCGGAACTCGCGGCGTTCTCAGCTGGGATTGCCCGTCCTCAGCTGGGATTGCCCGTCGAGACGCCCAGCTCGATGGTGCCCGGGTTCTTCGGGTCGATGTCCGTGCCCGCGGCGGGGAACTGGTCCAGCACGGTGCCGTCGCCCCAGGTGTTGTCGGCCTCGGGCTTGACCTTGTACTGCCATTTCGCGGCCTGGAAGCACGCCTTCACCGAGTTGATGTCCTTGTACCGGAAGTCGGGCAGCTGCACCTTGTTCGTGTCGTCATAGGACTCCGTCGGGTCCGTGCACTTGGTCTTGTCGATCACCCGGGTCCGGTCCGGCCCGCGGTAGCCCGCCTGGTGGGAGGCGGACGCCGAGGCGCTCGCACCGCCGCTCCCGCCCTTGTCGTCACCGCCGCTGTTGTTCAGCGTCAGCGCGATGATCAGGGCGACGACTGCGACGAGCGACACCGCGACCGAGCCGATGATCACCGGCTTGTTGCTCTTGCCGCCGCCGGGGCCCGGAGCGGACGGCTGCGCGGCCGTCTGCGGCGAGACGGCGTACGGCGGCGGGGTCGGCGCGGCCTGCGGGCCGTACCCCATCGAAGGCGGCGTCTGGTAGCCGCCCGGCTGTCCTTGCTGCGGATAGCCGTAGGCCGGGGCCGGCGTCTGCGGAGCGCCGTACGGGCCCGGCTGGTACGGCGTCTGGACCGGGCCGGGGGCCGGCTGGGCGGTCCGGTCGACCGGCGGGAACACCGCGGAGCCGACGCCCGCGCCGCTCTGCGTCGGCCCGGCGCCCGGCACGATGCTCGGCGCGGCCGCCTGGAAGGACGCGGCGACGCGCAGGCACTCGTCGCGCATGGCCTCGGCGGTCGGGAAACGCTCGTTCGGGTTCTTCTTCAGCGCGCGGGCGATCAGCGCGTCCACCGCGGGCGGCAGCGAACGATTGATCGAGGAGGGCGCGACCGGCTCCTCCTGCACATGCGCGTACGCGATCGCGAGCGGAGAGTCCGCGTCGAACGGCAGCCGCCCGGTGACCAGCTGGAACAGCATGATGCCGACCGAGTACAGGTCGGAACGGGCGTCCACGCCACGGCCGAGGGCCTGCTCGGGCGACAAGTACTGCGGGGTGCCGACGACCATGCCGGTCTGCGTCATCGACGTCACACCGGACTGCATGGCGCGGGCGATGCCGAAGTCCATGACCTTGACCACGCCGCGCTTGGTCACCATCACATTGCCCGGCTTGATGTCGCGGTGGACCAGCCCCATCTCATGGCTGATCTCCAGCGCGGCCAGCACGTCCGCGGTGACCTTCAGCGCCTTGTCGGCGGGCATCGCGCCGTACTGCCGGATGTCCTGCTCCAGGACCGAGCCCAGCGGGCGGCCCTCGACGTACTCCATGACGATGTACGGAGTCGTCATACCGCCGAGATCGTCCTCGCCGGTGTCGAAGACCGACACGATGTTGGTGTGCGTGAGCTTCGCCACGGCCTGGGCCTCGCGGCGAAAGCGCTCGCGGAAAGCCTGCTCCCGGCCGAGTTCCGTGTGGAGGGTCTTGATCGCGACCTGGCGGTCGAGCACGGCGTCGTACGCCAGGTGCACCGAGGCCATGCCGCCCTCGCCGAGCAGGTCCCGCAGCTGGTAGCGGCCGGCGGCCAGGGACTGCCCCGTGTACCGGCCGTGTGCGCCGTCCTGGCTCATCTCTCCGTGTCCCCCACTGGCCGTCCGGCGCCTTCGCTCATCGCACGGGCCTTGATCGAATGTGTCATTCCCGGCCAAGTCTGCCCCAGGGCACTGACACGTCAAGCTCGGTGCCCGTTCCGTGACCGTACGCGAAAGAAGCGTCGCGCAAGCGTTACAGGGGGCCTACCACCGGGACACAGAATTTGCACGACAGCGCGTGCTACAGGTTTCATGGCCGGTCAGGCTCCGGCCCGGTCCCCTTCCGGTTCCGAACCGGTGGCCCACGCCGAGGCTGTAGCGTGGCCGACGGAGACCGTGACAACACCGCGCGCACCGCGGGCAGAAACGACGGCGAGGACTGATGGCACAGACGCAGCGCGCCCAGGGCCCGTCCGACCCCGAGGCGAGTGGCGGCGGCATGTCGGACGCGCCGGAGACATGGGGCAACGGCGGGCTCGTCGGCGACGGCCGGTACCGGCTGACGCACCGGCTGGGCCGGGGCGGCATGGCCGAGGTGTTCGCGGCGGAGGACGTCCGTCTCGGCCGTACCGTCGCGGTGAAGCTGCTCCGCGCGGACCTGGCCGAGGACCCGGTCTCCAAGGCCCGCTTCACGCGTGAGGCACAGTCCGTCGCCGGTCTCAACCACCACGCGATCGTCGCCGTGTACGACTCCGGCGAGGACTTCGTCGGCGGCCAGTCCGTGCCCTACATCGTGATGGAGCTGGTCGAGGGCCGCACCATCCGCGATCTGCTGCTGAACGCCGAGGCGCCGGGACCCGAGCAGGCCTTGATCATCGTCTCCGGGGTGCTGGACGCGCTCGCCTACTCGCATCAGCACGGCATCGTGCACCGCGACATCAAGCCCGCCAACGTGATCATCACGAACAGCGGTGCCGTCAAGGTGATGGACTTCGGCATCGCGCGCGCCCTGCACGGCGCTTCGACAACGATGACACAGACCGGCATGGTCATGGGCACGCCGCAGTACCTCTCCCCGGAGCAGGCGCTCGGCAAGGCCGTGGACCACCGCTCCGACCTGTACGCGACCGGCTGCCTGCTGTACGAACTGCTCGCGCTGCGGCCGCCGTTCACCGGTGAGACCCCGCTGTCGGTGGTCTACCAGCACGTCCAGGACATCCCGACCCCGCCCTCGGAGGTCTCCGACGGCTGCCCGCCGGAGCTGGACGGCCTGGTCATGCGCTCGCTCGCCAAGGAGCCGGACGACCGGTTCCAGACGGCCGAGGAGATGCGCGGCCTGGTCCAGTACGGCCTGCAGATGCTGTACGACCAGGGCGGGCACACCGGCACCTGGAACACCGGCCCGGTGGCGGCGCACGACGGCCGGCACACCCCGGCGGGCGGCTTCACCGGGACGACCGCGATGCAGCACCCGGGCGACTTCGGCGCCGGGACGGCGCAGATCCCCCAGCCGATCCTGCCGCAGGGCTACGGAGGCGGCGACGACGGCGGCTTCGAGGGGCACGGCAACAAGGGCAGCGGCCGCGGCAAGCTGTGGATCCTGGCCGTCCTCGCGGTCATCGCGATCGCGGCGGGCGTCGCGCTGGCGGTCAAGGGTGCGGGCACGGGCACCGGAACGGGCGGCGACACCAAGCCGCCGGCGACGCACTCGAAGTCCACGCAGGACCAGTCGGACACCCCGACCCCGTCGGACGACACCACCGACCAGCCCTCGGACACCACCACCGACAACGGCTCGGACTCGGGTTCGGGCGGCTCCGGCTACACCCCGTCGGACCCGCAGACGTCTCAGTCGCAGACCACGGACCCGACCGACCAGCCCACGGACCCGCAGACCTCCCCGTCGCCGTCCTCGGACACCTCGAACGGCGGCACCGACAGCGGTACGACGGGCGGCGGCACGGACGGCAGTACGACGGGCGGCGGCACGGACGGCAGTACGACGAACGGCGGCACGGACAGCGGCACCACCAACGGCGGCGCCGACACGGGCGCCACGACGGACGGTGGCACGGGCCTTCCCACCGGTTGAAGGACGCCGACCCCGCCTGCGACGGCCTCGCCCTGAGCGGTTCTCCGGGTGGTTCCGCCGGCGGGGCCGTCACTCGGTGAACGCGTCGCACACCGCGTCGTACTCGCGTGTCCACCACACCACGAGCGCCGATGCGGCCGGGAACTGGCAGTCCGCGCGCGTGTCACCGCGTTCGTAGTGCCAGCGCAGCATCCAGAAGTCGTTCAGCCGCTCCCACCACACCCGGTGCACGGCCGCGGCCAGCTCGGCGGGCCTGGCGCCGGCCGCGCGCCGGTACGCGCGCGCGTACGCGCGTACCTTCGGCAGGTCGAGGGCGCCCGCGGGGCGTACGAAGAAGATCGCCGCGGCGCGTACGGCCTCCTCGGCGCGGGGCTGTACACCGAGCCGGTCCCAGTCGACGATGGCCGCCGGGGTGTCGTCCTTGTAGAGCAGGTTGAACGGGTGGAAGTCGCCGTGCACCCAGCCCACCGGGCCGCCGCGCGGCGGGCGGCGGTCCGTGTGCTGCTCCAGGAGGGCCCGGCGTTCCAGCAGCCGGTGCCGGGCCAGCTCGTCGAAGGCGTCGGCGGGGCGGTGCCGGTGCACATGGGCGAGCAGGTCGTCGATGAGGGCGAAGGTGTCGGCGGGGTCGGCGCTCTCCACGGGGTGGGGGCTCGTGGCCGGGCGCGTGCGCCCCTTGGGTGGCATGACGCGCTCCAGACAGGCGTGCACGGCGCCCAGGAGCGCCCCGAGGCGTGCGCTCTCCCCGCGCGTGAGCTGTCCGCCGTGGCGGTGCCTGCCGTCGATCCAGGGGTGCAGGGCGTAGGCGTGACCGCCGACGACGGCGACCGTACGGCCCTCGCGGTGCGCGAGCGGCACGGCGACGGGGACGCCGAGGTCGGCCAGGCGCTGGGTGGCGCGGTGCCGGCGCTCGATGGCGGCCGGGTCGGCGGTGTCGGGATCGAAATGGTGCTTGAGGAAGTAACGGCCGCGGGTGGTGCGCAGCCGGTAGCCGCGGTTCAGCAGACCCTGGTCGACCGGCTCGCAGGCGAGGGCGCTACCGGCGGCGTACAGGCGCAGCAGGGCGCCCAGAGGGGGCGCGTGGGACACAAGGGGTGGTACACATGAGCGCGGCACGCCGCAGATGTTAGGGCACGAAAAGCGGACGTGAGCTGGGGCTTGTCACAGGCAGTCGTCGACGGTCGCTTTCGGTCACGTGATGGACCGGGATGCACGTACGGGCTGATCCGGCGGAGGTCCGAGGCCGCAGCCAAGTCGCGTTGAGCACTTGGCTGTTGATGGCCTGCCTGTCAGGATGATCGCGCTCTGATCATGATGCCGTCTCCGGGGGAGCGACAGCCGCCATGAGCGCGATCGACGCCTATGACCGGCCGCCGTACCGCGTCCCGGTGACGCCCGCGCGGCTGAGCGGTCCGGGCGCCTGGGCCCTGGACGTGCTGCTGCCGTGGCGGCTGGCCCGGCGGATCTACGGGCCGTTCCGCATGTTCCGGTTCAGCGCGGGCGACGCCCTCGGCATCGCCGGTCCGGGCGCGGGCGCCCTCGGCCCGTACGGGCGCCCAGTGGTGTCCACGCTGGCCGAGCAGGCCGCCGATCCCCTCATCGAACGGCTCCTGCTGCCCCGGACCCTTCTCTGCCTCGGCGTGCTCGCGTTCGTCGTCGGCCTGTTCACCGGGCAAGGCCTGCTCGAGCCCGTCGAGCAGGGCTTCACCGACGCGCTGCTGATGCTCGGCACGGGCCCGGTGGCGCTGCTCCTGGCCTGCGCTCTGCTCGTCGCCCTGGCTCGTCCCGGCACGCGCGCGTGCGTGCTGCGACTGTGTCTCCGCCCGTTGCTGACCGCGCTGGTCACGGCCGCTTTCTGCGGTCTCTTCCTGTACTGGATGAGCCGCCACTACGACTATCTGCCGAACGGTGCGACCTGGGTGATCCTGGGGGTGTTCGCCGGGCCCTGGCTGCTGGTCTTCTTCGGTTCCGTGCTCTTCCTGATCCACCGCAACAGCTTCGGGACCGGCGGCCATCCCCTGGTCCGGCCGCTGGCCGGCGTCCCTCTGGTCTGGCTGACGGCGATCGCGCACTTCGTCCTGGTCGACGCGGTCCAGGCGTACCCGGGCTCCCGCCCGCTGCCCGCCTACTGGGTGGCGCTGTTCGCCGGTCCGGTGGGGGTGACGATCACCGCCGGGGCCGAGATCTGGCTGCTGCGCCGACGCCACGGGGTCGGCTTCCGCGGCCCCCTGCCCGGCTGGCGTCCGGAGCTCCGGGTCACCCGGGTACCCGACGGCCTGGTCGCACGCCTCGGCGCCGACGTGGCGGCGGGCGCCGCCTTCCGCTGGCCGCACTGGACCGACCGCAACGGCGTCGTGTGGGCGCAGACTCCGGCCGTCCACGCGCGCGAGCCGGTCATGTGGCCGTACGCGCACGCCTTCACCGAGCAGGTCAGGCCCATGCCGCGCTCGGAGGTGGAACGGACCGCCGGGCCGCTGCGGCCGCTGAGAACCTGCCGCGAACCCACCGCGAACTCTTGATCCTTTTACCGGCTTCCGGATTACTCGACACGTAGTTCTTCGTGATCTCCTCGGCGAGGTGCAGCCGACCACCTCGGGAGTAAAAACCTGATTTTTCCGCCTTCGCGGGCGGAGTCACTCTTACACGCAAACTCTTCCCGTGACCTGGGTCAGCGATATAACGTGCGGTTGCTCCGGCCTTTCGCAAGGCTGTGACCAGCACGCTTCCACACCTCCTGGATTTACTTGGAAATCCAAGCAAAAACGCAGGTCAGGTGGGGTTTCACAGAAATGTGGAGCACTGGGTAACGTGATGGTTGCAGGGCGCTCGCCGGGGCACCTGTCACGCCTGTTCCCGGCCGAGTGGCACCCACCCCGTGCCCGGTGGTCGAAACAGGTGAGCCGCACTGGCCTACCGGCAACCCCGGGGGCCGGAACGACGGAGGAGCACACGTGACCGTGGACAGCAGTGCCGCGCGCAAGCCGCGACGCAGCGCCGCAGGCAAGGCCGGCACCACCGGCAGCAAGACCGGCACGACCGGTACCAAGTCCGGAGCCACCGGCACCAAGCGCACCACGCGGGTCGCAGCGAAGAGCACCGAACCGGAGCTCGTACAGCTGCTGACGCCCGAGGGCAAGCGGGTCAAGAACGCCGAGTACGACGCCTACGTCGCCGGCATCACCCCAGAAGACCTGCGCGGCCTGTACCGCGACATGGTGCTCACCCGCCGCTTCGACGCCGAGGCCACCGCGCTGCAGCGTCAGGGCGAGCTGGGCCTGTGGGCCTCGCTGCTGGGCCAGGAGGCCGCCCAGATCGGCTCCGGCCGGGCGCTGCGCGACGACGACTACGTCTTCCCGACCTACCGCGAGCACGGCGTCGCCTGGTGCCGCGGGGTCGACCCGACCAACCTGCTCGGCATGTTCCGCGGTGTGAACAACGGCGGCTGGGACCCCAACAGCAACAACTTCCACCTGTACACGATCGTCATCGGCTCCCAGACGCTGCACGCCACCGGCTACGCGATGGGCATCGCCAAGGACGGCGCCGACAGCGCGGTCATCGCCTACTTCGGCGACGGCGCGAGCAGCCAGGGCGACGTGGCCGAATCGTTCACCTTCTCCGCGGTCTACAACGCGCCCGTCGTGTTCTTCTGCCAGAACAACCAGTGGGCGATCTCCGAGCCGACCGAGAAGCAGAGCCGCGTGCCGCTCTACCAGCGCGCGCAGGGCTTCGGCTTCCCGGGCGTGCGCGTGGACGGCAACGACGTGCTGGCCTGCCTCGCGGTCACCAAGTGGGCGCTGGAGCGAGCCCGCAGCGGCGAGGGCCCCACCCTGGTCGAGGCGTACACCTACCGCATGGGCGCCCACACCACCTCCGACGACCCCACCCGCTACCGCGGCGACGAGGAGCGGCTGGCCTGGGAGGCGAAGGACCCGATCCTGCGCCTTCGCCGGTACCTGGAGGCCTCAAACCACGCGGACGAGGGATTCTTCGCGGAACTCGAGGCCGAGTCCGAAGCGTTGGGCAAACGAGTGCGCGAAGCGGTGCGTGCCATGCCCGACCCGGACCACTTCGCCATCTTCGAGAACGTGTACGCGGACGGGCACGCGCTCGTCGACGAGGAACGAGCGCAGTTCGCCGCCTACCAGGCGTCGTTCGCTGACGCAGCTGAAGGGGGTCGCTGAGATGGCCGAGAAGATGGCGATGGCGAAGGCCATCAACGAGTCGCTGCGCCGCGCCCTGGACGAGGACCCCAAGGTCCTCGTCATGGGTGAGGACGTCGGCAAGCTCGGCGGCGTGTTCCGGGTGACGGACGGCCTCCAGAAGGACTTCGGCGAGAGCCGCGTCATCGACACCCCGCTGGCCGAGTCCGGCATCGTCGGCACCGCGATCGGTCTCGCGCTTCGCGGCTACCGCCCGGTCGTGGAGATCCAGTTCGACGGTTTCGTCTTCCCGGCCTACGACCAGATCGTCACCCAGCTCGCGAAGATGCACGCGCGCTCGCTGGGCAAGGTCAAGATGCCGGTCGTCGTCCGCATCCCCTACGGTGGTGGCATCGGCGCGGTCGAGCACCACTCGGAGTCCCCCGAGGCGCTGTTCGCGCACGTGGCGGGCCTGAAGATCGTCTCTCCGGCGAACGCGTCGGACGCGTACTGGATGATGCAGCAGGCCATCCAGAGCGACGACCCGGTGATCTACTTCGAGCCCAAGCGCCGCTACTGGGACAAGGCCGAGGTGGACGTCGAGGCGATCCCCGCCCCGCTGCACAAGGCCCAGGTCGTCCGCGAGGGCACCGACCTCACCCTGGCGGCGTACGGCCCGATGGTGAAGCTGTGTCAGGAGGTCGCGGCGGCCGCGGCCGAGGAGGGCAAGTCCCTCGAGGTCCTGGACCTGCGCTCGGTGTCGCCGCTGGACTTCGACGCCATCCAGGCCTCGGTGGAGAAGACCCGCCGTCTGGTCGTGGTCCACGAGGCACCGGTGTTCTTCGGCTCCGGCGCGGAGATCGCCGCCCGGATCACCGAGCGCTGCTTCTACCACCTGGAGGCACCGGTCCTGCGGGTCGGCGGCTACCACGCCCCCTACCCGCCGGCCCGCCTGGAGGAGGAGTATCTGCCGGACCTGGACCGCGTGCTCGACGCCGTCGACCGCTCGCTGGCGTACTGAGGAGAAGGTCGTGACGACGATGACGGAAGAGTCCGTACGCGAGTTCAAGATGCCGGACGTCGGCGAGGGACTCACCGAGGCCGAGATCCTCAAGTGGTATGTCCAGCCGGGTGACACGGTCACCGACGGCCAGGTGGTGTGCGAGGTCGAGACCGCCAAGGCGGCCGTCGAACTGCCCATCCCCTACGACGGCGTGGTCCGCGAACTCCACTTTCCCGAGGGCACCACGGTCGACGTGGGCATGTCCATCATCGCGGTGGAAGTGGCCGGCGCGGCACCCGCCGAAGTCCCGGCCGAGCAGCCGAAGGCAGCTCCCGAGGAACCCGAGCCCGAGGCCAAGCCGCAGGGCCGCCAGCCGGTCCTGGTCGGCTACGGCGTGTCGACGTCCTCCACCAAGCGCCGCCCCCGCAAGGGCCCCGAGGTCACGGTCCCGGCGCCGGCCCAGGCGATCCAGACCGAGCTGAACGGCCACGGCCACGGCGCGGTCGTCGAGAAGCCCCGCCCGCTGGCCAAACCGCCGGTGCGCAAGCTGGCCAAGGACCTCGGCGTCGACCTCGCCACGATCACCCCGTCCGGCCCGGACGGCGTCATCACGCGCGAGGACGTCCACGCGGCGGCGACACCGAAGCCGGCCGAGCCGGTGGCCCCGGTCGCGGCGGCCCCGGTGGCGGCACCGGCCCCGGTCGCGTCCTACGACGGCGCCCGCGAGACCCGCATCCCGGTCAAGGGCGTCCGCAAGGCCACGGCGGCGGCGATGGTCGGCTCGGCCTTCACCGCGCCGCATGTCACCGAGTTCGTGACGGTCGACGTGACCCGCACGATGAAGCTGGTCGAGGAACTGAAGCAGGACAAGGAGATGCAGGGCCTGCGGGTCAACCCGCTGCTCCTGATCGCCAAGGCCCTGCTGGTCGCCATCAAGCGCAACCCGGAGATCAACGCGTCCTGGGACGAGGCCAACCAGGAGATCGTGCAGAAGCACTACGTCAACCTGGGCATCGCGGCGGCCACCCCGCGCGGCCTGATCGTGCCGAACATCAAGGACGCGCACGACAAGACGCTCCCGCAGCTGGCGGAGGCGCTCGGCGAGCTGGTGTCGACGGCCCGCGAGGGCAAGACCTCCCCGGCGGCCATGCAGGGCGGCACGGTGACCATCACCAACGTCGGCGTCTTCGGCGTCGACACCGGCACGCCGATCCTCAACCCCGGCGAGTCGGCGATCCTCGCGGTCGGCGCGATCAAGCTCCAGCCCTGGGTCCACAAGGGCAAGGTCAAGCCGCGCCAGGTGACGACCTTGGCGCTGAGCTTCGACCACCGCCTCGTCGACGGCGAGCTGGGCTCGAAGGTGCTGGCGGACGTGGCGGCGATTCTGGAGGAGCCGAAGAGGTTGATCACCTGGGCGTGACGGTTCCGGGTGGGCAGCGTTGGACAGCCTGAGGGGGGCGGCCGCAAATTCGTCTTGCGGCCGCCCCTCTCTGCTCTTCGGGGTAGTTCAGGGCTGGTTCAGCACGTACACCGGCGCCCCGTCATCGGCTCCGCCCCGGGAGCGGATGCAGGCGTGCTTCCGCAGCAGCCGCAGACATTCGTTGACGCGGTGCACCGAGAGGCCCGTACGGGCTGCGATCGATTCGAGCGGCTCGCGCAGCTCGCCCTTCTCCACGAGAACGGGGGCGATGACGACGGCCACGGTCCATACGTCGGCCGTGACGGAGAGGCGTTGCCGCCAGTCGGCCAGGACGGAGGCCGTGGTGGGCAGCCCCGCGACATGCCCATCAGGTGTCCGAGGGGCCGGTACCAGGGCGTCGAGGCGGTCCGCGATCCGTTCCATCGCCCGGACCATGGCCTGCTGCACGGCGAGGGTGGCTTTCTGCGTGGCCAGCATCTCCCGCTGCAGCTCGATCGATTTGCGCTGTCCGTTCGCCAGTTCCTCGTCCAGCTGGAGGTTGTGCGCCTCGAGCCGGACGATGGCCTCGGCGACCTGCTCGGGCATGGCGTACGCGATCGGAGCGCCCGGTTCGAGGGGTTGCACCTCGGCTTCTTCCAAAGTCCTTGGAGTGAGATGACATTCAGGTCTCGGCGCCACTCTCTACCTGCGGGAATGCTGAGACCGTAACCTCCGGTTAGGGTCTCGAGAGACTCTCGATGGTCGGCTGGCACATGGTCGGCGAGTGCCTTTTGCGGGTTGGTGTGCCCCAGTTCCTTGCACACATCCACCGCCGGAAACCAGTGACTCCCGTCCGGCATGGTCAGCCTCCGCACACGAGCTCCGGTCGCCGCGTACACGAAGTCGCTGATGTCGATCGCCTCGTGCCGTTCGGACGAGTCGGGGCGCCTGCTGGGTTCGCTCATGTGAACCACCTCCGCTGGGGAACGTAGAGCGGAGGAATTCAAATATGCCAGCTGCAAGGCTGATGTTCACGATTGAGGGTGAAGTTGGCGGAAAACTCCAGACATCGGGACCGGACGTCAGTCCTCGCCGACCTGATCAGGGGAGGAGCCGGCACGGCAGCACGCGCTCCTCGGCTCCGCCGTTTCCATCCGGTTCCACCCGGTACAAGCGGGCCTGCGCTGTACGCGTCACCGCCTCCGTCAGAGCGCCGCCGTTCCTCAACTGCGTTCTCGTGCCTCATCCCTGATGTTGCATCAGGGACTGATCAGGGTGCCGTCGGGGAGGTCACCGATGGTGATGGAGTGGCCACGGCGGCACGCTGGTGACATGACGAAATCCGCTGCTGCTCGCCCCCGTTCCGCTTCCGTCCGCCGTGTCGCCGCCATCGCGGGCGCCGCCGTCCTCGCCGGTACGGCGGTGGTGGGCGCGTCGGGTGCCGCCTACTCCGCGCCGCGCGTCATCGCGGCGACCACGACCGATTTCGGTGACTGCCCGCGCCTGCCCGACGGCGTCGACCCGGCCCGGTGGAGGTGCGAAGTGCACACCGCCGCCCCGCGGTTGACCATCGGCAAGGTCACGGTGAACCTCGCCCCGATCACCATGACGCACGCCGAAGGCCCGATGCCGGACGGAAGCAACGGCCAGGTGTGGGGCGCGATGCACAGCTCCCCCACCGCCATACCCGGGGGACTGACCGGCACACCGGCGGGGGATCGTGCGGCCGTCCTGGGGCTGGCGATACAACCGGAGTACGGCGGCCGGTCCGACTTCTACACCGGGCAGTTCAGTCTCCGCTTCCGGCTCCTCGGCCCGTTGGTGGCGGACGGCTGCACCATCGGCGCGGGCGAACCCGTCGACTTCCAGCTGAAGCGCTCCGGTCCCTCCAAGTGGGTCTCCCAGGACCCTCCGGTGATCGAGTTCTCGGCCTACGACGACACCTTCACCGCCCCGGCCGCCGAACACTGCGGGCCCCTCACCGCAGCCCTCAACCGACGCCTCGGCCTGCCGGCGGCCGAAGGCAACCTGCTCTCCTACGACGCCTCCTACACCTTCAAGATCTACGACCAGCTCCCCGCACAGGACGAGGACGAGAACCAGATGGGAGGAAACCGAGGGAACCTTTCGCGCTGACGCCGACTCCTGACCCGGCGACGCGGGCCCGACGGGGGACCGCACCGGCCTGAGAGGGGTCAGGCATGGCATCGCACACCGACCGTCCACACCGTCCACTGCCGAAGGACGAGCGTGCCGAGCACTGTCTGCTGGACGTGCGCTCCACCCGGCTGCATCTCGCCGAGTACGGCGGCACCGGCACCCCGCTGCTGATGCTGCACGGCTTCCCGCAGCACTGGTATGCCTGGCACAAGGTCGCCGGGCAGCTGTCCGGCGCACACCGGCGCGACGGATACCGGCTGCTCTGCCCGGACCTGCGCGGCTTCGGCTGGTCGCAGATCACGCGGGGCGGCTACGACATGGACAGCCTGGCGGACGACGCCCTCGCGCTGCTCGACACCCTCGGGCTGGAGCGGGTCGGGCTGGTCGGGCACGACTGGGGAGCGCACCTCGGCTTCCGGCTGTGCCTGAGGGCGCCGGAGCGGTTCAGCGGTTACCTCGCGCTGAACATGACCCACCCCTGGCCCCGGCACCGCGCGGTCCTGCCCAACCTGTGGCGGCTGTGGTTCACCGCGTTCGTCGAGTACCCGGTGCTCGGGCGGGCCGTGCTGCGGCACTGGCCCGGCTTCACCCGCTTCCTGCTGCGCCACCAGGTCGCCGAGCCGGCGGCCGTGTGGACGGAGACGGAGATCGTCGAGTACGCCACCGCCACCTCGGAGAGTGCCCGAGCCGTCCAGTCCCTGTTCTGGCAGTACGTCCGGCACGACATTCCCGCGCTGCTACGGGGCACCGCGCGGCGGCAGCGGCTGACCGTGCGGACGCTGCTGCTCGGCGGGGAGCGGGACAACGTGGTCGTGCCGTCGATGCTGGCGGGCGCCGAGCCGTACGCCGACGAGCTGCGTGTGCGGCTGGTCCCGGGGGCCGGGCACTATCTGCCGCAGGAGCGGCCGGAGGAGGTGGCGGCGGCGATCCGCGAACGGTTCGCCCCCTTCGCCCGAGAGGCCCAGGAGGTCTAACGCAGCGCCGCCCGCTCGGCGACCCGGTCGACGAACGCCCGCCCGCGCCGTTCGCCGAGCAGGCGGCCGTAGAGCCACTGGGCGGGGCGCAGGGCGGTGGGGCGGGTCGCGCCGAGGACGGCGAAGCGGGTGCCGCCGGCCTCGGGGGCGGCCGCCATGCCGCCGACGATCAGCCGGGACTGCATCAGGCACCAGCCGGGAGAGAGCCGTACCTCGAAGGACTCCGTCAGACCCGAACGGCCCACCGCAAGCCCCCGTTTGCGGTCCGCGTCGCCGGGCGGCACGCGGAACTCGCGGAGGAACGGCACCAGATGGGGCAGTTCCGCCTCCAGGTCGGCGGCCACCGTCCACACCCGGTCGAACGGCAGCGCCAGATGCTCCTCGGTGTACAGACCGGCGTGCAGTCCCGCGGCCAGCACCCGCAGCCGCAGCACCGGATCGGAGGAACTCATCGTGACCACGCCTTCCGGAAGGAGGAACGGGCCCGGCTCAGCCGGGACTTGACAGTGCCCTGGGGTACGCCGAGCAGGGCGGCGACGGTGGCCTCGTCCAGGCCTTCCAGCTCGCGCAGGACGAGCACCGCGCGGTGCCGGACCGGCAGCCGGGCCAGTGCGTCCCGCACGTCGGCCGGCAACTCGCCGTCGGCGTCCGTGCGCAGTCCGCCGAGGCGGGCCAGGTCGGCGGGGTCGGCCGGTTCCTCGGCGGCGGTGCGGCGGGCGACCCGTACCGCCTCGCGCACCGTGGTCGTACGCACCCAGCCGTAGCAGGCCTGTGGGTCGCGGAGTGTGCGCAGGCCCTTGAAGACGGCCAGCAGCGACTCCTGTACGGCGTCGGCCACGTCGTGCGGGGCGATCGGACGGCAGAGCCGGGTCACGTACGGGGTGACCAGCGTGAGCAGTTCGTCCATGGCCAGGGCGTCCCCGTCCTGTGCGGCCCGGACCAGTGCGGCGGCCGTGTCCCAGGGTGCCGGCCGGCCGTCGTCCTCCCCCTGGATGTCCATGGTCGGCTCAGTCCCGCGACCGCAGCGCGTTCAGCAGGGCCGCGCCCCGTTCGGCGTCGTCCACGCTCACGGCGAAGTCCGTGCGGCGGCCCCGGGGGCGTACGACCAGGCAGTCGCCGGCGCGGAGCATGACGGTCGTGCCGAGGCCGCTGAGGCGGTAGCCCCAGCCGCCGACCTGGGAGGGCTGCCGGCGCTCGGCGCGGGCGGACTCGATGGCGGTCGGCGACCAGCGGCGGGCGGGCCAGCCGAGCGGGCCGAACGACACCTCCAGGCCGGCTTCCGACACCTTGGCCTGGACGGAGGAGGAG
The DNA here is from genome assembly GCF_055572075.1 of Streptomyces sp. NPDC030820. NCBI lineage: Bacteria > Bacillati > Actinomycetota > Actinomycetes > Kitasatosporales > Streptomycetaceae > Streptomyces > Streptomyces sp. NPDC030820. Next base: position 326,643 of record NZ_JBVIEB010000005.1, read on the forward strand.
AGGGCACCGGTGAGCGAGACGGTGGCGCAGCCGACGCACAGCGGGACCAGCACGACGGTATCCGCCAGACCGGCGACCAGTGCCACCAGCGCGCCGACGGCGATCAGACCGGTCAGCGCGGCCAGCAGTTGCAGCCAGGGGTTGGCCGCGCGGGAGAACCACACCAGCCGCTCCCCCTCGGGCAGGTTCAGCGCGGGGGTCGGGGCGGTCGGCGGGGTGGAGTCGGTGCGGGTGGTCAGCCACCAGGCCAGCACCCCGGCGACCGCCGCCAGGGCCAGGGGAAGCAGGACCCCGAGCGCCGGTTCGCGGGCCTCGTGCCAGTCGGTGCGGTCGAGGTTCGCGCGGACGACGGAGGCCTGTGCGCCGACGAGCACCGCCGCCGTGGGCGCCAGCGCGATCGCCCGCCAGGGGCGTGCGGCCGGCCAGGAACGACGCCATCGCACGCTCAGCGCGAGGGCGATCAGCAACCAGATACCGGCCGGGAACAGGGAGGCCGCCCACAGCGGCATCGAGCCGTCGGGGGCGGCACCCCCGCTCCAGTGGGTCGCCAGCCGGTCCGGCAGTCGGCTGTGCGCGGCCCAGGGCAGGCCCGCGAGCAGCGCGGCGACGGCCACCGTGCACCCCGCGAGCCCCCAGCGTCCGGCGCGACTTCGGGCACCTGTCCGCTCGTACGCGTCGCGGTCCCGGTCGTCCTCGTCCTGGTCCCGGTCGTCCCGGTCCCGTTCGTCCCCGTCGGTCATGTCGTCGTCCCCCGGATCATCTCGATGAGGTCGGTGCGGCTGTAGCCGAGCCGGGATGCCTCCACGACCAGCTCCCGCACTCTGATCTGCAGTCCGGAGCGCCGGGCCGCCCCCTCGGCGACGGTGATCCCGCGGCCGCGGCGGAACTCCAGCAGGCCCTCGTCCCGCAGTTCACGCAGGCCGCGCAGGACGGTGTTGACGTTGATGTCCAGGGCCGTGGAGAGATCGCGGGCCGAGGGCAGCCGGTCGCCGGTGCGGCACTCGCCCTCGGCGATGGCCCGCCGGATCGCCGCCGCGACCTGCTCGTGCAGGGGGCGGGTGTCGGTCTTGTCCAGACGCAGCAGCATGGTGCCAATGACACTAGCACCATCGGCTTCATTGTGCGCCCGGGCAGCAGAACGGGCCCGCCGCTGGCGTGCGACGGGCCCGTCGGTGTCCGGTGAGGCGTCAGCCGAGCTTGGCGAAGCCGTAGTCGAGGAGCTTCTTCGCGTCCGACTCGCGCTGGGGGATGGAGGTGGAGGCGAGGACGGTGCCGATGACCGTCTTGTTGTTGCGGATGGCGGCGAAGACCAGGCAGTAGCCGGCCTCCGGGCCGGAGCCCGTCTTCACGCCGATGGTGCCGCTGTAGCTGCTCAGCAGACCGTTGGTGTTGGTCCACGGGGCCATCGTGCGGATGCTGCCCGTCGAGGTGATCGTCTTCGCGGTGTACGACTTCGTCTTGACGATCGTGCGGAACGTGGAGTTCTGCATCGCGCTGCTGGCGATCTTCGTGAGGTCGCGCGGCGTCGAGTAGTTGTTGCCGTTGCCGATGCCGTCGAAGGAGTCGAAGTGCGTGTTCGTGAGATTGAGGCTCTTGGCGGCGGCGTTCATCTTGCTGATGAAGTTCGACACGCGCGCGGCACGGGTGGTGCCGGTGCCGTACGTGTCGGCGAGCGCGTAGGCGGCGTCGCAGCCGGACGGCAGCATCAGGCCGTACAGCAGCTGGCGGACGGTGACCTTGTCGCCGACGATCAGGTGCGCCTGGGAGGCGTTGTTCGCGACGACGTAGTCGCTGTACGCCTTCTGGATCGTCACCTTCTTGTCGAGGTTGAGGTTCGACTGTGCGAGCACGACCTTGGCGGTCATGATCTTGGTGGTGGAGCCGGTGGAGCGTCGGGTGTCCGCTGCCTTGGTGTAGAGCGTCGTCTTGCTCGCGTTGTTCATCACGTAGCCGCCCTTGGCCACGATCGTGGGCGTCGTGAGGGCCTGAGCGGGCGTCGCGGTGAGGGCACCGGTCGCGAGCAGCGCGCCGGAGGTGACGGCGACGGCGACGGCTCTGCGGATGCGGGTGCTGCGGGTGCCCTTAATGCCGGTAATCAAAGTGATGTACCCCGATTGTCGTGAATTCCCCAAAAATGCGGCCGAGTTGAGGTGGCAAGAGCAGAGGGCCGCATGCGTGAGACACGTAAGTAGCACAGAAGGTTGTGCGGCCGCTGTGTGCGATCTTCGTCACATCCACCGCCATGTCCGCCGCGGCGTCCGGATGTTGGACGCCGCGGCCGCATGCGTACGTGTTGTATCTATCCTGTGGACATGCAGACGGCCGTACAGCAGCCCACCCGTCGAGACCCCAAGCCCCCGCCCGCCGCCGACCGCGTGTACGCCCATGTCAAGCAGGGCGTTCTCGACCGCCGTTACGAGGGCGGCACCCTGCTCACCGAGGGGGAGCTGGCCGAGGCCGTCGGGGTCTCGCGCACGCCCGTGCGGGAGGCGCTGCTGCGACTGGAGGCCGAGGGCCTGATCCGGCTCTACCCGAAGAAGGGCGCGCTGGTACTGCCGGTCTCCGCGCAGGAGATCGCGGACGTGGTGGAGACCCGCCAGCTGGTCGAGGAGCACGCCGCGCGCAAGGCCGTACCCGCCCCGCCCGGCCTGCTCGAACGGCTGACCGAGCTGCTGGAGCTGCAGAAGGCGCAAGCCGCCGCCGGTGATCTGGCCGCGGCCGCGGTGACCGACCGCAACTTCCACGCCGAGATCGTGCGCAGCGGCGGCAACGAGATCCTGTCCCGGCTCTACGACCAACTGCGCGACCGGCAGCTGCGGATGGGCGTCGCCGTCATGCACTCCCACCCCGACCGGATCGCCAAGACGCTCACCGAGCACGAGGAGATCCTGGACGCGCTGCGCGCCGGGGACGCGGAGGCGGCCGTCGGGGTCGTGCACCGGCATGTGAGCTGGTTCGAGCACCTCGCGCGGGGTGAGGTCCGATGAGCGGTCCGGCGCGCAACCTCACCCTTCCGGGTGATCCACCGGGCGGCCGACGCGCCGTCACCGTGTGGTCCATAGGCGTCGCCGTCTACTTCGTCGCCGTCATCTTCCGTACGTCACTGGGCGTGGCGGGGCTGGACGCGGCGGACCGCTTCCATGTGAACGCGTCCGCCCTGTCGACGTTCTCCATCCTCCAGCTGCTGGTCTACGCCGGCATGCAGATACCCGTCGGCCTGCTGGTCGACCGGCTCGGCACGAAGAAGGTGCTGAGCATCGGGGCAATCCTCTTCACGGCCGGTCAGCTGGGCTTCGCCTTCTCGCCCTCGTACGGCACCGCTCTCGCCTCCCGTGCCCTGCTGGGCTGTGGTGACGCGATGACCTTCATCAGCGTGCTGCGGCTCGGCACCCGCTGGTTCCCGGCCCGGCGCGGGCCGCTGGTCGCGCAGCTCGCGGGGCTGGCCGGCATGGGGGGCAACCTGGTCTCCACGCTGCTCCTCGCCCGGATGCTGCACGGCGTCGGCTGGACTCCGGCGTTCGCCGGGAGCGCGCTCGCGGGTGTCGTCGTCCTCGTCCTGACGCTGCTGTTCCTGAAGGACCATCCCGAGGGGCACGAGCCGGAGCCGGCGCCGCACCAGGGCGTGGCGTATGTGCGCCGGCAGATCGCGGCGGCCTGGCGGGAGCCGGGGACCCGCCTCGGGCTGTGGGTGCACTTCACCACCCAGTTCCCGGCGATGGTGTTCCTGCTGCTGTGGGGCCTGCCGTTCCTGGTCCAGGCGCAGGGGCTCAGCCGGGCCACGGCCGGTGAGCTGCTCACCCTGGTCGTGCTGTCCAACATGATGATCGGGCTGGTCTACGGCCAGATCATCGCCCGGCACCACGCGGCGCGGCTGCCGCTGGCGCTGGGCACGGTCGGGGCGACCGCGCTGCTGTGGGCCTCGACGCTGCTGTATCCCGGTGCGCATGCGCCGATGTGGCTGCTGGTGGTGCTGTGCACGGTGCTGGGGGCGTGCGGGCCGGCCTCGATGATCGGGTTCGACTTCGCGCGGCCGGCCAATCCGCCCGAGCGGCAGGGGACGGCGTCCGGTATCACCAACATGGGTGGTTTCATCGCCTCGATGACGACGTTGTTCGCGGTCGGGGTGCTGCTGGACGCCACCGGGGACGACTACGCCGTGGCGTTCTCGGCGGTGTTCGTGCTGCAGGCCCTCGGGGTGTCCCAGATACTGCGGCTCCGCGGGCGGGCAGCCCGGCGTGAGCGTGAACGGTTGGTCGCCAGCCGGGTGGAGACGGTGCACGTTCCCGCATAGGTGCCCTGTGCCGGTGCGGGCCTCACTGGGGGCTGCCGCCCCCAGACCCCACACCCACCGGCACTACGGCGTCACCGTGAAGTTGCGCAGGATCGCCGCCGTCAGCTCCGGATCGCCCTCGGTCTTCACCCGGTCCGCCACGGCCTCCGGGGTGACGCGGCCGCAGGCAAGGCGGACGTAGGTCTCCCAGTCGAGGGTGAGGCCGGCGGCGGGGCCGAGGGCCGGGACGGTTTCCAGGGTGCCGCGGCCCTGGATGTCGACGCGGATGGTGCGCAGGAACTCCACCGGACCGTGCACGTCGAAGACGATGGCCGAACTGCGCGGTGCGTCGGCGTCCTTCGCCACGACCTTGGGGAGTGCCTCCAGGAGGACGTCCCGGGCCACGTACGCGCCCGGCGAGTCCAGGTTGCCGGGGCGGCCGAGGGCCGTACGCAGATCCTGCTCGTGCACCCATACGTCGAAGGCACGGGCGCGGTAGGCCTGTTCCACCGTGATCTCCGTGCCCAGCGGGCCGCGGACCGTGGTGCCGGGGTCCCGCGACTCGTTGCGCAGCTGGCGGTTGCGGCGGATGACCGTGTACTCCAGCTCGGCCGTCATCTCCGGCGCCGTGTGGTGGCGGCGGACGTCGACCTGTATCTCCATGTACCGCTGGTGCTCGTTGGTGACGTGGAAGAGGTCACGGGGGAGGGTGTGGATCGGGCGCGGGTCGCCGAGCATCTCGCAGTCCATGCCGATGATGTGCGACACGATGTCCCGGACCGACCAGCCGGGGCAGGGGGTCCGCCGGTTCCACTCGCTCTCCGCGAGCGACTGGACCATCTCGGATATCGCGTCGATGGAGTGCGTCCAGGCGTCGGCGTAGGGCTGGAGGGTGGGATGCAGACTCACGGAACGGGACCCCTCGGCGATCGGTACACGGGCAGGTTGTGGCGGCGTTGCCAGCGGGCGGCGGCTGCACTTCGGCGGGCGTCTGGGAGTCCCCCTGGTTCTCGGCTTCGCTCGAACCGGGAGGGACCCCCAAGTTACGCTGCCTTCAGGCACCCCGGCAGTGCTTTCGTGTGACGATCGTAGGCCCGTGTGGACGACTCGAATGCCAGGACGGTGGTAGTGTGCGCGCCTCGCTGATCCAGATCGCTGTGAACGAGGACGAATCGGTCGACACCCGGCGGCAGCGGGTGGCCGCGCTGGTCGGGGAACAGGCCGGTGCCGATCTGGTGGTCCTGCCCGAGCTGTGGACCACCGGCGCCTTCGCCTACGAGGAGTTCGGCCGCGAGGCCGAGCCGCTCGAAGGGCCGACGTACGAGACGATGGCCAAGGCCGCGAGCGACGCGGGCGTCTGGCTGCACGCGGGCTCGATTCCCGAGCGTGACCCTGACGGGCCCCTCTACAACACCTCTCTCGTCTTCTCCCCCTCCGGTGAGCTTGCCGCCGCCTACCGCAAGATCCATCGCTTCGGCTTCGACAAGGGCGAGGCCGTGCTGATGGGCGCGGGGCGGGATCTGGTGACGGTGCGGCTGCCCGGGACCACGCTCGGCGTGGCCACCTGTTACGACCTCCGTTTCCCCGAACTCTTCCGGTCACTGGTCGACGCCGGCGCCGAGACGCTGGTGATCCCGGCGGGCTGGCCCGAGCGGCGACGCGCGCACTGGACGCTGCTGGCTCAGGCGCGGGCGGTGGAGAACCAGGCGTTCGTGCTCGCGTGTGGAACGGCCGGGACGCATGCCGGAGTTCCGCAGGCGGGTCACTCGATCGTGGTGGATCCATGGGGCGAGGTGCTCGCCGAGGCGGGCCCGGACGAGGAGGTCCTCACCGTCGACTTCGACCCGGCGAAGGTCGCGACCACCCGCGAGCAGTTCCCGGCGCTGAAGGACCGCGTGCTGGGCCTGGAACCGCCGCGCCGCTGAGGGCCTCCCGGCCGGCCTCAGTCCTCTTCCCGCTCCTTCTGCGCGAGATGGATCACGCACACCGCCACCGCGATCAGCAGGGCCGGGTCCACGTCCTCGCGCACGATGTCGACGCCGTAGGTGTCGCGGAGGGTCAGCCAACGGCGGGAGATCACGGCCAGGAGTTCGCCGTCGTACTCGATGGCGAACTCGTGGTCGAGGATCTTGCCGCTGACGTCCAGCTCGGTGCCGTCGACCAGGGCCACCCGGTAGTGGTTGCGCAGCAGGGACAGCCGTTTGCGCTTGATGGTGGCCAGGCCCTCGCCGTCCCGCTCGATCACCATGGTGTCGCGCAGCGCCAGCATCTTCTGGTGGATGTCGATCAGCACGCGCCCGTGCGCGTCCTTCAGCTGGAAGGTGTCCCGCAGCCGCATGGCCTTGCCGTCGACGAGGAAGACCTTCCGGCCGTGCTCGTCCTCGATCCAGTAGTCGTCGCCGATGCCGAGCAGCCGGTCGTGTACGAGGAGTCTCATGCGGGTACCGTTCCCCGCCGCGCGTTGATCGTCACGGTCCGCTCGGCCGAAGCGCCCGCCGACCGCGCTCGTCAGGACCCGAACCGCCTGCGGTACGCCGATGGGCTGAGCCCCGTCTCGCGGCGCAGCCGGGCCCGCAGGTTGGCCGCCGTACCCAGGCCGCTGCGGGCCGCGACGACGTCCAGGCGCTCCTCGCCCCGCTCGATCAGCCGGCAGGCCAGCGCCACCCGCTCCCCGGTGAGCCAGGCCAGCGGGGTCGTACCCAGCTGCGCGCGGAAGCGGCGGTGCAGGGTGGCGGGGCTGACGGCCGCACGGGCGGCGAGGTCCGCCACGGTCAGCGGCTCGCCCAGCCGCCCCTGCGCCCAGGCCAGCAGCGGGCCGAGCGACTCGTCGGGCACCTCGGGCAGCGGGCGCTCCACGAACTGCCGCTGGCCGCCGTCGCGGTGGGCGGCGAAGACCAGGCGCCGGGAGACGGCATTGGCGAGTTCGGCGCCGTGGTCGCGGCGCCAGAGGTGCAGCCCGAGGTCGAGTGCGGCCGCGCTGCCGGCGGCGGTGAGGATGTCGCCCTCGTCCACGAAGAGGACGTCCGGCTCCAGCAGCACCTTGGGATGCAGGTCCCGGAAGGTGTCCGCCCACATCCAGTGGGTGGTGGCCCGGCGCCCGTCGAGCAGTCCGGACTCGGCGAGGGCGAAGCTGCCCGTGCAGAAGCTGACGATGCGCGCCCCGCGCGCGTGGCTGCGCCGGATGGCCTCCAGGACGTCGGCGCCGCGCGGTACGACGTTGTCGGGGCGTCCGGGGACGACGAGGGTGTCGGCCTCGTCCACCGCCTCCAGGCCGGGTACGCCGGTGAGGGTGAAGAAGCCGTGGTTCATCCGGATCCGCGGGGTGGGCGTGCACAGCGTGACCGTGTACAGCGGTCCTCGGTCGCCCAGTTCGGGCCGGGGCAGTCCGAACAGTTCGGTCGCGACACCCACCTCGAAGGGGTTGGTGCCCGCGTCCACGATCACGACGACCCGGTGCGGCGGCACGACCCGGTGCGGTGCCTGAGAGGATCCTTGCGGCATATGCGATTCCTAGCACTCGTGGGGAGGTACCGGAACCCCGCACGATGACCCCATGGAACCCATCTCCGAACCCATCGCCCTGGACAAGGCCTTCGCCTCCTTCACCGAGTGCTGGAGCCCGCGCATCGTCGCCGCCGTCAACGACTACGACGTCCGTATCGCCAAGTTCGAGGGCGAACACGTGTGGCATGTGCACGAGGACACGGACGAGTTCTTCCTGGTCCTCGACGGCGAGGTGCACCTCGGTCTGCGCGAGCCGGCCGGGGAGCGCACGCTCGTCCTGACCAGGGGCTCGGTGTTCACCGTCCCACGCGGCACCTATCACAAGCCGTCCGCGCCCCGCCGCGCCCAGGTCCTCCTCTTCGAGCCCACCGGCACGCTCTCGGTCGGCGACCGGCACGAGGAGGTTCCCGGCCACGTGGACGTGACCACGGGCCACGCGCTGACCTGACCGGCCGCTGGAGTGCCATGTGCCGTGGGGTGTCGGGCGGGTGAACATCCGGTGCTGGCAAGGGAGTTGGCCAACCAATGACGGTGGCGGCGAGTCGGACGTCGCGTAAGGACACCACTCCCCACGCTCCTCCCGGAGGACCCGTCATGACCCGCATGCCCTCGGCACGTGCCCTCGCCCTGGCCCTCGGCGCCGCCCTGGCCATACCGCTCACGTTCGCCGGTACGGCCGGCGCGGCCACGCCGGCGGCCACCGCCGCGGTCAACCAGTACGACTGGCAGCTCACCTACCAGGCCGCCCCCGGCCAGACCAATCAGGCCAGCGTCACCGCCTCCCGCACCGCGGACCGCGCCGGCATCACCTATGTGATCGACGACGTCGTCCCGATCAAGGCGGGCCACGACTGCGCCCACCCCGACCGCGCGGACCGCACGAAGGTCTCCTGCACCGTCACTCTCGTGGACAGCCAGGACCCGTACGCCGCCCTGATCATGAACCTCGGCGACCGCGACGACACGCTCGCCTACGACAACGCCACCGACCAGGTCTACTCCTACGCCCAGATCTCGCTGGGCGCGGGCAACGACAAGGCGGCCGACTCCGGCCGCCTCGACGGCGCCCACGTCTCGGGCGACGCCGGCAACGACACCATCACCGTCGGCGCCGAGGGCCTGGCCTGGGGCGGTGACGGCAACGACACGATCGGCGCGAGCGGCGGTGACAACATCGTCCAGGGCGGCAAGGGCGACGACGTGCTGCACGGCGGCTCCGGCGCCCAGTACCTGTCCGGCGACGACGGCAAGGACGCGATCACCGGCGGAACCGGCGACGACCTCCTGTACGGCGGCACGGGCGACGACGTCCTGTACGGCAACAGCGGCAACGACAAGCTCTACGGCAACAGCGGCAACGACAGGCTGTACGGCGGCCCCGGCCGGGACATGCTCTCCGGCGGCCCCGGCACGGATGTGATCCACCAGGACTGAGGGCGCGACGGACCCGGGAGCACCCGTCGGATCAGGCGCCCGCGTCAGACGCCGTACCCGTCGGTGTAGCCGTCGTCGCGGTAGTGGTGGTGATGGTGCGGGTCCTCCTCCACCACCGGCGTCGGCGGGACCACGACCCGCCGGCGCCGTGCGATGCCGCTGAACGTCGCGATGCCGATCAGGCCCACGGCCATCAGGATCACGCCTACGACGTCGAGGTTGACGCCGCGCATGTGCCAGTCGGTCGCGAATGTGAGGATTGCTCCCACGGCTATGAGGATGATGCATCCGCCGAGCCCCATGAGACCTCGCCTCCCCTTCCGGTGCCGGAATCTCCGGTCCCGGCCGGGTACCCGGCGAGGTCCCGGCTAGCCCTCCAGAAACGCCGTCAGGGCGTTCGCCAGCAGGAACGGGTCGTCGGCGCCGCACAGTTCACGCACGCTGTGCATGGAGAGGATCGCGACGCCGATGTCGACCGTGCGGATGCCGTGGCGGGCGGCGGTGATGGGGCCGATCGTCGTGCCGCACGGCATGGAGTTGTTGGAGACGAACGACTGGAAGGGCACGTCCGCCTTCTCGCAGGCCGCCGCGAAGATGGCCCGGCCCGAACCGTCCGTGGCGTAGCGGTTGTTGACGTTGACCTTGAGGATCGGGCCGCCGTTGACCCGGGGGTGGTGCGTGGGGTCGTGCCGCTCGGCGTAGTTGGGGTGCACGGCGTGGCCGGTGTCGGAGGACAGGCACACCGTGCCGGCGAAGGCCCGGGCCCGGTCCTCGTACGAGCCGCCGCGGGCGAAGACCGAGCGCTCCAGCACGCTGCCGAGCAGCGGGCCGTCCGCGCCGGTGTCCGACTGGGAGCCGTTCTCCTCGTGGTCGAAGGCGGCCAGCACCGGGATGCGGCTGAGCGGGGCGCCGGAGGCCGCGGCCGAGACGAGTGCGGCCGTGGCCGCGTGCACCGACAGCAGATTGTCCATGCGCGGGCCGGCGACCAGCTCCCGGTCCCGGCCGAGGTAGGCCGGGGCCTCCACCGGGTGCGTCATCAGGTCCCAGCCGGTGACCGAGCCGGCCGTAAGTCCCGCCTCCTGCTCCAGAAAGGCGATCAGATCGCCGTCGCGCACCTCGTCGCCGAGGCCCCAGACCGGCTGCAGATGACGCTGCTTGTCGAGCTTGAGCCCCTCGGTGCTGACCGAGCGGTCCAGATGGATGGCCAGCTGGGGCACGCGCAGCAGCGGCCGGTCCACGTTGACCAGGACCGTGGAGCCGTCCCGCAGGCTCAGCCGGCCGGCCAGGCCCAGGTCGCGGTCCAGCCAGGAGTTCATCAGCGGGCCGCCGTAGATCTCGACGGCGACCTGACGCCAGCCGTGCGCCCCGCTGTCCGGACGCGGCTTGACACGGAGGTTCGGGGAGTCGGTGTGCGCGCCGACGATGTGGAACGGCGTGTGCGGCTCGGCGCCCTCGGGGACGTACCAGGCGATGATCGCGCCGCCGCGCAGCACGTACTTGCCGCCGCTCGCGGAGTCCCAGGCGTCCGTCTCGGCGACCTGCCGGAAGCCCGCCTTCTCCAGCCGCTCGGCGGTGTTCGCCACGGCGTGGTACGGCGTCGGGCTCGCCGCCAGGAAGGACATCAGGTCGTCGGTGTGGCCGCGGTCGAAGCGGGCTGGTGCGCTCATGGGTTCACCTTAACGACGTGCACGGGCCCGCTCCCGGAAAGGGAGCGGGCCCGCACAGGGAATCCGCAGGAATCCGCAAGGACCTTCCAGAAGCGGCCTGGTCCTAGAACGTGGCCTGGTCCTAGAACGCGGCCTCGTCCAGTTCCATCAGGTCCAGCTCGACACCCGAGGCGACCTTGCGGGCGAGGGTGACGCCCGGCAGCACGTTGGCCGCGAAGAACTTCGCCGCGGCGATCTTGCCGGTGTAGAACGCCTGGTCCTTGGCGGAGGCCGTGGCCAGCTTCTCGGCGGCGATCGCGGCGCCCTTCAGCAGCAGGTAGCCGACGACGACGTCACCGGAGGCCATGAGCAGCCGGGTGGTGTTCAGGCCCACCTTGTAGATGTTCTTGGTGTCCTGCTCGGTGGCGGCGAGGTCGGTCAGCATCAGGCCGACGATCGCCTCCAGCTCCACGGCCGCCTTGGCCAGGTGCTCGCGGGCGCCGGCCAGCTCCTCGCCGCCGGTGCCGAGCGCCAGGAACTTCTTGATGTCCTCGGCGAGGGAGTTCAGCGCGGCGCCCTGGTTGCGGACGATCTTCCGGAAGAAGAAGTCCTGGCCCTGGATCGCGGTGGTGCCCTCGTAGAGGGTGTCGATCTTGGAGTCCCGGATGTACTGCTCGATCGGGTACTCCTGCAGGAAGCCGGAGCCGCCGAAGGTCTGCAGCGACTGGGCGAGCTGCTCGTAGCCCTTCTCGGAGCCGTAGCCCTTGACGATCGGCAGCAGCAGGTCGTTCAGCGCGTGCTCGGCGGAGGCGTCCTCGCCGGCCGCCTCCTTGAGCTGGATCGCGTCCTGGATCGAGGCGGTGTACAGCACCAGGGCGCGCATGCCCTCCGCGTACGCCTTCTGCGTCATCAGCGAGCGGCGCACGTCCGGGTGGTGGGTGATGGTGACCTTGGGCGCGGCCTTGTCCATGAACTGCGCGAGGTCGGGGCCCTGGACGCGCTCCTTGGCGTACTCCAGCGCGTTCAGGTAGCCGGTGGACAGCGTGGAGATCGCCTTCGTGCCGACCATCATGCGGGCGAACTCGATGATGCGGAACATCTGGCGGATGCCGTCGTGCTTGTCGCCGATCAGCCAGCCCTTGGCGGGGTGCTGGTCGCCGAAGGTCATCTCGCAGGTGTTGGAGGCCTTCAGGCCCATCTTGTGCTCGACGTTGGTGGCGTAGACGCCGTTGCGCTCGCCCAGCTCGCCGGTCTCGAAGTCGAAGAGGTACTTCGGGACGAGGAAGAGGGACAGGCCCTTGGTGCCGGGGCCGGCGCCCTCGGGACGCGCGAGCACGTAGTGGAGGATGTTCTCGGACATGTCGTGCTCACCGGAGGTGATGAAGCGCTTCACGCCCTCGATGTGCCAGGAACCGTCCTCCTGCTGGATCGCCCTGGTGCGGCCGGCGCCCACGTCGGAGCCCGCGTCGGGCTCGGTGAGCACCATCGTGGAGCCCCACTGCTTCTCCACGGCGATCTTGGCTATGTGCTTCTGGACCTCGTTGCCCTCCTCGAAGAGGATGCCGGCGAACGCCGGGCCCGAGGAGTACATCCACACGGCCGGGTTGGCGCCCAGGATCAGCTCGGCGTAGGCCCAGATCAGGGAGCGCGGCGAGGTGGTGCCGCCGATCTCCTCGGGCAGGCCGAGCCGCCAGTACTCGGAGTCCATGAAGGCCTGGTAGCTCTTCTTGAAGGACGCCGGGACCGGTGCGGTGTTGGTCTCGGGGTCGAAGACGGGCGGGTTGCGGTCGGCGTCGGCGAAGGACTCGGCCAGCTCGTTCTCCGAGAGGCGGGTCATCTCCTCCAGGATGCTCTTCGCGGTGTCGACGTCCATCTCCTCGAACGGGCCGGTGCCGTACACCTTGTCGCGCCCCAGTACTTCGAAGAGGTTGAACTCGATGTCGCGGAGATTCGACTTGTAGTGCCCCATGGCGACGGCTCCGTAGAGGGATCGGCGAGGCACTGACTCCTCGCACCTAGTTCACGTACCAACAAGTAGCCACGATGATGCTACCCGTCGGTAATAAGAAGCAACCCCTACCGGTCCAAGTGTGAGAAGGGTCTACTCCGGGGTGCCCTCGGGCCGGTCCGTGAGCAGGGCCGCCCAGCGCTCCGCGTACTCGGCGAAAGCAAGGTGACCCCCCTGGTATCTCCACCAGCCGGGCTCCCCCGCCTCGGCGAGCGACCGCCATACCCGCGCGGTGCCGCTAGCGACCGCTACGTAAATTCTCCCGGACGCCACCGCGCCGCTTCCGCTCGGTACGCTTGCGCGCATGTACGGCTACGACCAGAACGTCGGTGCTCAGCAGCAGTACGCCGCGCCCCAGCAGCCGATGGCCGGCGGCTACGGGCAGCAGCCGCCGCTGTATCCCGAGCCGTCCCCGCCCTCCCTCGCGGACGCGGTGCGTGCCTTCACCACCGGGCAGATGTCCGCCGAGGACTTCCAGCAGATCTTCGCCACGTCGAAGGTGTACTGCCCGCGTGGCGACACCCCCGGCTTCCTCGCCCTGCACAACACCCAGCAGCCGGTGATCCCGATGTTCACCTCGCTCAAGGAGCTGCGCCGGTACGCGGGCAAGGAGTCCAAGTACTTCGTGATCACCGGCGCCGAGGTGATCGACCTGCTGCCCACCGGATACGGCTTCGTCCTCGACATGGAGGGCGAGCACCGGATGGTCTTCGACGCGAAGGCGGTCGAGCAGATGGTCGACTTCGCCATGCGGCGGATGTACGGCTAGCCGACCGTGCTGCGCGGACGCCGGCTGTGGTGGGCCGGGGGTGGGGTCTTCGCGCTGACGGCGGGGGTGCTGGGGGTCGGGTCGCCTGCGGCTGTCCGACCACGCGGGGCGGCTTCCGGCTGATACGCGCGGTGTGGGTGCTGCGCGCGAGGGGGGTCACGGCGGAAGGGCGGCTGGAGTCGTTCCGTGAGCTCAGCACCGACAACGGCCCCCTGACACGCTGGGTGTGTTCGTCTTCGGTGTCGTCCTGCCGCTGGTGTTCGGGATTCCGGTGCTGGTGGGCGCTTTGGGGGCGGCCGTGATCGCCGTGACGTTCGCCTTCTCCTGACCCGTGCGGGACCTCGCCTGGAGCCCGGAGGGAATTCCCTCCGGGCTCGTTCTGTTGGGGGTGGCAGAAAGTTCAACGCTCAACTAAAGTGAGCGCACAAGGAGGTACCGACCATGCCTGCAGTGACCGTCGAGAACCCGTTGACGCTGCCCCGCGTGACCGCTCCCGCTCCCGCTGACGCGGTGGCGCGTCCGGTGCTGGCCGTCACGACCGCTCCGAGTGGTTTCGAGGGTGAGGGCTTCCCGGTGCGCCGGGCGTTCGCGGGGATCAACTACCGCCACCTCGACCCGTTCATCATGATGGACCAGATGGGCGAGGTGGAGTACGCGCCGGGCGAGCCCAAGGGCACCCCCTGGCACCCGCACCGCGGCTTCGAGACCGTCACCTACATCATCGACGGCGTCTTCGACCACCAGGACTCCCAGGGTGGTGGCGGCACCATCACCAACGGCGACACCCAGTGGATGACGGCGGGCTCCGGTCTGCTGCACATCGAGGCGCCGCCGGAGTCCCTCGTCGTGTCCGGCGGTCTCTTCCACGGCCTGCAGCTGTGGGTGAACCTCCCGGCCAAGGACAAGATGATGGCCCCGCGCTACCAGGACATCCGCGGCGGTAACGTCCAGCTGCTGACGACTCCGGACGGCGGGGCGCTGCTGCGGGTCATCGCGGGCGAGCTGGACGGCCACAAGGGTCCCGGCATCACGCACACCCCGATCACGATGATCCACGCGACCGTCGCCCCGGGGGCCGAGGTCACCCTGCCCTGGCGGGAGGACTTCAACGGCCTGGCCTACGTCCTCGCGGGCCGCGGCAGCGTCGGTACGGACCGCCGGCCGATCCACCTCGGGCAGACCGCGGTGTTCGGCGCCGGGTCCTCGCTGACCGTCCGCGCGGACGAGAAGCAGGACTCCCACACGCCGGACCTGGAGGTCGTCCTGCTCGGCGGACAGCCGATCCGTGAGCCCATGGCCCACTACGGCCCGTTCGTCATGAACACCAAGGAAGAGCTGATGCAGGCCTTCGAGGACTTCCAGAAGGGCCGGCTGGGGACGATCCCGGCGGTGCACGGCATGACCGGCGAGGGGCCGCGGGCCTGACACGTCCCAGCGGTACCGCAGGCGAGTTGTACCTGCGGTACCGCCGATTCGGCACCCCGTGCCGCTACGGCCTTCCGCTGGGCGTCAGTGTGCTCGCCGAGGCGTTCTCCTGGGCGATGCGGCGTAGTGCGGCCATTGCGGTGTCGCCCAGCACCGTGCCCAGTACCACGGCCTCTACCTTGCCGTCCACGGTCGGTACCCGGGCCACGGTGGCCAGTTCGGCCTCGGCGAGCCGGCCGGCCGCCGCGGCGTACTCGTCGAGCAGCGCCAGCAGATCGTCCCGGCCCAGGTCCCGGTACGTCACGATGAGCTGGACCAGCGCCGTCCAGCCGGGGTTCTTCGGCCGGGCCGTCCAGCCGTGCCGGCGCACCAGCTCGGCCACGTCCGCTTCGGCCCGCTCGCGGTCCTGCGGGGTGCCCCGTTCCCCGGCGGTCCGGCTGACCGCGGACTGGGCGACACCGAGCATCGAGTGGACGGTGCGGTCCGGGGCGTCTATCCGGGCGAGCACCTGGCCGGCCGTGGTCACGGACATGCCGCCGACCTCCAGCATCGCCCGGATCAGCTTCAGCCTGCGGACGTGGGTCTCGCCGTACCGGACCTGGTTGGGGCTGGTGCGCTCACCGGGCGGCAGCAGGCCCTCCCGTGCGTAGAACTTGATCGTCGGAACCGGGACTCCCGTGCGCTGCGCCAGCTCTCCGATACGCATGGGGCGAGGATACGAGCCTCCCTGCCCGCCGGAGCCGCATCTCACCCGCCCGGCCCCGCGCGGCAGGACACCGGTCGGCGCCCATGATCCGCTGGACGGGTGCAGCTGTTGCCCGACCCCGTTCGACGCCTCGCCGCCTGGTGCGCAGTGCTGCTGCTCGTCGCCGGGGTGGGGTGGGTCGGGGTGCGGCTGTGCGGGGAGTTCCGTACGGCCGTCACACCGGTGCTGCTCGCCCTGCTCGGTACCGCGTTGCTCGGCCCGCTGTACCGGCGGCTCGTGCGGACCGGGGTGCAGGCGTCGGTGGCGGCCGGGCTCACCTGCGTCGCCGTCGTGGCCGTCGTCGGCGGTGCCGTGTACATCGTCGTCGCCGCGCTCATCGACACCGGCGACCAGATCATCGCCTCGCTGCGGGACGCCGCCAAGGGGGTCGCACAGCACTTCGGGGCGGCCGGCACCGGGCTCGACGACCTCGCCGCGAACTCGCGCAAGCTGCTGAGCAAGTTCGGGGGCACGGCCGCGTCCAACGTCATCAGCGGGGTCAGCGTCGTCGGCGAGTCCATCGCCATGGCCGTGCTCGCCCTGCTGCTCGTCTTCTTCTTCCTGCGCGACTCCCATCGGGCCGTGGAGTCCCTGCGGGCCGTCGCGCCCGGCGGCACCGCCGACACCCTGGAGGCCGTCGCCCGGCGGGCCTTCGAGGCGGTCGAGGGGTTCATGCGCGGGACGACCCTCATCGCGCTCATCGACGCTGTGTGCATCACCCTCGGCCTGCTGATCCTCCAGGTGCCCGGCGCGGTCGGACTCGGCGCGCTCGTCTTCGTCGGCGCCTACATCCCCTACCTCGGCGCCTTCCTCTCCGGCACGGTGGCCGTCCTGGTCGCGCTCGCCGACCGTGGCTTCGTCATCGCGCTGTGGGTGGTCGGAGTCGTCCTCGCCGTGCAGGTGCTGGACGGCCATGTGCTGCAGCCGGTCATCCAGAGCCGGACCGTGCAGATGCATCCGGCCGTGGTGATGCTCGCCATCACCGCCGGGGCGTCCGTCGCGGGGATCCTCGGGATGCTGCTCGCGGTCCCGCTGACCGCGGCCGCGTTCGGGGTCGTACAGGAGCTGCGGACGCGTTACGCAGCGCCCTCATCACCTTCCGGCTCCGTGTCCTCCGCCTCATCGCCCTCCGGCGAACCTTCCGACTCACCGCCCTCCAGCGAACCTTCCGACTCACCGCCGTCCGGCGCACCCTCCGACTCACCGCCGTCGGGGGCATCGCCGACCAGCACGCCGCCTTCCGTCACGCGCCCCTCGGATGCGCCGCCTTCCGCCGCGCGTCCCTCGGATGCGCCGCCTTCCGCCACGCGCCCGCCGGACGCGCCGCCTCCCGCCACGCGCCCCCCGGACGCGCCGCCCTCCGACACGCCCCCCGAGCCGTCGGCCGACACACCCCCCGACGCGCCCGCCGACTCGTAAAGCTCGAACCAGATGCTCTTGCCCTCGCCCCGCGGGTTCACCCCCCAGGCGTCCGCGAGCAGCTCGATCAGCATCAGGCCGCGGCCCGAGGACGCCAGCTCGCCGGGGTGGCGCTTGTGCGGCAGGTCGTCGCCCGCGTCGGTGACCTCCACCCGCAGCCCACGCACCCCCGCCTCGCCGGTCACCTGGGCGACCAGCAGCGCGTCGGTGTCGGTGTGCACGAGGACGTTGGTGACCATCTCGGAGACCAGCAGCACCGCCGAGTCGACCTGCTCGGGCGAGGCCCAGTCGTGCAGCAGCTCGCGCAGATGCCGGCGGGCCTCGGCGATCCGGTCCGGCTCGTCCTGCGCCACCGACAGCAGGGTGCGCCGTACCGCGGCCCGCACGGCGCCCTCCAGCGGCCGGCCCAGCAGCAGCAACGCGATGTCGTCCTCGCGGCGGTCGGCCAGGGGACCGGTGGTGTGGTGCGAGGACGGCCCGTGCACGCCCTGCACCAGCGCGTCGGCCAGTGACTCCAGATCTACCCCGGTGTCTCCCGGATGCGCCTCCAGGATCGCGCGCAGCCGGCTCCAGCCGCTGTCCAGGTCGTGTCCGCCGGTCTCGATCAGGCCGTCGGTGCAGAGCATGAGTGTCTCGCCGGGTTCGAGGGTGAACCGGGTCGTCGGATAGTCCGCGTCCGGGTCCACGCCCAGCGGCAGCCCGCCCGCCGTCGGCCGCATCATCACCGTGCCGTCGGCCATCCGGATCGCCGGGTGCGGGTGCCCGGCACGGGCGATCTCCAGCATCCCGGTCGCCGGGTCGGCCTCCACGTACACGCAGGTCGCGAAGCGGATGTCGGTCATCTGGTCGTCGTGGGTGATGCCGTGCAGGAACCGGGAGGCGCGGGTGAGCACGGCGTCCGGGCGGTGGCCCTCGGCGGCGTAGGCGCGCAGGGCGATGCGCAGCTGGCCCATGAGGCCCGCGGCCCGTACGTCATGGCCCTGGACGTCTCCCATGGCCAGCGCGAAGCGGCCGGAGGGCAGCGGGATCATGTCGTACCAGTCGCCGCCGACCTGGAGGCCGCCGCCGGTCGGTATGTAGCGGGCGGCCACCTGCATGCCGGGGATCTCCGGGCCGAGCGAGGGCAGCATGGAGCGCTGCAGGCCGTCCGTCAGCTCCCGCTCCGATTCGGTGACCTCCGCCCGGGACAGCGCCTGGGCGAGCATCCGGGCCACCGTGGTCAGCACGGCCCGCTCGTCGGGCGTGAACGCCACCGGATAGGCGAAGGCCGCCATCCAGGCGCCCATCGTGCGTCCGGCCACCGTCAGCGGCAGGAAGGCCCACGAGCGGCGGCCGAAGTGGCGGGCGAGCGGCCAGGTCGCCGGGTATCGGGCCTTGTACTCCTGGGGGGAGGACAGATACACCGCGCGGCCCGTGCGAACGACCTCGGCCGCCGGATAGTCGGTGCTCAGCGACATGTGCGAGAAGGGGTTCATGTCGCCGGGCTGGTGCCCGTGCTGGCCGGTGATCGTCAGCCGGTCGCCCTCCGCGCCGAACACCACTAGCCCGTCCGGGGAGAACCCCGGCATCGACAGGCCGCCGGCCACCCGCAGCACCTCCGCGGTGGACCGTGCCTCCGCCAGCGCCCGGCCCGCGTCCAGCAGGAACGCCTCCCGCGAGCGGCGCCAGTCGCCGGTGACCGCGCTGCGGGCGGCCCGGGTGCCCGGGGTCGGCTCGGTGACCTCCTGGAGGGTGCCGATCAGCTCGTACGCCCGCCGCTCGGGATCGAAGGACGGCTTGGACCGGCTGCGGACCACCCGCAGGACGTCCCCCTGCCCGTCCACGATCCGGATGCGCACCTCGGCGAGCGTGCCCTCGTCGACCGCCAGCGGGACCACACCGGTGATCTCGTTCCAGTCCTCCGGGTGCAGTCGGGCCCGGGTCTGGACCTCCGTGAGGGTGGTCGGCTCCGCGGGCAGCCCGAGCAGCCGCGCCGCCTCCGCGTCCACGGTGACCAGTCCTGCGGCCGTGTCCCAGTGCCACAGCCCGGTCGCGAGGGCGGCGAGGACGTCCCCGACGGACGGGAGGGGCTCGCCTGTGCGCATTCGCCCACTTTAGGAATGTCTGACCGATAGCTGCCACCGTAGGAACAGAGGATCCCGGACCCGGAGACTCGGAGGATCCTCCAGTGCGGCGCGGGGAAGGCGCGGCAAAAGGTGGGGAGCCGATCTTGGCGTGCCCGGTACCCTTGATGGGTCCGGGCCCCGTGCCCGTTCTCGCCGGGGAGAGCACCCCTCCCCCGCAGACCCACACACGAAGGACGATGAACGACGATGCATCGGTACAGGTCCCACACCTGCGGCCAGCTCCGCGCCTCTGACGTCGGCACCGACGTCCGGCTGAGTGGCTGGCTGCACAATCGGCGCGACCTGGGCGGCATCCTCTTCATCGATCTGCGCGATCACTACGGCATCACGCAGCTGGTGGCCCGCCCCGGCACGCCCGCGTACGAGGCCCTGGACAAGATCTCCAAGGAGTCCACGGTCCGCGTCGACGGCCGCGTTGTTTCACGTGGAACCGAGAACATCAACCCCGACCTGCCCACCGGCGAGATCGAGGTCGAGGTGGCCGAGGTCGAGCTGCTGGGCGCCGCCGCGCCGCTGCCGTTCACGATCAACACCGAGGACGGGGTCAACGAGGAGCGGCGCCTGGAGTACCGCTTCCTGGACCTGCGCCGCGAGCGCATGCACCGCAACATCATGCTGCGTACGGCGGTCATCTCGGCGATGCGCCACAAGATGACGGCGATGGGCTTCAACGAGATGGCGACGCCGATCCTGTCCGCCACCTCCCCCGAGGGCGCGCGTGACTTCGTGGTCCCCTCGCGCCTGCACCCCGGCAAGTTCTACGCGCTGCCGCAGGCCCCGCAGCAGTTCAAGCAGCTGCTGATGATCTCCGGTTTCGACCGCTACTTCCAGATCGCGCCCTGCTTCCGCGACGAGGACGCCCGCGCCGACCGCTCGCCGGGCGAGTTCTACCAGCTCGACATCGAGATGTCCTTCGTCGAGCAGGAGGACATCTTCCAGCCGGTCGAGAAGCTGATGACCGAGTTGTTCGAGGAGTTCGGCAACGGCCGCCACGTCACCTCCCCCTTCCCGCGGATCCCGTTCCGCGAGGCGATGCTGAAGTACGGCTCCGACAAGCCGGACCTGCGCGCCAAGCTGGAGCTGGTCGACATCACCGATGTCTTCGAGGGCTCGGAGTTCAAGGCGTTCGCCGGCAAGCACGTGCGCGCGCTGCCCGTCCCGGCGGTCCAGGACCAGCCGCGCAAGTTCTTCGACCAGCTCGGCGAGTTCGCCGTCTCGCTGGGCGCCAAGGGCCTGGCTTGGGTCCGCGTCGGCGAGGACGGCGCGCTGTCCGGCCCGATCGCGAAGTTCCTCACCGAGGGGAACGTCGCCGAGCTGACCAAGCGCCTGTCGCTGGCCCCCGGTCACGCGGTGTTCTTCGGCGCGGGCGAGTTCGACGAGGTCTCCAAGATCATGGGCGCGGTGCGGGTGGAGGCAGCTCGCCGCGCCGGCCACTTCGAGGAGGGCGTCTTCCGCTTCTGCTGGATCGTCGACTTCCCGATGTACGAGAAGGACGAGGAGACCGGCGCGATCGACTTCTCGCACAACCCCTTCTCCATGCCGCAGGGCGGTCTGGAGGCCCTTCAGACCCAGGACCCGCTGGACATCCTGGGCTGGCAGTACGACATCGTCTGCAACGGTGTCGAGCTGTCCTCCGGCGCCATCCGGAACCACGAGCCGGAGATCATGCTCAAGGCCTTCGAGATCGCGGGCTACGACCGTGAGACCGTCGAGGAGAAGTTCGCCGGCATGCTCCGCGCGTTCCGCTTCGGCGCCCCGCCGCACGGCGGTATCGCCCCCGGCGTGGACCGCATCGTCATGCTCCTCGCGGACGAGCCCAACATCCGCGAGACGATCGCCTTCCCGCTCAACGGCAACGCCCAGGACCTGATGATGGGCGCGCCGACCGAGCTGGAGGAGGCCCGCCTGCGCGAGCTGCACCTGAACATCAGGAAGCCGCAGCCGAAGTAGTACGGCGAACGGTGAAGGCCCGGACCCTCGGTGGGGGTTCCGGGCCTTTTCCTCTTCAGCCTCAGTCCTCCATGTCGTCCCCGTCCCCTCCGTCCTCTCCGTCCGGGGAAGCGCCGTCCTCCAGCAGGCGCTCGGCGATGTCGTCGGACCAGTGCTGGGCCCAGGCACGCAGGGCGGTGACCTGCTCCTGCGTCAGGCCGTACCGGATGAAGTCCACGTCGGAGTAGAAGTCCGTCCCCGTCAGCCGGGACTGCAGCGTGGGCAGATCGAAGGGATCATGGGCGTGTCGGCGGCCCAGCTCCTCCAGATCAGGGAAGGAGAACCGGGCGGCCGCGGCCTGCGCGTCGACCAGATCGACGGCGGCGCCACGGTCGTACAGCGCACGGATCTTCGTCCCTACGGCGTCCTCCAGGGAGAGCGCGGGACCGTACTCGGTCAGCTCCGGCGGCTGCCAGAACGTCTCCTTGTGCAGGGTGAGGACGCACGGCTCGCCGGTCGGCGGGTCCGTCACCGTCAGCTGCGCGGTGAGCGGGGTGAATGCTCCGGCCCGCACCTGCCGACCCCGTGCCTCCAGGGCCGCACCGACGGCGTACGCGATCCGGTCGGTTGGCTCCGGGCTCTCCGTCGCGAGGTCCACGTTCCCGTGCGGCCGTTCGACCAGTCCATGGGCTTGGAGCGCATACCCTCCGGCCAGAACCAGGGAGAAGGGTGCGCCCAGCGTCAGGGCGGCCCCGATGAGGCGGAGATGGGCTTCGGGGAGGTTCGCGGGACGGCCGGGCGGGGTCATGACGGAGGCGGGTCAGGCAAGCTCGGTGGTGTTCTCCGGCGCGTCCGCCGCCTCGGTGAACAGGTCCTCCGCGCGTTTGACCGTGCCGGCCCGGTCGAGCCAGTCGTTGAGGCGGTCGAGGTCGGTGCAGGTGGTGACGCGCTCCCGGACGGCGTCGGAGACGGCCAGGCCGCGCACCTCAAGGTAGGTGACGAAAGAAGACATGATGTCCTTCCACTTCTCTCCGGCCGGGCTGCCGGCCCGGACCTCCCGAAGGGCGCGGTCGAGCGCTTCCAGTATGACGTCACTGTCGCGGCTACGGCCCGGTGACCAGCAACGTTCATGTTGGGCGGAGATTTTTTCGGTGCTCTGTCACATGGGGGCGAGCACCGGTGTCAGAGCGGTGTCCGCACTTCAGTCGAGTGCTCGATGGGAGCCTCTTATGCGTACCGCTCAGATCGTCGTCACCCTGCTCGCCGCGCTGATGGCCGGTTTCTCCGGGGCCGTGCTGCTGCTGCGGGCCCAGTGGATCGTCAAGGCGCTCACCGACTACCGGGTGCCGCAGTCGTGGTGGACCCTGCTCGGCGTGGCCAAGGCCGCCGGGGCCGTGGGGCTGGTGGTCGGGCTGTTCGTGCCGGTGATCGGGGTGCTGGCCGGGACCGGGCTGGTGGTCTACTTCCTCGGGGCCGCCGTCACCGTGACGCGGGCCCGCTGGTACTCGCACATCCCGTTCCCCCTCGTCTACGCCGCACCGGTGGTCGGCGCGCTCGTCCTGCGCTACGCCGCCTGAGCCGAAATTCTCACCGTGAGGCGGCAACTTCCTTCTCCGCGGCGGCCACTGAGGAGTCGTAAGGCATGTACAGCACACTTTCAAGGACTCCTCCGTGGCTGCTTCCTCCCACCGCCGGTCCCTCCGCAAGCGGCGCATCCTCGCCGTGTCCGCCGCCGTCGTGGCCGCGGGCGTCGGTGCCGGGGTGTTCGTGATGAACGCGAACGCGACCGCCCCCGACCTCTACCACCAGACACTCGCCGCCAAGGACGGCTGGGCCGCCTCCGGTACCGGGACCACCGGCGGCTCGAAGGCCGACGCCGCGCACACCGTCACCGTCTCCACCCGCGCTCAGCTGGTGAAGGCCCTGGGCTCCGCCTCCGACACCACGCCCCGGATCATCAAGGTCAAGGGCACCATCGAACGTCTTCCCGGGCCCGCCCAAGCTGTCGGAGTCGTCAGCCCTGCTCGCCGCCGAAGCGCTCCTTGTACGCTGCCAGGTCCTCGTCCGTCAGCTTGGCGAAGAGGACCGGGGGGACCGTGAAGGGCGTGCCGGCGGGGACGGCGGTGAGGGACTTGGCCTCGGCCTCGGTGATCCAGGTCGCACGCTTTTGATCAGACGCAGTGTCCTGGAGGGAGAAGGCCTGGCGCATGGCGGCGGCCGTCGCCGGGATCAGCGGTTCGGAGACCACCGCGTACAGATGGATCAGGTTCATCGCCGTACGCAGGGTGAGGGCCGCGGCGTCCTTGTCGGTCTTGATCTGCAGCCAGGGGGCCTTCTCCTCCAGGTAGGAGTTGCCCGCCGACCACAGGGCGCGCAGGGCCGCGGCGGCCTTGCGGAACTGCATGGCCTCCATGTGACCCTCGTACTCGGCGAGGAGTTCGGCGATCTGCTCGCCGAGCTTCGTCTCGGCCTCGCCCGGGGTGCCGCCCGCGGGGACCTCCTCGCCGAAGCGCTTCTTCGAGAAGGACAGCACGCGGTTGACGAAGTTGCCGAGGGTGTCGGCGAGGTCCTTGTTGACCGTGGCGGTGAAGTGCTCCCAGGTGAAGGACGAGTCGTCGGACTCGGGGGCGTTGGCGATCAGGAAGTAGCGCCAGTAGTCGGCCGGGAGGATGTCCAGGGCCTGGTCGGTGAAGACACCGCGCTTCTGGCTGGTGGAGAACTTCCCGCCGTAGTACGTCAGCCAGTTGAAGGCCTTGACGTAGTCGACCTTCTTCCACGGCTCGCGCACGCCCAGCTCGGTGGCCGGGAACATGACGGTGTGGAAGGGGACGTTGTCCTTCGCCATGAACTCCGTGTAGCGGACGCTCTCGTCGGCGTCGTACCACCACGACTTCCAGTCGCGGTTCTCCGGGTCCTGGTCGGCCCACTCCTTCGTCGCGCCGATGTACTCGATCGGCGCGTCGAACCAGACGTAGAAGACCTTGCCCTCGGCGGCCAGCTCCGGCCAGGTGTCGGCCGGGACCGGGACGCCCCAGTCCAGGTCACGGGTGATCGCGCGGTCGTGCAGGCCCTCGGTCAGCCACTTGTGGGCGATGGAGGAGGCGAGCTGCGGCCAGTCCTTGTCGTGCCGGGCGACCCACTCGCGGACCTCGTTCTCCAGCTTGGACTGGAGGAGGAAGAGGTGCTTGGTCTCGCGGACCTCGAGGTCCGTGGAGCCGGAGATCGCCGAACGCGGGTTGATCAGGTCGGTCGGGTCGAGCACCCGGGTGCAGTTCTCGCACTGGTCGCCGCGGGCCTTGTCGTAGCCGCAGTGCGGGCACGTGCCCTCGACATAGCGGTCGGGCAGGAAACGGCCGTCGGCGGGGCTGTAGACCTGGCGGATCGCCCGCTCCTCGATGAAGCCGTTCTCGTTCAGCTTGCGGGCGAAGTGCTGGGTGATGTCGCGGTTCTCCGCGGAGGAGCTGCGGCCGAAGTAGTCGAAGGCGAGGTGGAAGCCGTCGTAGACCGCCTTCTGCGCGTCGTGCGCCTGGGCGCAGAACTGGTCGACCGGCAGGCCCTGCTCCTTGGCGGCCAGCTCGGCCGGGGTGCCGTGCTCGTCGGTGGCGCAGATGTACAGGACGTCGTGGCCGCGCTGGCGGAGGTACCGGGAGTACACGTCGGCCGGGAGCATGGACCCCACCATGTTGCCCAGGTGCTTGATCCCGTTGATGTACGGAAGGGCGCTGGTGATGAGGTGTCGAGCCATCGTGGCTGCTCCCAGGTCGCTGCTTTTCTGCGGTTTCGAACCTTGAAATCGTAGCCGACATGGGTGGGCCGCCCGCTTCCCGTTTTGCAGGGTGGGAAGCGGGCGGCCCGGCGTCACGGAGGGTGACTGTGCGTCGCGGGTCGTCCGGGTTACGGGCGCCAGGTGGCGAGGATGCCCTCGTACAGCTCCGTGTCGGTCAGCTCGCGGGGGGTGGGGCCCGCGTGGAAGAACGATGTGTTGTCGGTCTTCAGTTTGCGGAGGTAGTCGAAGGCCTTGTTGTCGTGCTCACCGAAGGCGACGAAGGAGAAGAAGACGGCGGGGTGCGAGGTCGCTGCCGCGGTGAGGGCCTGGGTGGCGGGGGTCTTCGCGTCCGGGGCGCCGTCGGTCTGGAAGACGACGAGGGCGGGGGTGGCGGGGGTGGTGTCCTTCTCGTACTCGTCGTAGTGGGCGAGTACGGCCTCTACGGCGGCGTGGTAGCTGGTACGGCCCATGCGGCCGAGGCCGGCGTGGACGTCATCGATCTTGGTCTCGTGGTCCGGGGTGAGGGTGAGGTCGGTGGTGCCGTCGATCTCCGTGGAGAAGAAGACGGTGTGGACCGTGGCCTCGGGGTCCAGGTGGGCGGCGAGGGCGAGGGTCTGGTCGGCGAGGGCCTGGGCGGAGCCGTCCTTGTAGTACGGGCGCATGCTCGCGGAGCGGTCGAGCACGAGGTAGATCTTGGCGCGGGTGCCGGTGAGGTCGGTTTTCTTCAGGGTGGCTGTGGCTGCCTTGTAGGCGGCGGCGAGGGAGGGGGTGCGGGACTTGACCTTGGCGAGGGTGGTGGCGGGGGTGGTCTTGGCCTCCGTCTCTGCCTCGGCCTCCGGCGTGGGGGCCGGTTCGTCCGCCTCGGCCTCGGCCTCCGGCGTGGGGGCCGGTTCGTCCGCCTCGGCTTCGCCTTCGGCGTCGATGTTCCCACCCGCACCACCCGTGCGGCTTTCGTCGTCGGCTGCGGGTGGCCCCTGTGGGGCGTCCTCGCCGTCGGCGGCCTGCGGGGCCGTCGTCTCGTCGGTCGCGGCCTGCTCCTCAGCTCCGGCCGCCTCCGCGACCTGCGGCTCGGGCTGCTTTTCGGCCTCTGGCAGCTCGGGCTGGTCTTCGGCCTCAGCTGTCTCCATGGCCTGCGGTTCGGGCTGCTTTTCGGCCTCTGGGGTCTCTACAGCCTCGGCAAGCTGGGGCTGCTCTTCTGGCTCGGTCGTTTCCGCGGCCTCAAGCTCGGGCTGCTTCTCGGTCTCGGGCGTTTTCGCGGGCTCCGGCTCGGCCTGCTCCTCAGCTCCAGCCGCCTCCTCGGCCTGCGGCTCGGGCTGCTTCTCGGCCTCGGCCGCCTCCTCGGGCTGCTTCTCGGCCTCGGCCGGTTCCGTGGGCTCCGGCTCGGGCTGCTTCTCGGCCTCGGCCGGCTTGGTGGGCGTCGGCTCGGACTCGGGCTTCGGCTCCGCGGTGGTCTCGGGCTGATCCGGCTCGCCCTCCGCCGGGCGGGGGACCTTTACGTTGTTGAAGGCCGCCGCCACCAGGTCGTGTTCCCCGGGGGAGGACCGGCGGGGTTCGGGGACGGTGGCGTCGGCCGTGGGCTGGGGGGTCTCCGGTTGCGCCGGCAGGCGGTCGGCACCCTCTGCCTCGGTGGCTCGTCCCTTGCGGGAGCGGCTGAATGCGTTCCGCAGGAGAGTGAGAATGCCCATGTGTGCAACCCTTCGCGTGAGTTGATCCACGTCGATCCCTGGCCAGGACGGACACGTAAGGTTAGCGAAGCACTCAGCGGGGGGAAGCGATCGACCGGGCCGCCGCCACCTCCTGGCGGAGCGGCTCCAGGACACTGTCCGCTGGACCGGTGAGGTCAGTGCGGACCGGGGTCAGGGTTTTCGCGTCCCGTACGCCCTCCGAAAGCTCCCGGAGCTGCAGGACCACCTGGGTGATCTCGGCCGCGGACGGGGGCGCCGCCCCGTGTCGTACGCGGACGCGCGCCGCCGTCGTCGCGTCGACGATACGTTCCACCGCCACGACCAGCGGCCACCACGCGGCCGCGCGGCGGCCGGTCGGCGGTGGTTCGGTCAGGGCCCGCTGGAACTCCGTACGGATCACCGACAGGTCCCGGTAGAGGCGGCGGCGCATGCGGGCGCGGGCGGCCGGGTCGCAGTCGGGGGCGAACGCCTTCTCCACGTACCGCGCCGTGTCCGCCACCGCGTCGGCCAGGCGGTCGCCGACCCTGGTGCGCCAGCTCTCCGGCCAGAGGAGGTAGCCGGCGGTCAGGGCGATCGCACAGCCGAGGAGCGAGTCCGTCAGGCGGGGCAGGAGCAACGCCGTGCCCTGGTGGTTCAGGATGTCCGAGAGGAGGAGGATCACCGGGGTGATCGCTGCCGTCTGGTAGCCGTAGCCCCGGGGCGTCAGTGCCGGGATCAAGGGGGCCAGGACCAGCATCGCCACCACGTCCCACCAACCCAGCGGGACCTCCGCCAGCACCACCGCCGCGATCACCAGGCCCGCCACCGTGCCGAGGGCGCGCAGCAGGGCGCGGGAGAAGACCGAGCCGAAGTCGGGCTTCAGGACGAAGGTGATCGTCAGGGCCACCCAGTAGGAGCGGGGAACGGGGATCAGCGACACCAGGGCCTGGGCGATGCCGATGCAGACCGCGAGGCGCAGGCCGTAGCGCCAGGAGTTGGCCGAGAGTACGACGTTGCGGGCCGCCCTTGCCGTGCGGATGCCCAGCGCCGCGGGGCGGCCCAGGCGGTCGTCGATGCCCCGGGGGTCCACGTCGGGGGCCGTGACGACCTCCGCCGCGTGGCGCAGGGCGTGGTCCACCGCGCGGGCCGTCTCCGTCGCCGGCACCGGGAGGTCCAGGGCTATCGGGCCCGTGTAGCCCGTTTCGACCGCCTGGGCCAGGTGGTGGACGGTCTCGGGGATCCGGGCCGGCAGGGGGCGGGCCGCCAGATGGGCCGCGGGGGCCGCCTCCACCACCGGGATGATGGCGTTCAACTGGGCGAGGAGACGGGTGAGTTCACGGCTGCGGCCGTGGTGGCGGGCGCGCCGGGCCAGGATCAGGTCGTAGGACTGGTTGAGGGACTGGGTGACCATCCGGCGGGCCTCGTCGTACTCCTCGGTGTGGTCCGTGCCGGAGACGGTGAGGAGCCTGGCGACGGTGCGGTAGGCGGCCGCCACCGCCGCGCGTTCGGGCACGCCCGAGCGCAACGGCCAGGCCAGCAGGGCGAGGAGGAGGACCAGCAGGCCGCCGCCGGTCATCAGGGCGGGAGCCAGCCACCAGGGGCGGGGCAGCGGGAGGCCCGCGCCGATCACGCAGTTCAGCAGCAGGAGCAGACCCGAGACCGAGGCCACCGCGCCGATCGTCGAGATCATGCCGGAGAGCAGGGCGATCCCGGTCACCGCAGCCACCGCGTACCAGCCGTGGCCGTACACCAGCGCGCCCAGCGTCACCCCGACCGCGCCGAAGAGCTGCGGGACGGCGATGTTGAGGATGCGCATGCGGTAGGCGTCGGCGGTGTCGCCGATGACGCCGGACAGGGCTCCCATGGAGGCCAGGGCGCCGTACGCCGGGTAGCCGGTGGTGAGGCCGACGGCGAGGGGCAGGGCCATGGCGACGGCGGCGCGGGCCATGGCGGCCTTGTTGACGGGGGCCTGCTGGGGGCGGAGGTTCCGGACCAACCAGTCGGGAGGGGTGAGGCCGATGGGGAACTCTCGCGACATGCGGTCATTATCGCCGGTCCGTTCCGACCGCCCGGTTCGTCCCCGCTGGTGAAGGGCGAGGTCCACGACCTGGGTGCCGACGACCGAGGCGGTGGGCGCGGGCCGGCTGGCGGCGCGGGCGTGTCCGGCGAGACGGCGGCGTCGGTCAGTCCGGTGCCGAGGATGCGGCGGAAGGCCGCGTGGTCCTCGGTGGCGTTGAAGTCGCCGGCCAGGATGGTGGGCGTACGGGGGGCGGCGGCCGCGAAGGCGCGGAGCCTGCCGAGTTCGCGGCCGTCGCCCGGCTGCGGGGCGTTGTGGTTGGTCGCGCGGTTCCCCGCGCCCCTCGGGGTGCCCGGCTCATCCCCAGGGACGGAGGAAGGGGCGTGGCCTGTGTGGTCGTGACCGGTGTGGTGCGGTGGCGTGTCGGGCGGCGTCGGTTCAGACGGCGGGTCAGCCATGTGGTCAGCGCCACCGTGAGGCCCAGGGCGAGCAGGAGCCAGGCGGCCGTGCGCAGGGTGGCGGTCAGGGCGTCGTAGACCGCGGCGACGGCCGGATGGGGTACGTCGGCGGGCAGGCCGGACAGGGTGAGGTTGCGGCCGACGGCCACGGCCAGGACCAGCAGGCCGCCGCCCAGGGCCGTGCCCAGCGCGGTCGCCGCGACCGCGCGGCGGCGGCGGACGGCGAGGGCGATCCCGGTGGCCGCGAACGCGACGGCCGCCACCGGCAGCCAGAAACCGGCGACTTCGAGCACGTGGAACCCCTTCCGGAAGGAGGCCAGTTCGCCCGCCGGGAGCACGGAGACCGCGGTGTGCTGCACCGGGATGCGTGCGGCGAGCGGCACATGGTCCCGGGCCAGCTGGCGCTTGACCTGGTCGGTGACGGGGGCGAAGTCGACGGTGACCGGCCGCCCGGCCGCCGCGTCGTCCTCCTCGTCGCGCAGGGCGCGCAGCACCGCGTCGTGGGTGACCCGGTTGCCGGTGTCCCAGGCCAGCCGGAAGGCCTCGGTCCGGGTGAAGGAGCGCACCGCGTCCCGCACGAACGGGCGGACGGAACCACCCGCCGGGCGTACGTCCAGATGCTGGTCCACCGCGCGCACGATGCCGTCACCGACCGTGTCCGCGACGGCTTCCCGGACCCTCGGGTCGGCGGCCAGCGGCGCCATCGTGGTGACGTACCGGCCCGTGTCGGCGAGCCCGTACGCCGCCCAGGCCGCCAGCGCGCCGAACGGCACGAGGAGGCAGGACAGGGCGAGCAGTACGGCCGACAGGGCGCTCCTGAGGCGTGGGGGCACGCTTCCAGGCTTTGGTCTGCGGGGCGCGGACGCGAGCGGGGCGGGTGCATTCGGGCGAAGACCCGCACCCCTTGGTGGACCTGGGCACTTCGACCTCCGGTGGAGGGTTCACCCGAACGGGTGTTTCCTGGTGTTGGGGGGAGGAGGCCGGTGCAAGGCCGGGTGAGGGAAGTGGGGAACACGGGGGAGGCGTGGGTCCCGGCCCGCCGGGACCCACTCCCACGCTCGCTCGCCCGCTCGCGGCGCGCGCGGCCGGTGGACCACGCGGTCAGTGGACGCGGCGCCCGAACGCGTCCTCGCGCGTGTAATAGCGGTAGAAGAACGTGCCGAAGGTGCATCCCGCGATGACCAGCGACATCATCACGGACCGCCAGACCGAGTGCGGCGTCTGGACGTACAGGAAGCCGAACGCGATGCCGGCGAACGCCGACCACAGCAGCGCGTGCAACTCCCTCGCCATCCGCGGGGCCAGCGTCAGCAGGGCGATGGACACCACCGCGAACACCAGTGCGCTGAGCCAGCCGAGCAGCAGGTTCCCGCCGGTGACGGCGCCGCCCTGGCGGGCGTCGGCCGCGACCCAGTAGCCGTAGATCAGGCCCAGGACGACCGGGCCGGCGAAGTGGGCGATGCGATGGGTGCGCGCGTCGAACACGTCGGGCGGACGGGCGCGCCGACCGGAAACCCGTGCTCCGATCTCCCTGCGGCCGGCGCGGGAGATGCCGCCGGGCGCGGGTGCCGCTTGAGCCATGAGAGCACTCCTCTCTCCTCGCCCCCGCCTTCCAGAGCACACCTGAGGACAGGGCCTGGCAAGTCGGCCAGGAGAGTGACGGGTGCCCGGATGCGGCCGCTTCTCTCCCGTGTTTCGCTGGGAACGCCGAGAGACATGGAGGGCTGTCCGCCGTGACGGACATCGAGTACGGCCGGCGGCGCCAGCTGCTGCGCGTGCGCGGCCGGAACGTCGCCTGGGTGCCGCCTCTGCTGCTGCTCGTCGGCATCGTGCTGCTGGACTTCAACACGACCGAGCAGTTCCGGATCGTCACCTGGATCGTGCTGGTCCCCGGCACGGCCGCCGCGATCTGCGGGGTGTGGACGACGGGCGCCTTCGCCGTGCTGGCGGTGGTGACGTACGTCGCCGTCGACAACGCCTGGCCCGACCAGTACCGGGCCGGACTCGGCGACTTCATCCTGGTCGCCGTCGGCGGCCTGCTGGCCGTGTTCGCCTGCGCCGTACGCCTGCGCAAGGAGCGGCAGACCCTGCACATCCAGGACATCGCCGAGACCACCCGCCGTACCGTGCTGCGCCCGCTGCCGGCGCGCTGGGGCGGGCTGGAGCACGCCGGGGTGTACCTGGCGGCCGACGTCGAGGCCCGGGTCGGCGGCGACTTCTACGACATCCAGCCCGGCCCGCACGGCACCCGCCTCTTCGTCGGCGATGTGCAGGGAAAGGGGCTCGGCGCGGTGGAGACCGCCGCCGCGCTGCTCGGCACCTTCCGTGAGGCCGGCTACCACGAGGAGGACCTCGCGACCGTCGCCGAGCGCCTGGAGATCCGGATGCTGCGGCACCGCCGGCACACCACCGCGCTCGGCCGCACGGACGGCGACCGGTTCGCCACCGCCGTGCTGATCGGCTTCCCCGAGGACGCGCCGGAGAGCATCGACGTCGTCAACTTCGGGCATGAGGCGCCGCTCGCCGTCGGCCCGCGCGGAGTCCGTGAGCTGCCCAGCGGCGACGGGCTGCCGCTCGGCTTCGGCGACCTCGCGGGCGGTCTGCCGCCCGTGCACCGGGTGCCGCTCGCCGCCGACGAGACCCTGCTGCTGGTCACCGACGGGGTGACCGAGGCCCGCGACCGGCGGGGCACCTTCTATCCGCTCATCCGGGAGCTCGCGCCCGCGGTCGCCGGCGGGGGGCCGGACAACGCCGATCCCCGGCGGCTGGTCCGGCTGGTCCGCGACGGCGTCCTGCGGCACAGCGGGGGCCGGCTGGTCGACGACACCACGGTGTTCGCCGTGCGGCGGATGCGGGGGGAGGCTGCGGGCGAAGACGGCGAAGAGGGACGTTTGCGGTCCTGACGCCGTCCTCCTCCTCTCCTGAGGCGCGCGTTTGCAGGCGCAGCGGTTACGGTGCTGGCTGGAGAGCGTGGAGAGCCGGCCAGGTCGGCAGGGCCGACAGGGGCTACAGGGGGAGGACCGATGCCCGGAACCGTGCTGCTGCTCGCGGCCTCGCCGCTGGGCCGGGGGCGGCTGGTGGAGGCGGCCGGTGTGCTGCCGGTGCTGGCCGCCGTCGCCCCGGCCGTGCTGTCCGGCACCGACACCGCCAACGTCGTCGAACTCGCCGATCCGCTGGAGCCGCAGGCCGTGCTGACCCGGCTGCGCGCCGCGGCGGCCGCGCCCGGGCCGCTGACCTTGTACATCGCCGGTCAGTTGCAACTGGACCGCCGGCAGCGGCTGCCGCACCTGGCGCTGGCCCGCACCACCGCGGCGACGGTTCGCTACACGGCGCTGCCGTGGCACTGGATACGGGAGGAGCTGCGGTTGCGCTCCGCCGTGGACACGGCGCTGGTCGTGGATCTGCATGCGGATGCGGAGGCGTGGCGGTACGTGGCCGAGCGGGGGCTGGACTGCGGTCCGAATGCCGCCGTTTACGGGCGTGTCGCGCCGGTGGGCGGGCGGCGGGGGGTGGCCGAGCCGGCGTACATGAAGGCCGTGGCGACGTTGTTGCGCAGTGGGTACCGGCCGCCGCTTCTTCAGTTGCACGAGCAGGCGCTGGGGCGGATCGCCGACTCCAGTGCGGGCCGCGACCTGGTGCTGGCCGTTCCTCGGGGCTCCGCCCCCAGACCCCAGCTCCCGCCGGCCCCCAACCACGCCCCCGACGCCGTCGAGCGGGCCCCCGGTGTCATCGGCCAGGACCCCCACGCCGCCATCAGCGCGGCCGTGCAGGACGGGCGGCACGGTGATGCCGATGTGCTCGCCGCTCAGCAGGAGCAACTGGCCGTGCGTGCCTGTGGGCCGGCCTCCGACGAAGCGCTGCACTGGGCCGAAGTCCGTGCCGATCTCGCGATGTTCGCGGGGGACGCGGTGCGTAGTTGCCGGGCTTGGCTCGCCGTGGCCGGAGTGCGGCTGGCCGCCGGGCAGGCGGTGGACGCGCCTGCCGTGGAGGCGGCCGTGGACCGGGCGCACCACCAGTGGGGGCGGATCACGGACGCGGCGCGGGCCCGTGAACTCGGGCTCGCGCTCGCGGAGTTGCGGCTGCGGGTGCCGGGCCGCCGGCAGGGTGCGCTGGAGAACGTCCAGCGGCAGCTGCGACAGCTGCAGGCTGCTCAGTAGGCCTCAGTAGGCCTCGATAGGCCTCGATAGGCCCCATCACGCCGCCGACAACAGCGCCAGGGCCCCCGAGACGAGCGTGCGGACTCCGGGGGCGATCACGGACAGGTCGGGTGCGAAGTGCGGGCTGTGGTTGCTCGGTACGGCCGCGAACTTCTCCGGGAGGGTGTCCCCGGGGGCCTTGTCCCACACCTCGGCCGGGGTGGTGGTCACGAACCAGTACGAGTACGGGATGGCGCCGTCGAGCGCCAGCGCGGGGAAGTCCTCGCTGCCCATCGCCGGGCCCGGGTCGAACACCGTGCCCGCGCCGAAGACCTCGCCGTGCACGGCGGCCACCGCGCTGTCGGTGGGCGCGTCGTTCACGGTCACCGGGAAGGTGTTGCCGATGGTGATGTCGGGCTCGCGCGGGCAGCCCGCGGCCAGGCACTCGCCGTGCGCGATGCGCCGGATCGCGGCCAGCATCCGCTGCCGTACCGCCTCGGACTTGCTGCGCAGGTTCAGCGAGATGCGGGCCTCGGACGGGATGATGTTGTGCCGGGTGCCGGCCTCGATCCGGCCCACGGTCAGCACGGCGGACTCGCCGGCGGCCAGCTCCCGGGAGACGACCGTCTGGAGGCGGGTGACCAGGTAGGCGGCGGTCACCACCGGGTCCACGGTCGCCTCCGGGCGCGAGCCGTGCCCGCCCCGGCCGTGCACCACGATGTCCACGTCCGTCGCCGCCGACATGATCAGGCCCGGCGCGTGCGGGTACAGGCCCGCCAGGCCCGGAGCGGCATGCTGTCCGAGCAGCACGTCCGGCCGGTCGAACCGCTCGTACAGCCCGTCCGCGACCATCCGGGCCGCGCCCTGCCCGGTCTCCTCGGCCGGCTGGCCCACCACCAGCAGGGTGCCCCGCCAGGTCTCCCGGCCGGCGGCCAGGGCCTCGGCGGCGCCGGTCAGCCAGGTGACGTGCAGATCGTGCCCGCACGCGTGCATCACCCCGTCCGCCTGCGAGGCGTACGGCAGCCCGGTGGCCTCCTGGACCGGCAGCGCGTCCATGTCGGCCCGCAGCAGCACGGTCGGCCCGTCGCCGTTGGCCACCCGGCCCACGACCCCGGTGCCGCCGACGCCCTCGGCGGTCTCGAACCCGGCCTGCTCCAGCCGCTCGGCGAGCCTCCCGGCGGTGCGGTGCTCGCGCAGGGACAGCTCGGGGTTGCGGTGCAGGTCGCGGTAGAGGTCCTCCAGGTCCGGCACCGGGAGGTCGCAGGTCAGGTCCAGGGCGGTACGGGCGGCGGCAGAGGTCATGGCGGGAGCGTAGGCCTCCGGAGGTTTCGCCGACACCCCCACCTGTGCGGAGTCGAACCGTTACTCTCGGCTACATGGTGAACATTCGCGAACTCGATCCGAGTGCCTCGCCGTTGGACTACTTCGGCTATGAGCTGCGCAGGAAGCGGGAGGCGGCGGGGCTGACGCAGAAGGAGTTGGGCGCCATCGTCTTCTGTACGGGCTCGTTGGTCGGTCAGATCGAGACCGCCCTGAAGGTGCCGACG
This sequence comes from Streptomyces sp. NPDC030820, assembly GCF_055572075.1. Classification (NCBI taxonomy): domain Bacteria; kingdom Bacillati; phylum Actinomycetota; class Actinomycetes; order Kitasatosporales; family Streptomycetaceae; genus Streptomyces; species Streptomyces sp. NPDC030820. Next base: position 361,506 of record NZ_JBVIEB010000005.1, read on the forward strand.
CGGGAGTTCGCCGAGCGCGTGGACGCGGCGCTGATGACGGACGGGCTGTTCTCGCGGCTGGTGGGCCTGGTTCTACGGAGCCAGTTGCCGACCTGGTTCCAGCCGTACGCCGACATGGAGGCGAAGGCGACGTACATCTCGACGTATCAAGCGCAGGTCGTGTACGGGCTGCTGCAGACCGAGGGGTACGCGCGTGCGGTGCTCGGCGCTCCGGAGCCGGGGAGCCTCGACGAGTTGGTCGCCGCTCGGCTGGAGCGGCAGCGCCTTCTGCAGAAGGCGAAGCCGCCGTTGGTGTGGGTGGTGCTGGACGAGGCGGTGCTCCACCGCCCGATGGGTGGCCGGGAGGTGATGCGGGGCCAACTCGCGCATCTGTTGAGCTTCCGCGATCAACGTCGGCTCAAGATCCAGGTGCTGCCGTACTCAGCGGGCGAACACCCCGGTCTGCCAGGGGCATTCAACCTCCTGCGCTTCAACGACCATCCGGACATCGTCTACACGGAGGACTTCGTCCAGGGGCACATGACCGCCGATCCAGAGAGCGTTGGTAACGGCTGGCTCTACTACGATCAGCTACAGGCTGCCGCGCTCTCGGTGCGGGACTCTGCCGAACTGATCGCCCACGTGATGGAGGAGCGCTATGGAGACCAGCCGACAGCTGAACGGCGCGACGTGGCGTAAGTCCAGCTACAGCAGCAGCAGCGGCGGCGATTGCATCGAAATCGCCGACCTCCCCACCCACATAGCCGTCCGCGACTCCAAGAACCCCGAGCACGGCATGCTCACCCTCACGCCGGAGGCCTTCGCGGCGTTCGTGCGCTACCTGTAGATCTCGCCCGGCCGGGGCTTCGCCGGGGCGAGGAGCTGGGTGACCGTGACGAAGGTGTAGCCGCGGGCCCTGAGGGCGGAGATGATGCCGGGGACCGCGGGAATCGTTCCGTTGTACCCGCGGTTCGTGGGGTCCACCAGGTCGTGCAGCAGGATGATCCCGCCGGGACGGGTCTGGTCCAGGATCCGGGCGGTGATCAGTGCGGAGTCGGTCGTCCGGTAGTCGGACGCGCTGGCGCTCCACAGGACCTGCGCCGTGCCGAGCTTCCGGCAGATCGCCGTGACGGCCGGATCGGTGCGGCCCTGCGGTGGGCGCAGCAGGACCGGTCGGCGGCCGATGACCTTTGCCACGGCGTCGCGGCCCTGGACGATCTCCTTGCGCACGTCGGCCGGGCTGATGCCGGTGAGGATCCGGTGGGACCAGGTGAGGGTCTCCAGCTCGTGGCCTTCCGCGGCCATCCTCCTGACCGTCCCCGGATATCTCACGACGTGGTGCTTGCCCAGGGTGAAGAACGTGGCGTGCACGCGGTAGCGGTGCAGGATGTGCAGGAGCTGTGGGGTGCGCGCGCTCGGCGAGTCGTCGAACGTGAGAGCCACGCACTTCGCCTCCCGGCAGTCCACGAAATCGCCAGGAGGCCGCGCTGCGGCCCGTGCGGGTGCCCAGACGGACAGGGAGAGTGCCAGCACTGCCGCGGTCAACAGCGCGATGACGTCGTCCCACCGGGGCCGGAGAGCCCCTCGATGGGATGAGTGGGGCATGTAAGGAGCTTAGGGCGGATGCGTGTCTCGGGCATCCCGGGGCGACCTGGGCTACCTGGACGTGCTGATCGCCTGCTGTGTCCGTGCGCCCGGTCCGGGCTCCGCCGCCCGGGCCGGGCCGGCGTTCGCCGCGAGGATCAGGGCTGTTGCCGCGATCACCGCGGCGGCGACGGCCCTGCGCGCGGTGGTGTTTCCATAGGGTGCGGATGTACGTCCGGGCACGGTGACCTCGCAACACAACAGCGACCTATTAAGCAGACTTAATCCGCCGTTTAACCTAGGGGCTGTACGGGTCCAACGGCAAGAGGCACCATGGGAGTTGGGGGATCGGCGCAATGCGGGAACGGGACGACCCTGCGGTCATCGGACAGCGTGTACAGCAACTGCGCACCCAACGCGGACTGACACAGCGGCAGTTGGCGGAGCCCGCCTACACACCCGCCTACATCTCCACCGTGGAGGCCGGCCGGGTGCGGCCCTCCGACGAGGCGCTGCGGCACATCGCCGGCCGGCTCGGAGTGGAGTACGAGGAGCTGGCCGTCGGGCGGCCCGCCCACCTCGCCACCGACCTGCGGCTACGCCTCACCGAGGCCCAGCGGGTCCTCGCCGACGGCAGGGCGGAGGAGGCCGCCGGCCGGTACGCGGCGCTGCTCGCGGAGACGGAGACCCACGGGCTGGCCTGCGAGCAGGTCACCGCGCTGCTCGGCCTCGGCGAATGCGCCCTGGAGACCGGTGAGTTGGCGGCGGCCCGGGAGTTCTTCGAGCGTGCCGAGGCGCACCTGGCGGACGAGTCCCTGCCGGCGCGGGTGCCTGCCGTCCGGGGTCGCGCGGTCGCGCACTACCTCGCCGGTGAACTCAGGTACGCCGTATACCTCCTGGAATCCACCCTCGACGAGCTCAACCGAGGAGGACTGCACGACCCCGACGCCCTGCTCCTGCTCTACGCCAGCGTCATCGGCCCGTACATGGACATGGGCGCGCACGCCCGTGCCGCCCAGGCCGCCGAGTTCGCCCTCGCGCTCGCGCCGCAGGCCGGCGATCCCGCGCTGATCGCCCGGATGCACCGCTCGGTGGCCCGCACCCTGATCGCCGAGGGCCGGGTCACCGAGGCCGATGCATCCCTCGCCAAGGCGGCCGAGCTGTACCGCCGGCTGCGGCTGCGCACCGAGCTGGCCAACTGCCACTGGATGCGCGGATACGTCTGCGCCCAGAACGGCGAACTGGAACGCGCCGAGGCCGAGTTGCGCCAGGCGTACACCATGCTCTCGGAGAGCCGGGCCGCCCTGTACCGCAGCCAGGCCGCCGTGGAACTGGCCGACGTGCTGCACCGCCGAGGCAAGCCGGAGGAGGCCGCCGTACTCCTGGAGGGCGTCCTCGGCGACTTCTCCTCCGAGCGCGGCGCGGTCCACGCCGCAGCGGCACACCGGCTGCTCGGCATCATCGCCGAGGACGCCCGGGACACCGAGGCCGCCGAGGAGCACTACGTCCGCGCACTCAGCCTGCTGGAACGCGCGGGCGCCGCCGGCGACCTGGCCGACCTGTGCCGGCTCCTCGGCGACCTGCTGCGCCGCACGGGCCGTATCGACGCCGCCCTGGACGCCTACCGCACCGGCCTCGGCCACCGCACGACCCCGGGCACCACGACCCTGGGCCCGGCGCCGGCCCAGCCGCCGCTGTGACGCCCCGCGGATCACACCTGTGCCCGCCCCTGCTTGCGGATGTCCGTCAGGCGCAGGGCGCCGATCTGGACGGCGGCCTGGGTCGCGTCGTTCGGTACGTCGCCCAGGCTGCCGTTGGTGAGGGCGAAGGCGTCCGGGCCGACCCGGACGGCGGCCACGTCCAGGGTGAGCACGGCGTGCTGTCCCTGTTCGTTCGTGGCGGCGAGGCTGATCCGCAGGCCCTGGCGCGCGTCCCCGACCTGTGGCAGCGGGGCGTCGTTGACCCGGACGTCCTCCGTGATCCCGGTATCCGTGGTGGCCGTGAACCGCGCGCAGTGCGCCGGCATCGTCTTCAGCCAGGCGAGCGCCGCGTCCACGTCGGCGGGGCGGCGGGCGCCGATCTGGTAGCGCAGCTGGGCGTCGGTGTCGGCGTCGTCCAGGCCGATCGCGACGCGGGGCGGGCCGCCGAGGAGTTCGTCGGTGTAGAGCACGTCCATCAGGCGCCCGCACTCCGCCGCCGTGCTGGTCGCCTTCAGCAGGCCGTCCCGCCAGGTGGCCGCCCCGCGGGTCGCCGTCCAGGGGGCGCCGAGGTCGGCCTGGGTGATGAGCGCGGCCCGCGCCTGCTCGTCGGTGAGCGTGGCGCCGTTCCCCTGGCCGGACGCACGCGGTATCGGGGTCGGCTTGTCGATCGTGGGGAGGGGCTGGGGCGCGGTCGCCGGGTGCTTCAGGCCGAGGGCCGCGCAGGCGCCCATCGCGATGAGGCCGGCGGCTGTCAGGGTGAGCTGGAGGCGGGGGCGCGAGCGTATCGCCTCGATCAACGCGGTCAACGAGGTCATCGACGGCATTGAGGTGCCTCCTGGGGTGCGGGCCCGTGGTGCCTGTTGGCGTGCCTGTTCTCACGGCACCACCGCCCCGCCCGCCCCACCAGCGCTCCGGGCCGTACGGGTGAGGGTGCGGGGAAAATGCCTCGACCTTGGGTTTCGGGGGCTGTTACGGTCGCCGTATGCAGCGCGCCCAGCAGTACCACTCGTGCCCGAAGAGCACGACGACGCCGGAGACCGTCCCGGCGCGCTGACACCTGACCAGCATCGAAGCCCCGGGGCGAGCGCCCCGGGGCTTCGGCGTGCCGTGGGTGTTCGCCTCCCCCCAGCGAGGAGATCCACCCATGAACGACGCACTTCCCGACCACCGCCGCCTCGGCCGCGAGCTCGGCCTGTTCGACACCGACCCGCTGATCGGCGCGGGCCTGCCGTACTGGCTGCCCGACGGCGCGGTTGTACGGCACACCCTGGAGGAGTACATCCGCGAGGCCGAACGCCGGGCCGGGTACCGGCATGTGTACTCGCCCGCGCTCGGGAAACGGGAGCTGTACGAGATCTCCGGGCACTGGGACCACTACAGCGACGACATGTACCCGCCGATGAAACTGGGCCCCCATGAGTCCGAGGAGGTCGTACTGCGGCCCAGCCTCTGCCCCCACCACGCCCTGATCTACCGCTCCCGCTCCCACAGCTACCGGGAACTGCCGCTGCGCATCGCCGAGCTGGGCGGCATGCACCGTGCCGAACTCTCCGGCGTCCTCGGCGGTCTGACCCGCGTCCGCGCCATCCAGCTCAACGACGCGCACATCTTCTGCACCCTGGACCAGGCGGTTCAGGAGGCCCGCGGCGCGCTGGAGCTGATCGCCCGCGCCTATGCCGACCTGGGCATCGAGGCCGTACGGCACCGGCTGTCCCTGCCCGGCGAGGGCGGGAAGTACGTCGCCGATCCGGAGCTGTGGCGCCGGGCCACCGAACTGCTGCGGGAGGTCCTGGACGCGTCCGGCGTGGCGTACGAGGAGGCGGAGGGCGAGGCCGCCTTCTACGGCCCGAAGATCGACGTGCAGATCGCCGACCCGGCCGGCCGCGAGTCCACCCTGTCCACCGTGCAGATCGACTTCCACCAGCCGGCCCGCTTCGACCTGCACTACATCGGTGCGGACGGTGCCAGGCACCGGCCGGTCATGGTGCACCGCAGCATCATCGGCAGCGTCGAGCGGGCCGTCGCCCACCTGATCGAGGCGCACGCCGGAGCCTTCCCGGCCTGGCTGGCCCCGGTGCAGCTGGCCGTCCTGCCGGTCGGCGAGGAGCAGCTGGAGCAGGCGGCGGCGATCGTGCGCCAGGCCGTGGAGCTGGGCCTGCGCGCCGAACTCCTGGGCCCCGCCGAGGGCACCCTCGGCGCCCGGATCCGCGCGGGGCGTCTGGTGCCGTACCAGGCGGTGGTCGGCGCCCGGGAGGCCGGGGCGGGCCTGGCCGCCGTGCGGCTGCGGGACGGCCGCCGGCCCGGCGAGCTGCCGGTGCCGGAGCTGCTGTCCCGGATCGCCGCGCGGGTGGCCGCACGCGGCACCGCCCTGTGGGAGTGACCGCCGTGAGCCGAGGTCGGAACTGAACTAAGGTCGGCTTGACGGAAGGAGTCCGCCGTGACCGGTCAGCCCATCCCCGTGATCATCGACTGCGACACCGGGGTCGACGACGCCCTCGCCCTGCTGCTGGCCGTGCGCCACCCGGACCTGGATCTGCGGGCGGTCACCTGCGTGGCCGGCAACACGGACGTCGACGGCGTGGTCCGCAACACCCTGACCGTGCTGGAGCAGGCGGGCGCCCCGGACATCCCGGTGGGCCGGGGCGCCGAACGCCCGCTGATCGAACCGGCCCGCCCGGCACAGCATGTGCACGGCGCCGACGGCATGGGCGACCTGGGCCTTCCCGCGCCGCAGCGCACGGCGTCCGAGCTGGACGCCGTGGCACTCCTGCGCCGCGAGATCCTGGCCTCGCCGCGCCCGGTCACCCTGATCCCCACCGCGCCCCTGACGAACATCGCCCTGCTGCTGCGCACCCACCCGGAGGTGACCCGCAACATCGAGCGGATCGTCTTCATGGGCGGCGCGGTGACCGTCGGGAACGCCACGCCGGTCGCCGAGTTCAACGTCTGGCACGACCCGGAGGCGGCGGCGATCCTGCTCACGGCCGGGGTGCCCGTCACGATGTACGGCCTCGACGTCTTCATGCAGGTGGTCGTGCCCGCCCCGGAGGTCCACCGGCTGCGCACCAGCAGCGACCCCGGCACCCGGCTGGCCGGTGAACTGCTCGCCCACCGGCCGACCGCACAGGGCGAGGCCCCGGAGGCGGAGGAGGCGGGCGGCCTGGGTGACGCGGGCGCGGTGTGCGCGGTCGCCGACCCGCAGGGCATCACCACCCGCCTGCTGCCCGTCGAGGTGTCCCTGGCCCCCGGCCCGACCCGGGGCCAGACGATCGTCGACCGCCGCCCCCGCCCCGGCGAGTCCGAGATCCACGAGGGCAGGCGCGAACAGACCCTGGTGGACGTGGCGTTGGGGGTCGACGTGGACCGCTATGTGAAGCTGTACCTGGAGACGGTGGAGCGCCTTTAGGGTGCGAGACACCGACCTGGACGCCGGACACCACCGTCCGGCCGGCCTAACCCGCCGACGGGCTCGGCCCCGGCGAGGCGTTGCCGCCGGTCAGCCCGCCGAGGTCGACGGGCGTCGACGTGGCGTTCGGCGGCGGGGTGAGCACCACCTCCGGCTGGCCGGCGGCCGGGGGCGGCGGGGTCAGGTCGGAGGCGGGCAGCTTGGGCGGGGTGGTCTGCTGGAAGAGTGTCTGGTCGAAGTCGACCAGACCGGTCTTCTCCATCACCGTCATATGGTCCAGCACGGTGTTGTTGGCCTGGTCGGCGAGGGCGCGCACCAGCGAGTTCTTGGTGGTGGACCGGATCTTCGAGATCGTGTTGAAGATCGAGCCGTGGGTCATCCGCAGGATGTTGGCGAAGTCGCTGTCGAACTTCTTCCCGCTGTCCGCCTTCAACTGGCTGACGAAGCCCTGCTGTTGGGGGCTCGGCAGGTTGGGCAGCGTGATGTTCAGCATCGGCGCGATCTTGCGGCAGGTGGTGTCCAGCGCCGCGTGCCCGTCGACCAGGTGCTTGCTGGCCGTGATGACCGACGGTGTGGTGCCCTTCTGCAGTCCCATCTGCCCCACCGGGTACTCCCACAGACCGGCGGCTCGCACCTTCACCACGAAGTCCCGGTCCTGCTCGGTGAGCGGCCCCCACTGGGTGTTGGCGATGACGCGGTCCTGCGCGGTGGTCACCTTGCTCAGACCGAGCATGCTCGGGTAGGCGAGTGACACCAGGGTGACGGCCATCGCACCGCCCACGAAGAGCGTTCCCGTCGCGTTCCGCGAAAAGCGCACCGTGCCTCCTGCCCGGTCGTGGATCCCGCCCAGGGTGACGGTGCCGGGCGGTTCGGACGCACAGCAGTACGGATGGGGCGGCCGTTCGTATCGGTGCGGCGGGTAAAGATTTGTATCTGTGGTGCAGGTAAAGAAGAGTTGACCATTCCTCGGGAGAGGCGAGACCAAACGCTGGCATAGATTCGCCGCATGCCCCCACAGCCACCGCCCCGCATGCCCGCTGCCCTGCCCGTCCTGCCGTACCGCAAGCCCACCAAGGGTCGCGACTACTGGGTCTTCGACGACGTCCTGCCCGAGGTGGACGCCGTACGGGAGCGGTGCCTGGCCAAGGACGACTGGGTCAAGGGCTACCCCTACACCTCCGAGACCTGGCCCGGCCTGCGCGCCATGCCCGGCCTGGAACCCGCTGAACTCGCCCGCGTCGAGGCCCTGGTGAAGCAGGCCACCGGCGCGAAGAAGCTGTGGGTGCAGCAGGCGCCCGGCGGCGGCACCCTCAACCACAACTGCGTCCAGGTGGTCGGCGAGGGCGAGAGCGAGCCCCGCCCGCACACCGACTCCCGCGCTCTGTGCCGGTACGCCGCCGTGCTGTACCTGAACCCCGGTGTCCCCAAGAACTGCGGCACCGCCTTCTACCGCCAGTCACTGCCCGGTGGCCGGCTCGGCGGCAACATCGTCCAGGCCCCGCACAACAACCTCGTCGAGGCCCTCGGCACGAGGTTCGTCCCGGCCGACCATTTCGAGGAGGACGTCCGCGTCCCCCACAAGTACAACCGCCTCCTCCTCTACAACGCCAACCTGGTGCACAGCGCGACGGGTTACTGCGGCAAGGAACTGGAGGACAAGCGCATGACGGCGGTGTTCTTCTGGATGGCCTGACGGGTCACAGGAGCAGCAACAGCGTCGCCACGGTGATGCAGCCCGCGCACACCGCGAGGGTCACGGCGAGGCAGCGGCGTTTCAGGTCCTGGTAGCGGTGTTCGTACTCGGCGCGCAGCGACATGCAGCGGGCCGCGATGCGTTCCAGGTCGGCTCGGGAGCGGGCCAGGGCGTCGGCGGTGTAGCGGTGTTCGATGTCCTCGCGCTGGGCCGTCGTCAGCCACTCCAGGGGTCCGGTGAACTCCCGTGCGCGCTGCTCCGCGTCGGCGATGCGGGCCTGCCAGAGCAGGTATCCCTCCACCTCGTTGGCGAGCGCGTCGTCGGCTCCCTGCCTCGGCAGGCCGCTCACCCCCGTCCCCGGTCGGGCCGCGCCGGGACCTGGTGCTCGTGTTCCAGCATCGCGATGTCGGGGTGGTGCAGGTCGAACGCCGGGGACTCGCTGCGGATGCGCGGAAGGGTGACGAAGTTGTGCCTCGGGGGCGGGCAGGAGGTCGCCCATTCCAGGGAGCGGCCGTAGCCCCAGGGGTCGTCCACGGCGACCGGTTTGCCGTACCTGGCCGTCTTCCAGACGTTGTAGAGGAACGGCAGCATCGACAGGCCGAGCAGGAACGAGCCGATGGTGGAGACGGTGTTCAGGGTGGTGAAGCCGTCGGCCGCCAGGTAGTCGGCGTAGCGGCGCGGCATGCCCTCGGCGCCCAGCCAGTGCTGGACCAGGAAGGTGGTGTGGAAGCCGATGAACAGCGTCCAGAAGGTGATCTTGCCGAGGCGTTCGTCCAGCATCTTGCCGGTCCACTTCGGCCACCAGAAGTGGAAGCCCGCGAACATCGCGAAGACCACCGTGCCGAAGACCACGTAGTGGAAGTGGGCCACCACGAAGTACGAGTCGGAGACGTGGAAGTCCATGGGCGGGGAGGCGAGGATGACTCCCGTCAGGCCGCCGAAGAGGAACGTGACCAGGAAGCCCGCCGCCCAGAGCATCGGCGTCTCGAAGGACAGCGAGCCCTTCCACATCGTGCCGATCCAGTTGAAGAACTTCACACCGGTGGGCACGGCGATCAGGAAGGTCATGAAGGAGAAGAACGGCAGCAGCACACCGCCGGTGACGTACATGTGGTGGGCCCACACCGTCGCGGACAGGCCGGCGATGGAGATGGTCGCGGCGATCAGGCCCATGTAGCCGAACATGGGCTTGCGGGAGAACACCGGGATGATCTCGCTGATGATGCCGAAGAACGGCAGCGCGATGATGTACACCTCGGGATGGCCGAAGAACCAGAAGAGGTGCTGCCAGAGCAACGCTCCGCCGTTGGCGGAGTCGAAGACGTGGGCGCCGAACTTGCGGTCCGCCTCCAGCGCGAACAGGGCGGCCGCCAGGATCGGGAAGACCAGCAGGACCAGGACGGCGGTCAGCAGCACGTTCCAGCAGAAGATCGGCATGCGGAACATGGTCAGGCCGGGAGCGCGCATGCAGATGATCGTGGTGATGAAGTTGACCGAGCCGAGGATGGTGCCGAAGCCGGAGAAGGCCAGACCCATGATCCACAGGTCGCCGCCGAGTTCCGGCGAGTGGACCGCGTCCGTCAGCGGTGAGTAGGCGAACCAGCCGAAGGAGGCCGCGCCCTGCGGGGTGAGGAAGCCGCCCACCGCGATGAGCGAGCCGAACAGGTACAGCCAGTAGGCGAACATGTTCAGCCGCGGGAACGCCACGTCGGGCGCGCCGATCTGCAGCGGCATGATCCAGTTGGTGAAGCCGGCGAACAGCGGCGTCGCGAACATCAGCAGCATCACGGTGCCGTGCATGGTGAACAGCTGGTTGAACTGCTCGTTCGAGACGATCTGCAGGCCCGGCCTGGCCAGCTCGGCGCGCATGATCAGGGCCATCACGCCACCGATCAGGAAGAACGCGAAGGACGTCGCCAGATACAGCGTGCCGATCGTCTTGTGGTCGGTGGTCGTCAGCCACTTCACCACGACACTGCCGGGCTGCCTGCCCCGGACCGGCACCTCGCTCTCGTAGGCGTCCTCGGCCGCGGCGGCACCATGGGGTTCGTTGAGGATGCTCACAAGTCGTCTGTCTCCTGATGGTCGCGATCCGCGCACGCCATACGTCGGCTACTGGTCATCCTTTGCCGCGGGACGGCGTACGCGCCGCCCGACGCGCGGCCGACCGCGTGACGGATGCACCCGGACGGCCTAGCGGCGCCCTCGCCCGGGCCGGCTCGGCTGGTGCGCGGGGTGCGGGAGGTGCGGCTCGCCGTCGCGAGTGAGCCGGGCGACGGGCCGCCGGACCAGGGGAACGGGGTGCACCGGCCGCTCAACTCCCTGGAGGAGTCGTATCACTTGGTGACCTCGGTGGGGGCCGCCGTCGGCGAGGTCGAGGTCGTCCGGCGCACCGGCTCGATCACGTCCGCCCACATGCGGTCCGCCCAGGGGGCGCCCGGGACGCCCAGGCGCCCCGCCAGCCAGTCCTGCTCGCAGCAGGGGCAGACCGGGTGAGTCGTCATGGCGGGGAGCCGGCGTGTGTGGGGTGGCGGTGGGTGCGGTACGGATGCGGGCATGAGCAGTATCGCCATTGTGGGGGCCGGGCCGGGGCTCGGGGCCGCCGTTGCGCGGCGGTTCGGGCGGGAGGGGTTCGCCGTGGCCCTCTTCGCGCGGGAGCGGGAGCGGCTCGACGCGCTGGTGCGGGACCTCGGCGGCAGCGGGGTGACGGCCCGGGGGTTCGTCGCCGACGTGCGCAGGCCGGACGAGCTGGCCGCGGCTCTGGGGCGGGCGGCGGCCGAGGTCGGGACCATCGAGGTGCTGCAGTACAGCCCGGTGCCGCACCGGGACTTCATGCGGCCGGTGCTGGAGACCGGGCACCGGGAGCTCGTCGGGCCCATCGAGTTCTCCGTGTACGGACCCGTCGCCGCCGTGCAGCAGGTGCTGCCGGGGATGCGCCGGCTGGGGCGCGGGACGATCCTCCTGGTCAACGGCGGAACCGCCGTCGTACCGCACACCGAACGGGCCGGGACGTCCATCGCCTTCGCCGCGGAGAGCGCGTACGGCCATCTGCTGCACGAGCGGCTGGCCCGCGAGGGGATCCATGTCGGGCAGCTGGTGATCCCGGGGGCGATCACTCCCGGGCACGCGCGCAAGGATCCGGCCGTGCTGGCGGAGACGCTGTGGGGCATGCACCGGGACCGGCACGGGTTCCGGCACTTCGCCGACGATCTCGACGCCTGACCCGTCGTCCCTGCGCCGGCGGGCCACGGTCACCCTGCGGTGCCATGGGTTGTACGCCAATATGGTGATGTTGGCCGTATTGCTCTCTTCGAGGGGGCCACCGTGGCTGTCGAAATCCCCGCGATCATCAAGCCGTCCCGGCTCAGGAGCCGGGGCGGACTGCTGGGCGAGTGTCTGGCCGAGTTCCTCGGGACCTTCGTGCTCATCTCCTTCGGCTGCGGTGTGGTCGCGATGGCGGTCGCGGCACTGCCCGGTTCGGGCCGTGCCGCGACGCCCACCACGATCTTCCTGGCGGCCGGCGACTGGCTGCTGATCACCTGGGGCTGGGCGTTCGGCGTCGTCTTCGGTGTCTACGTCGGCGGCGGTGTGAGCGGTGCCCATCTGAACCCGGCGGTCACCCTGGCCATGGCGGCACGCCGCGGATTCTCCTGGGCCAAGGTCCTGCCGTACTGGTGCTCGCAGGTGGTCGGCGCGCTCACCGGCGCGGCGCTGGTGTACCTCGTCTATCACGACGCGATCCACGCCTATGACGCCGCCTCGACCGCGCCGAAGGTCCACGGGCACACGAACGCCACCTTCTCGATCTTCGCCACCTTCCCGGCGGCGTACTTCCACGGCGGCATCTGGGGGCCGCTGATCGACCAGATCGTCGGTACGGCGTTCCTGCTGATGCTGATCGCCGCCGTCCTCGACGTGCGCAACCAGGCCGTGAAGGCCAACCTCGCACCACTGGTCGTGGGCTTCGTCGTCGCCGCCATCGGCATGTCCTACGGCGCCAACGCGGGCTATGCCATCAACCCGGCCCGTGACTTCGGGCCGCGCCTGCTCACCTACGCGGAGGGCTGGGGCAGCCTCGCCTTCCCGGGCAGCGTGTCCGGCGTGTACAGCGGCTACTGGTGGATCCCGGTCGTCGGGCCGCTGATCGGCGGTGTGGTCGGGATCGTCGTGTACGACCTGTTCATCGGTGACGTCCTGCTGGTCCGGACCGAGCTGGCCGAGCCGCCGGAGCCGGGGCGGGCGACCGCGGTGCGCACCACCGACGAGGAGTAGCCCCCGCCCGCGGAAACGCGACGGCGGTCACAGCGGTCGGTTCGGCCAGTCCAGGAGGCGGGCGCCGATCACGGCCGTCTGGAGCATGTAGCGATGCGCCGGCTCGGCGGGATCCGCGCCGGTGAGTTTGTGGATGCGTTCCAGACGGTAGGTGAGCGCGCGGACGCTGAGGGAGAGCCGGCGGGCGGCCTCGGCGGCCACGCAGCCGGAGTCGAAGTAGGCGGCGAGCGTGTCCAGCAGGGGCACGGCACCGCCGCGGGCCCGGGTGAGCGGGCCGAGGGTGTGCGACACCAGGTCGACCAGCGCCTGCCGGTCCCGGGCCAGCACCGGGTAGACGAGCAGGTCGGCAGCCCGCAGCACCGGCCCGGCCAGGCCGAGCCGGCCGGCCATCTCCAGCGCGGCGAGGGCCTCCTCGTACGACTGCACCACCCCGCCGGCGCCGTGCTGCGGGCGGCCGATGGCGATCCGCGGTGCTGCACCGGCGGCGCCCGTCGCCGCGTACGCCTGCTTGGCGAAGTGGAGGAGGATCTCGTCCTCGTCGCCGGGCGCGACACACAGCAGCCGGCCGTTCTTGGTGGTGAGCAGGATGCTGCGGGAGTCGAAGCGGGCGAGCACGCCGGCCTCCACCCGGCGGGCGACGGTGCTGCCCTCGACGTAGGCGGACGGGCCCTCGGCGACGGCCACCGCGTGCGCCCGGGACAGGTGCAGGCCGAAGCGTTCGGCGCGCTCGGCGAGGCGGCCCAGGTCGCTGCGGCCGTAGAGCAGGTCGTCGATGAACTCCCGGCGTGCGGCCTCCTCACGGCGTACGGTGAGCCGCTGGGCACGTTCGTAGCCCTCGGCGAACGCGTCGACGGCCTGCTCGACGGCTGCCAGCGTGGCCAGGCTGCTCTCGGCCGAGCCGGGCACGGCCGGCCACGCGGCGCGGGTGGCGGCCAGATGAGCCACGATCAGCGCGCGCAGTCCGTGCCCGGCCTCGGCGGCCTGCTCGCCCAGGGTCCGCCGGGTCTTCAGCTCCTCCCTGGTCAGCCGCCGGCCGGTGGCCGAGACCTCGGCCAGTGTCCGGGAGAAACCGTCCAGATAGTGCTCGGGCGCATCGTGTATGTCGTGCTTGTCCCCCATGCCGGTACCGGCCCCCGTCCCCCGTGTTCCCGCGATCTTGACGTGCCGGTGACGTTTTCCTAACGCCTGTCCGGCATCCAGACCCTAGTGAACACTGCCGGACACCGGCAATGCGCGGGTGTATGCCCTGGCCGCACCATCTTCCGCGGGGAGCACTACGGAGGGTCGCGGTGCCGGACGCCGGCGGACGGCCGGTACGTCAGTACCGGCACGGGGGTCCGGTACACGGTCCGGCACCGCGATCCCGGGGGGCTCCGTACCTCATCGTCTGACGCAAGGACGTGTGTCATGGAAGTCCTCGGCGTGCTCGCCGCCGTCTGCCTCGTCGTCGTGGTGCTCGCGGTGCTCGCGTTCTCCCGGCTGTACCGCAAGGTGGACCAGAGCCAGGCCCTGATCGTGTCGAAGACGCGGCGGGTCGACGTGTCCTTCACCGGACAGGTCGTGCTGCCGATCGTGCACAAGGCCGAGGTCATGGACATCTCGGTGAAGACCATCGAGATCAGCCGCTCCGGCCGGGACGGTCTGATCTGCCGGGACAACATCCGCGCCGACATCCGGATCCTGTTCTTCGTCAAGGTCAACAAGACCGTCGAGGACGTCATCAAGGTCGCCCAGACCGTCGGCACCGAGCGCGCCAGCCACCAGGACACGCTGCAGGAACTGTTCCACGCGAAGTTCTCCGAGGCGCTGAAGACCGTCGGCAAGCAGATGGACTTCACCGACCTGTACACCAAGCGTGAGGAACTCCGTTACCACATCATCGAGTTGATCGGCATCGACCTCAACGGCTACCACCTCGAGGACGCGGCGATCGACTACCTGGAGCAGACCCCGCTCTCCCAGATGGACCCGGCCAACGTCCTCGACGCCGAGGGCATCCGCAAGATCACCGAGCTGACGGCGATCGAGCACGTGCGCACCAACGAGGCCCGCCGCAACGAGCAGAAGGAGATCACCCGCCAGGACGTCGACGCCCGCGAGGCCATCCTGGAGCTGGAGCGCCGGCAGGCGGACGCCGAGATCAAGCAGAAGCGGGAGATCGAGACCTCCCGGGCCCGCGAGGAGGCCGAGACCGCCCGCGTGGTGGAGGAGGAACGGCTGCGCGCCCAGGGCGCCTTCCTGCGCACCGAGGAGCACTTGGGGGTCCAGCGGGAGAACCAGGCCCGGGAGATCGCCGTCGCCGCGAAGAACCGCGAGCGGGTCATCGCCGTCGAGAACGAGCGCATCGAGAAGGACCGCCTGCTGGAGGTCATCGCGCGGGAGCGGGAGACCCAGCTGACGAAGATCGCCGCCGAGAAGGAGGTCGAGGCGGAGAAGCGGGAGATCGCCGAGGTCATCCGGGAACGGGTCGCGGTGGACCGTACGGTCGCCGAGCAGGAGGAGTCCATCAAGAAGCTGCGCGTGGTCGAGGAGGCGGAGCGCGAGCGGCAGGCGCTCGTCATCGCCGCCGAGGCGGAGGCGCAGGAGAAGCTGGTCAAGGACATCAAGGCCGCCGAGGCCGCCGAGCAGGCCGCCACGCACCGCGCCGCCGAGGAACTGACCCTCGCCGAGGCCCGACTCAAGACCGCCGACCTCGACGCACGGGCCAAGCTGCGGCTCGCCGAGGGTGTGCAGGCCGAGGCCGCCGCCGAGGGGCTCGCCGCCGTCCAGGTCCGCGACAAGGAGGCCGAGGTCACCGTGAAGGCCGGCCGCGCGGCGGCGGAGGCCACCGAGGCACGGCTGCGGGCCGAGGCCGAGGGCACCCAGGCCAAGGCGCTCGCCGAGGCGGAGGGCGCACGGGCGAAGGGCCTCGCGGAGGCCGAGGGTGCGCGGGCGGCCGCGGAGGCCACCGAGGCGCGGCTGAAGGCCGAGGCGGAGGGCGCACGGGCCAAGGGCCTGGCCGAGGCCGAGGGGACCAAGGCGAAGGCGCTCGCCGAAGCCACCGCCATCGGCGAGAAGCTGAAGGCCGAGGCCGCCGGTCTGACCGAGAAGGCGGCCGCGATGGCCGCGCTGGACGAGGCGTCGCGGGGCCACGAGGAGTACCGGCTCCGTCTCCAGGCGGAGAAGGAGATCCGGCTGGCCGGCCTGGAGACACAGCGGCAGGTGGCCGAGGCGCAGGCGACGGTGCTGGCGACCGGGCTGGAGAACGCCGACATCGACATCGTCGGCGGGGAGTCCGTCTTCTTCGACCGCCTGGTGTCCTCCATCTCCCTCGGCAAGGGCGTGGACGGCTTCGTCGCCAACTCCCGCACCGCGCAGGAGCTGGTGAAGCCCTGGCTGGACGGCTCGGGCAGCTTCACCGACGACCTCTCCCACATCCTCGGCTCGCTCGGCTCGGCGGACGTGCGGAACCTGACGGTGTCGGCGCTGCTGATGAAGCAGATCAAGAACGGCGGCCCGCAGACGGGACAGCTCCAGAAACTCCTCGACCGGGCGAGCGAACTGGGCCTGTCGGACACCCCGGTGACGGCCCTGAACGGAGGCAGTGCGCTGAACTGACGGCGGCATGCGGGCGTGGTCGGCTGCAGTTCCCCAGGGGCGCGGGGAACTGCGCGACCGGCCACGACGCACCCGCACCCGGCAGACGACGCGCAGCCCCGAGCTCGTAGCCGCACAGCCCACGAAGGGAAACGCATCCGCCATGGCAACCGATGGTGCCGTAGACGTCGGCACCTACGAGGTGCTGCGTGACCGGCTGGCTGCGCACGCCGCCGACCTGGCCCGGAGGGCGGACGCTCTCAACGCCCGCCGTGCCGAGGAGTTCGGCTCGGCGCGGCTGGACCTCGCGCGCACCGCTCGCCTCCGCACCGAGCACCCCTGCGCCCCGAGCGACATCGTGGCCGTAGGGAACGCCCTGCTCTTCGGCGGAACCGGCGGAGCCACAGACGTACTTGCGCTGTACGACCGTGAGGGGGCGCGGCTGCCCGAGGACGCCGTACCCGGACTCCTGGACGACCCGGCGTTCGGCAAAGAGTTCAGCGCGCTGCACCGCTACTACCGCGGAGCGAGCCTGCTGCGGCTGCGCCGGGTCGACGGCCGGCTGCTGGCGGTGTTCCGCACCGGCGAGAAGGCCGACGACGTCCGTGTGCTGCGCTGGAGCCTCGCCGAGGACGGCCGCGTGACGTTCCTGGACGCGCGCGGCGACCGCGACGACGTCTTCCCGCCGGCCCAGGACGTCACCTGGACGGAGACCACCCGCGAGGATCACGTCCTCGGCCGGGACCAGTACGTGGCCGTACCCGGGGGACTGGGGGTGACCACCGTCGGCGGCTCCCTCACCGTGCGCACCCCGGAAGGGGAGGAACTGTACGCCGAACCCGTGCAGGAGCCGCTGCAGGCACTCGCGGACGCGGAGGTCGGGCATGCGCGGGTCGGTGCGCTGGTGCTGCTGCGGGTGCGGCCGTACAAGGAGGAGGACGACCGGTACCTCGTGTTCGACACGCTGTCCCGGACCGTCGTCCGGCTCGACGGGATCGGGCAGGCGTGCCGGCGGCTGCCGGAGGAGCAGGGGATCGTCTTCCCGGGCGGGTACTGCCTGGCGGGCGGGACCCACAAGACGTACGACCTCGACGTGGACGGCCTGGAGTTCGAGCGGGAGGTCCGCGCGCCGAACGGCGAGGACGTGCTGTACGCCTTCCGGTCCCGGGCCGGCGGGCGCGCGCTGCTGCTGTCGTACAACACCCTGCGCAAGGAGGTCGCGAACCCGCTGCCGTGCCGGGGCTGGGCGCTGTTCGAGGACGGCGCGCTCGCCGTGCTGCGCGACGCGGGCGAGGAGCCGGCGCACACCCATCCGGTGCAGTGGTGGACCTCGCCGTACGTCTCCGACACGCACGCCGCCGCGCTGCGCACCGGCACCGGCGCGTTCGCCCGGGTCGGCAACGCGGACCTCGTGCGCGGGCTCGCCGACTGTCTGTCCGTGGCCCGGCTGGTCACCGACGGCATCGAGACCAGCGAGGGGTACCGGGCGCTGGTGGCCGCCTGTGTGCGGGCCGCCGACGCCCATCACTGGCTCGCCGATCCGGAACTGGGTGAGCTGGCCGGCCCGTTGGGCGAGGTCCGTACGGCCGCCGAGCAGGTGCTGGGCGAGTTCGAGACCGTACGGGAGCTGACCCGGCACGCCGCG
This sequence comes from Streptomyces sp. NPDC030820, assembly GCF_055572075.1. Classification (NCBI taxonomy): domain Bacteria; kingdom Bacillati; phylum Actinomycetota; class Actinomycetes; order Kitasatosporales; family Streptomycetaceae; genus Streptomyces; species Streptomyces sp. NPDC030820. The sequence goes on from NZ_JBVIEB010000005.1 coordinate 379,361, forward strand.
GACGCCCTCGACGAGGCCGACGCACGGATCGCCGCCGTGGTGCGCCGGCTGCGCGGGGAGGCTCCGCGCGAGGCCGCCGCCTGGGTGCGGGGACTGACCGAACTCCGGCATGCGCACGGCCACTTGCTCACCCTGCGCGAGCTGCGGTACGTCGATGCCGCCCGGCTGGAGGAGCTGGCGGCCGCGGCGGAGGACGACCTCGCCGCCTTCGGGCGGCGCGCGGTGCAGTTCCTGGTGCGCGCGGACGCCTTCGCGGGGCAGCAGGCGCAGGTCGAGCGGCTGGTCGGGGAGGCGGCGGCCGTCGAGACCGTGGCCCAGGGCGCGCCCGTCGCCGCCCGGCTCGACGAGCTCGCCGACGGGCTGCGCACGGTCACCGAGGTGGTGACCGGCCTGGACATCGCGGACGCCACCGTCCGTACGGCCGTCCTGGAGCGGATCGCCGAGGTGCTGGGCGGCGTCAACCGGGCCCGGGCGACCCTGGACGCCCGCCGCCGCACCCTGCAGGAAACCGAGGGGCGGGCCGAGTTCGCGGCCGAGACCGCGCTGCTCGCCCAGGCGGTCACCGCCGCGCTCGCCGCGTCCGGCACGACCGAGGAGTGCGACGACCAACTCGCCTCCGTCCTGGCCCGGTTGGAGGATCTGGACGGCCGGTTCGCCGAGTTCGACGACTTCCTCGCCGAACTCGCCGACCGGCGCGCCGAGATCTACGAGGCGTTCGCCGCCCGCAAGCAGTCCCTCGCCGACGCCCGCGCCCGCCGCGCCGAGCAGCTCGCGCTCTCGGCGGGCCGCATGCTGGAGTCGGTCGCCCGCCGGGCCGCCACGCTGGCCGACGCCGACGCGGTCACCACGTACTTCGCCTCCGACCCGCTGGTCGCCAAGGTCCGCCGCACCGCCGACGAGCTGCGCGCCCTCGGCGACAGCGTGCGCGCCGAGGAGCTCGACGGCCGGCTGAAGTCCGCCCGCCAGGAGGCCGCCCGCACCCTGCGCGACCGAGCCGACCTGTACGCCGAGGACGGCCGCACCCTGCGGCTCGGCGGGCACCGCTTCGCCGTCAACACCCAGCCGCTCGACCTCACCCTCGTCCCGCACGGCGACACCCTGGCCTTCGCGGTGACCGGCACGGACTACCGCGCACCGGTGACCGACCCCGAGTTCGCCGTGTACCGCCCCTACTGGGACCGCCATCTGCCGTCCGAGTCGCCCGAGGTCTACCGCGCCGAGCACCTCGCCGCCCGGCTGCTCGCCGAGCACGGCCCGGCCGCCCTCGCCGCCGCCGACGACCTGCCGGGCCTGGTCCGCCGGGCGGCGCAGGAGTCGTACGACGAGGGCTACGAGCGTGGTGTCCACGACCATGACGCGACCGTCGTCCTCACCGCCCTGCTGCCCCTGTACGAGGGCGCCGGCACCCTGCGCCACGAGCCCGCCGCGCGTGCCGCCGCCCAGCTGTTCTGGGCGCACGGCACGACGGAGGAGGCCCGGACGGCCTGGTCCCGGCGGGCGGTGTCGCTGGCCCGGGCCCGGGACGCCTTCGGCGCCGTACCGGCCATCGGGGAGCTGGAGCGGGAGCTGGCGGCGGCGATCGAGGCGTGGGACGCGTCGGTGGCGGGCGAGCCGGCCGCCGCGTACCTCTTCGAGGAGCTGACCGGCGGCCCGGAGGGCTTCGTGCTCGGCGTCACCGCGCGCACCCTGCTGGAGAAGTTCCGGCACGCGGACGGGAGTTACCGCACCGACCTGGCGGGGCTGACCGACCTGGCCGCGCGCCGGCAGGTGGTGCACGCCTGGCTCGCCGCGTACGCCGGCGCCACCGGCACCGAGGCCGGGCCCGGCGAGCTGGCCGAGGCGGTCGCCGCCGAGCTCTGCCCCGGCCTGCCGCGCTACGACGGCGACGCCCCGCTGACAGCGACGGCCGAGGGCCTGCTCGGCACGCACCCGCGCGTGACCGGCGGCCGACTGGCCCTCCGCCTGGACGAGTTCCTGTCCCGGACGGCCCGGTTCGCGGCCGCCGAGGTGCCCGCCTTCCGCGCCTACCAGCGCCGCCGTACGGCCCTGGTGGCGGCCGAGCGCGACCGGCTCCGCCTGGACGACCACCGCCCGCGGGTGATGTCGGCGTTCGTCCGCAATCGCCTCGTCGACGAGGTGTACCTGCCCCTGATCGGCGACAGCCTGGCCCGGCAGCTCGGCGCCACCGGTGAGTCGAAACGCACCGACACCGGCGGCCTGCTCCTGCTCGTCTCCCCGCCCGGCTACGGCAAGACGACCCTCATGGAGTACGTCGCCGACCGGCTCGGCCTGATGCTGGTCAAGGTCAGCGGGCCCGCGCTCGGCCACACCGTCACGTCACTGGACCCCGTCGACGCCCCGAACGCCACCGCCCGCCGCGAGATCGAGAAGATCAACTTCGCGCTGGCGGCCGGCAACAACACGCTTCTGTACCTGGACGACATCCAGCACACCTCGCCGGAGCTGCTGCAGAAGTTCATCCCGCTGTGCGACGCGACCCGGCGGGTGGACGGCGTGTGGGACGGCGAGCCGCGCACCTACGACCTGCGCGGCAAGCGTTTCGCGGTCTGCATGGCCGGCAACCCCTACACCGAGTCCGGCGAGCGCTTCCGCATCCCCGACATGCTCGCCAACCGCGCCGACGTGTGGAACCTCGGTGACGTCCTCACCGGCAAGGAGGACGTCTTCGCGCTCAGCTTCGTGGAGAACGCCCTCACCGCCAACCCGGTGCTGGCCCCGCTCGCCGCCCGCGACCGGGCCGACCTGGACGTCCTGGTACGGCTGGCCGACGCCGACCCGACGGCCCGCGCCGACGGCCTGAGCCGAACGATGCCGGCGGCCGAACTGGACGCCGCGGTGGCCGTGCTGCGGCATGTGATGGCGGTCCGTGCGACGGTGCTGAAGGTGAACGAGGCCTACATCGCCTCCGCTGCCCAGTCGGAGGAGGCCCGCACGGAACCCCCCTTCCGCCTCCAGGGCTCCTACCGCGACATGAACCGGATCGCCGGGCGCCTGCGTCCGGTCATGAACGACACCGAACGCGAGGCCGTCGTCGACGACCACTACACGGCCGAGGCCCAGACCCTCACCACCGGCGCCGAGGCCAACCTGCTGAAACTCGCCGAACTGCGCGGCACGCTGAGCCCGGCGCAGGCGGCCCGCTGGACCGAGGTGAAGACCGCCCACGTCCGCGCCCGCACCCTCGGCGGACCCGAGGAGGATCCCGTCAGCCGGGCGGTGTCCGCGCTGGGACTGCTCGCGGACCGGATCGCGGCGGTGGAGTCGGCGATCGCGATCGCGATCGCGCTCGCGCGGGAGCGGTGAGCGGGTGCGGGGTGCGGGTGCGTCGCCGTCAGCAGCCCGTGTCCGGGAACAGCGGGACGAACTGCACGCGCGCGTGGTCGTCGGCGTCCAGGACGCGGTCGTAGTCGAGACGGTCCACGCGGTACCAGACGTCGTCCCGCTTGCGGTTGCCGTTCACGTCGTCCAGCCGGACGCACCACCGCTCCGGGCGGACTTCCTTGCGGTACGTCTCGGTGCCGCTGCGCACCTTGTGGCAGTCCTGGTAGCGCTCGGTGGTGTACCAGGTGCGGGTGCTGCGGTGGCTGCCGGAGCCGGAGCGGGAGGTGTGGCGCACCTGGCGGGTGCCGGTGGTGCACCTCTTGACCATGTGCGGCCGGGTGGCCTGAGTGGTCTTCCTGGTGACGTGGCGCACCGTGTCCTTGAGGCCGTGGACGGGGTCCGGGTCGTCCCCTCCGCCTCCGCACGCGGCGAGCGCGGCCAGCAGGACCGCCGTCACACCGGCCGCGCTCAGTCGCCTGACGGACATTGTGCCGGACATGCGTCTCTCCCCCCCGTCGCCGGACGCGTAGCGTAGCTGATCGACGGGGGCGGCCCACGGGGCTGGGTGCCGTCAGCCGAGGCAGACCACGACCAGGCAGAGCTGGTTGGAGGAGGTCGACGACGGGGACGTCGACGAGGTCGAGGTACCGCTGCCGGTGCCGGTGGAGGGCGCCGGCTGTGCCGTCGAACCGCTTGAACCGCTTGAACCGCTCGAACCACTCGAACCGGTCGAATCGGTGGAACCGGTCGAGCCGGAGGAGGTCGCCGGGGTGTTCGCCGGCTGCGGTGCGGCCGGGGCCGCCGGTGCGGCCGGGTGCGGGGCGACCGCGGTGGTGCGCGGGTGGCCGGCGGACTGCGCCGTGCGGGGCGCGGGGGCGGGGGACTGCCGCCGGGGGGCGTTCACCGCGGGCGTCCGTGCCGTCGGCGTGCCGGGGGCACGTCGGTGCGTGGCGGCGGGCGGGGCCGGTGTGGACGCGGGGCTGCTGGGCGCGGCCGACGGGTCCTCGGTGAGGCCCATGCTCCGGTGGTCCGGTGCGGTGGCCGCCTGGGCGTTGTCGCCGCTGCCGCGGTCCAGTGAGGCGAGCGTCAGGCCGCCGCCGACGAGCGCGACGGCGGTCGCCACCACGGCCCGGCGCTGGTTCTTCTTCCAGCGCGCCAGCTGTCGGCGCCGGGCGGCGCGTCCCTGGGGGGCGGGCGGCGCGTCGGTGACGTCAGCGGGCGGTACGTCCGTGGCGGGGTCGGCGAGGTCGGCGGGCGGCGCGGCGGCGGGTTCCCCGGCGCCGAACCAGGTGTCGGCGGCGGGCGGTGCGGCCGTGACGGCGGCGGCGTGGGCGCGGGGCGGGGCTATGTCCGGGGCGTAGGCACCGCACCCGGGACAGACCAGGGCGCCGTTGAGGTGCCGGCGGCACGAGGAGCAGTAGTCCATCTGTGGTCTTCCTGAGTCCATGGGGGGCGGGCGACCGTCACGCTAACGAGCCTTTCGAAAGACTGTGTGCAGTCCGTGTGGCACTCCTGCACAGATTCGGAGGGTGCTTTTCCCGTGTCCCGGCCGGGTCCGGGCCGCTTGCGTCGGCATAGTGGCGGGCGGCTTGCGCACCGGACCGGCAGGAGGAGACGCATGCTCGGCACAGAGTTCCGCACCGGCTCGCCCATCTGGATCGATCTCGGCAGTCCCGACACGGAGGCGGCCGTCGCCTTCTACGGCGCCGTCTTCGGCTGGGAGTTCGCCTCCGCGGGCCCGGAAGGCGGCGGCTACGGCTTCTTCCAGAAGAACGGCGGCACGGTGGCCGGTCTCGGCCCGCTGACCGAACCGGGGGCGAGATCCGCCTGGATGACGTACTTCCGCACCGACGACGCCCAGGCCACCGCCCGGGCCGTGAGCGAGGCCGGCGGCAGGGTGCGGGCCGAGCCGATGAGCATGGGCGAGACCACCTTCGCCCAGTTCACCGACCCGCAGGGCGCGCAGTTCGCGGTGCTGCAGTCCGGGCAGGGGCTGCAGCGGGCGTCGGAGGACGACACGCTGGTGTGGGTGGAGCTGCACGTCGGCGACCCGCAGGCGGCCATCGGCTTCTACCGCGGGCTGTTCGGCTGGCGGTCGCAGGAGATGCAGGCGCCGGGCATGACGTACCAGGTGCTCAGCATCGGGGAGGGCGACCAGCAGGAGGGGACCTTCGGCGGTGTGGCCCCGCTGCAGGACGATCGGGAGGACGCCCGCTGGGTGCCGTACTTCGCCGTGGCCGACGCCGACGCGATCGTCACGGCGGTGGGCGACAGCGGCGGCTCGGTGCTCATGCCGGCGGCGAACGTCCCCGGCGTCGGCCGCATCGCCTGGCTGGCCGACCCGGCACAGGCGGTGTTCGCCGTGCTCAGGCCGGACCCGCGCCAGACCTGAGGTCGCTAAGGGGGGATGGTGCGGCGCTCCTTGGCTCGTTCGCCGATGGCGAAGTTGACGTGACCCGTCCCCGTCGGCGTCTTGCGAGACACCGGCGGGACGGCGTCTTGGGGCGCGGCCCTGACCCGGAGCGGCGGCCATGGGGTGCTTCAGTACGCGGTCCGCGCCGGCACCGGTGCGAGGACTGGGGCAGGCAAGGGCTGCTACTCGGAGTCGTCCGCCGTCGCGTGCAATCCGGCCGCGATCAGCCGCGCGACAGCGAGCGGCGCGCACAGCGAGGCGGCCGACTCCATCGGCACCGACCAGTACGACACACACGCCCGTGGGTCGAACCGTGCCATGTCCACCCGCGGCACACCGAGATAGGTGCCACTGCCGAGAACCTCGACGTCCGCCTTCGCCCGCCACAGGACTCACTCCCGCTCAGTCTCCAGGAACGGCGAGCAGGCAGAGCATCAGCGCCAGCCAGCCGACCGAGGCGACCACATGCACGACGACCCAGCTCTTACGGGCCCTCGGTGACAGTCGACGGCTCACTTCGCTTCCTCCAGGTCCGGCCACGGGCGCCCGACCAGCGTCCCCGGCCGACCGGCCCGACGCGTCCGCCGACGGAAGTAACGTCCGCTGCGCCGAGCCGAGTACGCCTGCCGCGACGAACACCGAGCGCAGTGCTGCCGTTCACGCGCCGCGCCTTTTGTTCACCCACTGTTCGAACTCACTTTCCGGTGCCCCCCGCGCGTCATCACATACGGTCCTGCTGCCGACGAGTGATCGCTGGGACCCGAAGGAGCGCTGCGCGACAGCCGCGCGCGCCGCGGACGCCCGGGCTGCACACACGTTCCCGGGAAGCGACGGGCCGAGACGCTCGCGGCGGACAAGCAGGCACTCTTCAGGGGGGCTTCTCGTTGAGATCTCGCACGCGCCGCCGTCTCGCGGCGCTCACGTCGGCCGCCTCGCTGGCGGCCGGCCTGCTCGGTGCGGCGGCACCGGGCGCACAGGCCGCGACCGATGACCTGACGGCCGGTCAACTCGGCCTGTACGGCGGTTCCACAGGGGTGGAGACCGTCAACGCGGACGGCACGGGACTGCGTTCCGTCCCCAACATCCCGAACTTCGGCTACACCCCGAACTGGGCGCCGGACGGCAGCAAGGTCGTGGCCGGCTGGAGCCAGCTGGCCACCGGCCGGGTCTCCGGCACCACCTCGCTCGTCACGCTGCCGTGGGCCACCAAGGTGCGCTCCAGCGCGTCGTACGAGGACCCCACGTTCTGGCTGGACGGCCGGTACGTGGTGTTCAGCACGGCAGGCCAGCTCGCCTACGGGCCCTCGGACGGATCGTGGGCGCCGGAGCCGCTGCTGACGGACGCCCAGGAGCCGTCGACGGTCTGTGACGTCCACCCGACGGCGAGCCCGGCCGGCACGCTGGCCTTCGAACGCCGGCACAACTACGGCTGCTACGACAGCCTGGGCATCTGGACCTACAACCCGTCCACCAAGGCGCTGAAGAACATCATCGCCTCCGGCTCCTCGCCGGTGTTCTCCGCGGACGGCACCAAGCTGGTCTTCACGCGTGAAGTGGACGGCTGGACCCAGCTGTTCACGGCGAACGCCGACGGCAGCGACGTCAAGCAGGTCACCACCGACCCCTCAGACCACGGCTCCCCGACCTGGGACCCGGCCGGCGGACGGATCGCCTACGAGGCGCACAGCTCGCACGCCGGCTGGTCCGACGACGTGCAGACGGTGCGGATCCTCGACCTGGCGAGCGGTACGTCGACCGAGGTCACCGGCGCGGGCAAGGGCGCCAAGCCGGCCTGGCAGCCGCTGCGGAAGAACTCCCTGATCCGGGTCTACGGCACCGGCTCCACCGGCATCGACGCCGCCGCCTCCCGGTGGACGTTCGACACCGTGGGCGCAACGCACGTACCCGGACTGCTCACCGCCAAGTCCGCGGTGCTGGTCAACAAGGGCAACGCCACCTACTCCGCCCCGGCGATCGCGCTGGCCGCCGAGAAGCAGGGCCCGGTCCTGATGACCTCGGGCAGCGGACTGGACTCCGCCGCGGCCCAGGAACTCAAGCGCTCGCTTCCCAAGGGCAGCACCGTCTACCTCAACGGCAGCACCGGCATCCTCGGCTCCAAGGTGGCGAGCCAGGTCCAGGCGCTCGGCTACAAGCCGCTGCGTCTCGACGCCCCCGACCTCTCCTCGCTGTCGGTCCGGGTCGCCAAGCAGATCAGCGCGACCCCGAGCTGGATCTTCGTCGCCGACGGCAACGACTACCACGACCCGATCGCCGCCTCCACGGCCGCCGGCGCGCTGGGCTACCACGGCACCGGAGTGGTCCTGCTGACGAACGGCAGGACGGTTCCGACCTCGGTCAAGAACTACCTCAACACCCTGGATCCCAGGACCACCAAGATGGTGGCGGTCGGCTACAACGCCACCCAGGCGATGGAGCACGTGACCCTGAACAAGGCGTGGAGCTTCTGGACGATCGGCGGCAAGACCCATGAGGACGTGGCCGCCAACCTGGCCCGCTTCTGGTGGACCGCGCCGACCGAGGCCGTCGTCGAGGACACCTGGACCTGGCAGAACGCGGTCGCGGGCGGTGCCGCCTCGGCCACGTACGGCCCGATGCTCTGGTCCGCCGAGTCCACGCTCTCGGCACCGGCCTCGTACTACCTGGGTCAGGAGGCCGCGAGCATCTGGTCGGTGCAGACCTTCGGCGGGAACACCTCGTACCCGGCGGCCAACCGCACCGCCATCGCCTCGGCGATCGCCGCGAGCAGCGCCTGGACGACCACCTACTGGGTGGCGAACGGCAACCCGCCGTCGACGACCGCCACGGCCCAGTCCTTCGGCACGTCGACCCGCTCCACCACCACCGTCACCCACCCGACCCCCGACCCCACCGTGGTCCCCGGCGGGCACCTGCCCGCACCCGACGCACACACCGCCCGCTAGCCGGCGAGACGGTTCGCGGTCCGCACCCCCCGGGTCCTGTCCGGCCCGGGGGCTCCGCCGCGTGGGCACGACCGGCCACGACGGCGCCGCAGACGACCGACGGCACATCGCGGCACCTCCAGCAGAGCGCTCAGTGCTTCCCGCCGCTCCGGCCGCCGCCTGCCTGGCCGCTCCCGGCCGAGTTGCCCGTGTCGCCGGAGCTGCCGCCGGAGCTGTTGCCGGTCGTGCCGTTGCCGGACGTGCCGTTGCCCGAGGTGCCGGCCTTGCCCGTCGTGCCGTTGCCGGCGCTCCCGGCGCTTTCGCCGGACTTGCCCGTGCCGGCCGACCGGCTCGGCGTGGCGGTCGCCCGCGCCAGCTGCTCGGAGCAGTAAGCGGCGACCTTGTCCTTGCCGCCGGCGGCCGTGACCAGCCGCTGCCAGGTTCGCGCGTCGAGCGCCTTGCCCCGGCCCTGGACGTGCTCGTAGGCACGGCAGTGGGCTTCGGTGTCCTTCGCGGACGGCGGGCGGTCCGCCAGCCGGGAGCCGGCGGAGGGAGCCGACGACGCCGTACCGCCCGGCCGCTGCGGGGCGACCGCCGGCGGGTGCGCGGAGTGCGGTCCGCCGCCCGTGGAGGAGCCGACGGAACCGATGGCCGCGACGGCGACGCCGCCCAGCGTGAGGCTGGCGAACACCACGCCGAACGTCATCTTCACCGGGCGCCGGACCCGCCGCTCCGCGGCCGGCCGCCAGTCGTCCCGCCGTCGGCTGCGTGCACGGTGCGCGCCCGTGGCGCGAGCGTCCCGGAACGCGGCCACGGCCCGCTGCTCGGCCCGGGGGTCGAGATCGCCGGCGCGCAGGACGGCGGCCAGCGCCGTCTCCAGCGCGGCGGCCTCAGCCGCACCCGGCGCGCCGGACACGGCGCCGGGCCGCACACGTCGACGGCCCTGGACTCCGTCGCCGCTCAGCCGTTCACCCATGTCCGTCTTCCGTTCCCGTCCGTTCTTGTCCGGCCGTTTCGATTCGTTCGGTGCCTCATGTCGACTCCCCCAGCGTCCGGGAAGCCCCATCCGTCACACCCATGTCCGCCTCGCCGCCGATGCCGAGCTGGCGCGCGAGGCGTTTCAGGCCTCGGTGGGCCGCTGTGCGCACCGCTCCGGGGCGCTTGCCGAGGACCCGTGCGGCGGCGGGACCGTCGAGGCCGACCACGACCCGCAGGAGCACGGCCTCGGCCTGGTCCCGGGGCAGTCCGCGGACCAGTTCCAGGGCCCGCTCGGTGGAGAGGGACTCCAGGGCCTGCTCATGGGTGCTGTGCGGAGCGGGCAGGTCCAGCACGTCCTGCTCGGTCCCGCCCGCCCGGGGCCGCACCTTCTGGCGGCGCAGATGGTCCAGCGCCCGGTGCCGGGCGATGGTCGCGGTCCAGCCGCGGAAACCGGCGCCGTCGCCCTTGAACCGACCGAGGTCGCGGGCTATCTCCAGCCAGGCGTCGGCGGCCACGTCCTCGGCGTCGTCGCCGACGATGCCGTGCAGATAGCCGAGCAGACCCGGCTGCACGAACCGGTAGGCGACCGCGAAGGCGGCCTCGTCACCCTCCTGGGCCCGTGCGACCGCCGCGCCGAGTTCCCCGTCGTACGCCTGTACGCGCCGGGGTTGCCGTACCTGGCCCAAGATTGTCCTCGTTCGCACCGGTTCATAGCGAGCTCGTGCCGTCCGACGCGTCCCTGACGCATCGATGGCCCCACAGTGACCAGCGTCCGCGCGCACAGAAGTGTCACAACGCGCCGGGAGCCCTTCACGCGACCCCCGGTGACCTGCGGTCGCGGCCGCGTGACGTTTCCCGCGGGCCGTGCGCTGGGGGAGTGCCGGGTGCGGTACCGCGCGGGTCCGGCCGCTCACCCGCGCCGGTGCCGCAGCCCGCCCCCCGGACCCCTCTCCGCGTCGTCCGCGACTCCCCCCTTGGGCGGCGCGGAGAGGGATGGGGCGGCCAGGGCCCCGACCACTGCACAGGGCCCGGCCGCCCCGCGCGCGGCTCGTGCCGTGCAGCGCGCACCGGGGGCGTGATGCTTCGACGGGCCCTTGCGCTCCTTGTGGCATGAGCGCGTACCTCCGTCTGCGAGCGGTGCCGCCGCCGGCACTGCGCAACAGCTCGACCTGGCTGGAACGGATTTTCGAGGACGACTCGGAGACCCTCCGCCGCTACCGCGACCAGGAGCGCATCTACACCGGCGCTTCCCCCCACCCCCTCGCCCAGGACCGGCCCCAGACCCAGGTGGTGCTCGGCGGCCGGCCGGTGTTCCGCGTCGACCGGCACAAGCCACCGCTGCTGGTGCTGACGGCGGCCCAGACCCGCCGGGTCTCCGGGTTCCTGGCGATGGCCGACTTCGACGCCCTGTGGCACTTCGCCCGGGACGCACTGCTGCCGCGCTACGGCGGCGTGCGAGCGGAGCCCGAGACATGGCGGGCGTTCGCGGCGGCGCACCAGGAACTGAAGGCGTTCTACACGCACACGGCCGAGCGCGGGGACGCGGTGGTGAAGTGGCTGCCCGAGGAGTGAGGAGTGGCCGCTGAGGAGTGAGGTGTAACAGTTCCGGGCCGCCGCGCTCTGTCCATGCGGACGACCATGTCGGTCGGCCAGGACAGGGGACACGACTCGTGCGGTGGACGGACGAAAGCGGCAGAACGTACGGCGAGGAGCCGTACGGCGGTGTCGGGTACGCGTATGCCCACGGTCACGAGGTCGGTGGCGCCCACACCGACACGGCCACGCTGTCCTGGGCCGCCGTGCACCAGGCGCCCTCCGACCCGCACCCCGTCCCTTTCGTGCCGGAACCCGGCTGGTCGCAACCGGGCTGGGGAACGGAACCGACCTGGGGGACGGCACCGACCTGGGGAACGGCACCGGACTCGGAGGCGGAACCGACCTGGGCGACGGAGCCGGACCGGGACAGGGAGCCGGGCACACCGGCGGGTGAGCCGGAGCGGCCCGTCTTCGTGGACTCCTCGGGGCGACGCCAGCGCCGCGTGCTGCGCGCCGCCCGGCTGCTGATGATCCCCGCCGGCGGCTATGTCGCCCTGCTGGTCAGCACCCTGCTGGGCGGCCCGACCATCAGCGCCCCGTTCGTCCCGCAGCCGGACGGCGCGCACCCGGCCACGCCCCGGGTGACCACCCCCGACTCACCGTCCGGCACCGGCCGCGCGGCGGCGGACGCCAACCCCGTCGCAGGGCACGCGAGCGCCCGCCCCACGGCGCAGTCCGGCCGCACGACGGCCCCGACCACCCCCGCGGCCACGGCCGCGCCCAACGCTGCGCCCAAACGGACCACCGCCGCGGCCGCCACCTCGGGCCCCGCCCCCAAGGGCCGTGCCCTCGGCTCGTCCCACAAGCCCGTGAAGTGATCCAAGGCCCTGACGTGACCGACCGCCGACGCCGCACCGCGCCCTCCCGCCGCAAGGCCCCTGTCCGCCGCCGCGGCCGCACCTCCCAGATCACACCGCGCACCCACTGGCTCCTGCTGAGCGTGCTCGCGGTGACCCTGTCGACGGCCCTCCTGCTGCAGGGCTACACCCACCACATGTTCGGGATCAGCCAGGACGACGTGACCGGTGCCCGCGGCCGCAGCGACGCGGTGCCCGGCCGGGTGGTCCACGGCGGCCCGGTGATCGCGAACGCCGCCTCCGCCGCGCACACCGTCCAGGTGAAGGACCGCACCATCGCCCTCACCTTCGACGACGGCCCCGACCCCGGCTGGACGCCGCGCATCCTCGACGTGCTGCGGCGCAATCATGTGCACGCGACCTTCTTCGTCGTCGGCACCGAGGTCGTGGACCACCCGGACCTGGTCCGCCGGATGGTCGCCGACGGCCACCAGATCGGCATCCACACCTTCACGCACCCCGACCTGTCCCGCCTCGCCCCATGGCAGCGCTCCCTGGAACTGCGCGAGACCCAGCTCGCGGTGGCCGGCGCGGCCGGGATCACCACCGCACTGCTGAGGCCGCCGTACTCCTCGAAGAACGCCGCACTGGACGACGCCGACTGGTCCGTTCTGAAGCAGGCCGACACGGCGGGCTATGTCACGGTGCTCTCCACCCAGGACGCCGAGGACTGGCAGCGACCCGGCACCGCCCGCATCCTCGCGAACGCGACCCCGCACGGCCACGCGGGGCAGATCCTGCTGATGCACGACGGCGGCGGTGACCGCTCCCAGACCGTCGCCGCCCTGAACACCCTGATCCCGCGGCTCAAGGCACACGGCTTCCGGTTCGCGACGGTCGGCGCGGCGGTCGGCATGGCCGGTCCCGTCCAGCGCGCCGGCCTCGGCGACCACCTCCAGGGCATGGCGCTCATCGCGGTGGTGCGGACCGGCGACTGGGTCGTACGGCTGCTGGGGGCGCTGATGTTCGCGGCCGGAGTGATCAGCGTGCTGCGCGCGGCGGTCATGCTGATCGCGGCCCGCCGGCACCGGCGCCTGCGCTCCCGGGGGCGGGGGCGTTCCTGGGGGCCGCCGGTGACCGAGCCGGCCAGCGTCATCGTCCCCGCGTACAACGAGAGCGCCGGGATCGAGGCCGCCGTGCGTTCCCTGGTCGCCTCCGACCACCCGGTGGAGGTCATCGTGGTGGACGACGGCTCCACCGACGGCACCGCGGACCTGGTGGAGTCGCTCCGGCTGCCGGGCGTGCGGGTGATCCGGCAGGAGAACGCGGGCAAACCGGTCGCGCTCAACACCGGGCTCGCCGCGGCCTCCTGCGACCTGGTGGTCATGGTCGACGGCGACACGGTCTTCGAACCCGGTACCGTCCGCACCCTCGTGCAGCCCTTCGCCGACCCCCGGGTGGGCGCCGTCTCGGGCAACGCCAAGGTCGTCAACCGCGGTGGCCTGCTGGGCCGCTGGCAGCACATCGAGTACGTGGTCGGCTTCAACCTCGACCGCCGGCTGTTCGACCTCGCCGAGTGCATGCCGACCGTGCCCGGTGCGGTCGGCGCCTTCCGCCGCCGGGCGCTGCTCGCCCTCGGCGGCGTCAGCGACGCCACCCTCGCCGAGGACACCGACCTCACCATGGCGCTGTGCCGCGACGGCTGGCGCGTGGTGTACGAGGAGGGCGCGGTGGCCTGGACGGAGGCACCCGCCTCCCTGAACGCCCTGTGGCGGCAGCGGTACCGCTGGTGCTACGGCACCCTGCAGGCGATGTGGAAGCACCGCGGCGCGCTGGCGCAGCGCGGCGCCGCCGGCAAACTGGGCCGCCGGGGCCTGCTCTATCTCCTCCTCTTCCAGGTGCTGCTGCCCCTGCTCGCGCCGGCCGTGGACATCTTCGCCCTGTACGGCCTGGTCTTCCTCGACCCGCTCCGGATCGCCGGCCTGTGGCTGGCCTTCCTGCTGCTGCAACTGGGCCTGGGCCTGTACGCCTTCCGCCTGGACGGCGAACGCCCCGGCCCGCTGTGGAGCCTGCCGCTGCAGCAGTTCGTCTACCGGCAGCTGATGTACCTGGTGGTGATCCAGTCCGTCTTCACCGCCGTGTCCGGCTCCCGCCTGCGCTGGCAGCGCGTGGAGCGCTACGGCAGCCTGCAGGCCCCGCCGGGCACGCACCCTTCCGGGCCCTCCGGGTACGACCGCACCCCGGCGGAACCGTACGGGGGCGCTCCGCAGCCGGAACCGTACGGCGGCCCTCCCCGGCCCGCGCCCGTGCCACCGGCCGGCCACGGGCAGCCCGTTCCCCACGACACCACCCAGTGGTACTGAAAGGAAAGTGATCCGAGCACATGAGCGGAACCCGGCGCCGACCGCCGCAGCGCAGCAGCTCCGGCAGCCGTGCGGCGGTCGGCCGCGGCAGGCGGCGCCGCACCGACGTGCAGAAACGTTGGATCGACTATCCCAGAGCGGGCCGCACCGGCCCGCGCCGCTGGCTGCCGTCGTGGCGTCAGATGCTCGCGTCGTTCCTGCTCTGCGTCGGCGCCGTGGCCGCGGCCGTCGGGTACGCCTACGCCACGATCACCATCCCCGACCCGAACCCCAAGGCGCTGCTCCAGAACAACGTCTACTACTGGTCCGACGGCACCGTGCTGGCGACCGACGGCAGCGTCAACCGGGAGAACGTCACCCTGGCGCAGGTCCCCGCCGACGTGCAGTGGGCCTTCATCGGCGCCGAGAACGCCTCCTTCTACACCGACCCGGGCATCGACCCGCAGGGCATCGCGCGTGCCGTCGTGCACATGGCCGAGGGCGGTAACGTCCAGTCCGGCTCGACGATCACCCAGCAGTTCGTCAAGAACACCTACCTCGACCAGTCGCAGACGCTCTCCCGCAAGTTCAAGGAACTGCTGATCTCCGCCAAGATCGGCGCGAGCATGAGCAAGCAGCAGATCCTCCAGGGCTATCTGAACACCTGCTTCTTCGGCCGCCAGGCCAACGGCATCCAGGCCGCCGCCCGTGTGTACTACGGCCTCCCGGTCGAGAAGCTCAGCGTGAGCCAGGGCGCGTTCCTCGCCGCCGCGGTCAACGAGCCGAGCCTCTTCCAGTACGCCGACGCCGACCCCCGGGCCCGGGCCCAGGCGCAGGCCCGCTGGTCCTGGGTGCTCGACCGGATGGTCAAGACGGGCAAGCTGACGCAGGAGCAGCGCGTCCGCATCGCGGCGGCCGGCTTCCCGACGCCGAGGAAGTGGGCCCCCGGATCCGGGCTCACCGGCCAGACCGGCTATCTGGCCCAGCTGGCCCGCTCGTACGTCCAGGCACACGACCCCGGCATCACCGACAGCAGCCTGAGCCGGGGCGGTTACCAGATCCACACCACCTTCGACCGGAAGAAGACGGCCGAGCTGGCCAAGGCGGTCGCGAAGGTCCGCGCCGAGCGCCTGGACCCCGCCCACCGGGCCGCCGACCGGAATGTCCAGGTCGGCGCCGCCTCGGTGGACCCGGGGACCGGCCGGATCCTGGCCGTCTACGGCGGCCCCGGCTACCAGCAGGCCCACTACTCGGACAACGCCGACACCTCCGGCGTCCCGGTGGGGTCGACCTTCAAACCGGTCGTCCTCGCCTCCGCGCTCCAGTACGGGGCCGTCCTGAAACCCGGCACGCCCCCGGCGCCCATCACCCCGGCCAGCAAGTTCGACGGCGACGACGGCATCCAGATCAAGGACCAGCAGGGCAACTACGTCACCGACGACAAGGACCCCACCGGCCTTCTCCACCAGCACAACGACACCACGCACCGCTGGGGGTACATCCCGCTGCGCACGGCGATGGAACAGTCGGTCAACACACCGTACGTGCAGCTGGGCGAGGACGTCGGCTACGGCGACGTGGCCCGGACGGCGAAGGCCCTGGGCCTGCGCCCGGAGAGCCTCGCCGCGCCCAGCGCCGGCTTCTACATCGGCACCTCCACCCCGAGCGCCATCCGCATGGCGGGCGCGTACGCGACGTTCGCCGCCTCCGGGATGCAGGCCACGCCGTACTCGGTGACGAAGGTGACCCACGACGGCGCGGTCCTGCCCGGCTTCACCGCCCCCACCCCCGTACGAGCCCTGCCCGCGCCGGTCGCCGACAACGTGACCGACGTCCTGCGTGGCGTGATCACCCGGGGCACCGGAACCAAGGCCCAGGCCCTCGGCCGTACGGCGGCGGGCAAGACGGGCACCACCGACGACTACCGCTCGGCCTGGTTCATCGGCTACACCCGCCAACTGGCCACGTCGGTCGTCCTCTTCAAGGAGGACCCGGCCCACCCCCAGCTCCAGTCCCTGGCCGGTGTCGGCGGCCTGCAGAAGGTGTTCGGCGGAGACATCCCGACCGAGATCTGGACCCAGTACATGCACGACGCCCTCTCCGGCCTCCCCGACCTCCCGTTCCCCACCCCGGCCCCCCTGGGCCCCGGCAACAACGAGCCCGGCGTCCCCTCTCCTTCCCCCAAGCCCACCCACTCCCCGGCCAAGCACACCGGCACCCCGGGCAAGCGAACCCCCGGCACCACCACCCCCGGGCCGGGCGCCCCCTCGCCTGGGATTAAGTGCCATGCGCACAAGTGCCGTTGACGACTGCGGTACGACGCCCCGGCTGCCAACAGCCCGGTGTGGTGCCCAGGATCTTCGTACGTAGGTGGAACCGCAGGGCGGAACCGCGAGGCCCAGGAGTAGAGCTTGAGGAAGTACATCTGCGGCGCGGCGCTCATCCTCGCGGTGGTGCCGGGGCTGGCCGGGTGCGGCGCTTTCGGGACGGGTGCACCCGCGCCGGTCGCGACGGGCCCGGTGACGATGCCCGATCTGGTCGGGAAGAACGCCGAGAAGGCCGAGGACCAGCTGGAGAGGCTCGGTGTGCCGAAGAGCCGGATCGAGCTGCGGGCGGATGACGGAAACCATGCGGTGGTGCTGGTCGCATCGAACTGGGACGTGAACACCCAGTCGGTGAAGGCGGGTGCGCAGCTCGGAGTGAAGCAGGTGCTCGTGCTCGGCGTGGGCAAGCCGACGTGGCGCGAGCGTCATCACGGCCACCTGCTCTAGGCCCTGCCGAAGAGGATCGCCGCACAGCACTTCGCCCCGCCGTACGGCCGGCGGGGCGAAGGAGAGCTTCCGCGCTGGACTTCTACTTGGTGAAGGCCGCGACGCCGTTCGGGGTGCCGAGGCCCGTCGGGCCGTCGTAGCCCTTGCCGGCCTTGCACAGGTAGGTGTCGCAGGAGCCGTTGGCGCCGGCGGTGACGTCGTTCAGCTTGTCCGGGTGGGCGTAGGGGTAGGACGCCGGGACGTCACCGGAGGCCGGGGTGCCCGCGAGGGCGTAGACGCCGGCGATGAACGGCGCGGAGGCGCTGGTGCCGCCGTACACGTTCCAGCCGCTCGCCTGGTAGGTGTCGTAGACGGCGAGACCGGTGGCCGGGTCGGCGACGGCCGCGACGTCGGCGACGGCGCGCTTGGCGCAGTCGGTGTCCTTCTGCCAGGACGGCTTGGCGTCGTACTGCGAGCAGCCCGAGCCCGCTCCGTCGCCGCCGGCGGAGGTGCCCCACACGGACTCGGACCAGCCGCGGGTGCTGCTGTCCTTCTTGAGCGAGGTGCCGCCGACGGCCGTCACGTACTGCGAGGCGGCCGGGTACTCGGTGCCGTAGCCGCTGTCGCCGGAGCTGACGGTGATGGCGACGCCGGGGTGCTTGAAGTACTGGTCGTCGGCCTTGGTGTCGGCGGCCTCCTCACCGCCGCCGTAGCTGTTGGAAACGTACTTGGCGCCCTGCTTGACGGCCTGGTTCACGGCCGCGCCGAGGTCGTCCATGTTGGCGGACTTGGCCTCGACGAGGAGGATCTTGCACTGCGGGCAGGCCGCGCTGACCATGTCGACGTCGAGCGAGATCTCACCGGCCCAACCGGAGTCGGGCGCCGGGTAGTTGGTGCCGCCGTCCTGGTCGGTCTTCTTGAAGCAGCCGTTGCTCGTGCTGCACTCCGGCAGGCCGTACTGGGAGCGGTAGGCCGCCAGGTCCTTCTCGGCGTTCGGGTCGTCGTTGGCGTCGACGATGGCGACGGTGGCGCCCTTGCCGCCGTCCTTGGGCAGGTTGTAGGCGGCCTGGAGGTCGGCCGGTCCGAAGCCCTTGGGGGTGTCGTGGCGGCCCAGGGACTTCTGCGAGGTGAGGTCGGTGCGGACGACCGCCTGGCAGGCCATGTAGCCGGGCTTGGTGGGCTGCGAACACAGCGAGCGGGTGTGCACCGTCGCGGTCGTGGAGGCCGTGGGCGATGCGGTGGTGGTGGTCGTGGCGAAGGCCGCCGACTGCGTGGCGACGGCCAGGCCGCCGGTGATCAGAGCTGCTGCAGACAGGAGCGCGGGCGCGCCGCGGCGTATCGGGTTCCTTCTGCGATGAGACTGCAATGAACTGCCCTCCGTGGGGGGATGGGTGGCTCCACGACGGCGGCCGGAGGCGTTGTTATCAGGTGCATGACAATCGCTTTCCGTTGGGGGTGGCCGGGTGGAGTCGATTCGGGCATCCTGCTGATGCTGCCACCCTGGTCAGTGGTGGCTACAGATGAGGCTAAGGACACTTTGCTGAAGAGAACAGAGGCAGTTGGTAAAAACCTTGGCCGCAACACTCCGCGTCGCCGGGTACGTTGTGCAGCCATGGAGCTCGAAGACGGAACCATCAACGACCTGATGTCGCTGGGCCTGGCCCGGTACGAGGCGCGGGTCTACCTGACCCTCATCAGGCGTGGTTCTTACACGGCCGCCGAGGTGGCCCGGGAGGCCGACGTGCCGCGCCAGCGCGTGTACGACGTGCTCGACGCCCTCGTACGGCGGCAGCTGGCGACCACCCACCCCGGCCGGGTGGCCACGTACTCCGCCGTCACGCCCGAGCTGGCCCTCGCCCGCCTGATGGCCGCGCAACGGGAGACGATCGACCGACTGGACCGGGTCTCCCAGGACTTGGCCGGCATCCTCCAGCCCCTGTGGTCCCAGGGCCGGGAGCACACCGACCCGCTGGACTACATCGAGATCCTGCGCGACCCGAAGGCGATCGCCGAACGCTTCGCCGACATCCAGCGGCAGGCGCGGCACGAACTGCTCACCTTCTGCAAGCCGCCGTTCGTCGCCCCCACCGAGAACACGGACGGCCTGGCGGTGGTCGACCGGCTCCACCACTCGGGCGGCACGGTCCGCGCGATCTACCTCGACGACGCCCTGGACGACCCCGAGCAGGTGGAACACGTACGGCGCTTCGCCGCGGCGGGCGAGGAGGCCCGCTTCGCACCCGAACTCCCCCTGAAACTCGTCATCGCCGACGCTTCCCTCGTCCTGTGCGACATGCCCGACCCGGTGGCCGGCGCCGACTCGACCACCACCCTCTTCATCGAGCACCCGGCCCTCGCGGCCTGCCTGCGCCTGGCTTTCCACACGGTGTGGACGAACTCCACACCCGCCCCACCACCAGTCACGCCCGCCACACCTGCCCCGCACGACGGCGACCGCGGCCGGACCGCACCGTAGGACGGGCCAGGGCGGCCCACCTGTGCACCCCTCGGTCACCCGGCCGGCAGGCTGACCGTGAACCTCGCCCCGGGCGTGGGGCCGGGGGCGTACGACACCTCGCCCCCGACGGCACGGGCCAGGCGCCGTGCCAGCGGCAGCCCCAGGCCCGCGCCGTCGTGGCCGTCGCCGGAGTCGGCGCGTCGGCCGGGCTGGAACAGCTCGGCCACGAACGCCTCCGGCACGCCGGGACCGTCGTCGGCGACGTCTATCCGCACGATGCCGGGGACGCGCACCGCGGACACGGTCACCCGGGAGCGGGCGTAGCGGGCGGCGTTGGCGAGCAGGGGACTGAGGATGCGTTCAAGGAGCGCGGGGGCGACCCCTGCCTCCAGCACCGGCGCTTCCGCCTCGACCGCGGTCTTCACCCGGTCCGGCGTGTCGAGGTGCTGGAGCAGCCGGTCCAGGACCGGCACGACATCGGTCGTCCCCGGGGTGGTCGCCGGGTTCAGCGCGTTCTCGCGGGCGTCGTTCAGCAGCGTGTCGCAGATCGTGCGCATGGACTGGGCGGCCTCGGAGATCACTTCCTGCGTGGCACGGGTCTCGGCGTCCGTGCGGGGGCGGCTCCGCCACCAGTCGAGTTCCATGATGATCCGGGTGAGCGGCGTGCGCAGTTCGTGCGACAGCTCTCCCGTCAGCTGCTGTTCATGGCGCAGCACGGTGCGGGTGCGGTCCAGGAGCTGGTCCAGCGACGCCCCGAGGCGGGCGAGTTCGGCCGGGTGGTCCGCCGTGCCGAAGCGCTCGTCGGAGCCTATGGCGCTCCACTGGGTGGCCCGGTCGGTCATCGTCCGCACCGGGCGCAGTGCCCGGCTGACGGAGAGGCGGGTGAGGACGTAGGTGCAGCCGAGCATCACGGCGTCGAGGATCAGTGACGCCAGCAGCAGGGTGTCGGCCGAGCTGCGGTACGGAGCGAGGTCCAGGGCGGTGACGACGGTGGCGGCGGAATGCCGGCCGGGGACGGGGTGGGAGCACAGCCTGACGGGCGGGTGGCCGTGGGTGTGGACGGTCGCGCAGGCGTGCCCGGGCTGTTCGGCCAGCCGGTCGGCGGCCCGGGTCAGCGGGCTGCCGGCCGTGGCGGACGGCGGCTTCTCCAGCAGGCGGGGTCCGGCGTAGATCCACACGTTCGCGTCGAGGAGGCGGTCGTTGACGGTCTCCAGGACGCGTACCCGGGGGCCGTTCGTGTCGACGGTCGTGGCCACGGCTGCGGCACGGTTGCGCAGTTCGTCGTCCGCCTGGTGCTGCAGGTGCCGGTCCATGACGACGTTGAACACCACGGTCAGGATCGTCATCAGCAGGGCGGTGGCGGCCAGCGCCGCGAGCGAGAGCCGGCCGCGCAGGGTGCGCGGGGCCAGGCGGCGGAGGCGACGGGAGGCACGGTTCATGACAGACGGTGTCCGATCCCCCGCGCCGTACCGACGGTGAGGCCGCTGCCCGCCTCGCGCAGCTTGCGGCGCAGTCGGCTCAGGTACTGGTCGAGGGTGTTGTCGCCGACCTGCGCTCCCTCTGGCCGGCCGGCCCGCACCAGGTCGCGGCGGCGCACGAGGGTCCCGTCGGCGGCGACGAGCGTGGCGAGCAGCCGGAACTCGGTCGGGGACAGGGCGGTGCGGGCACCGTTCACGGTCATGCTGTGCTGCACCGCGTCCAGGACCAGGTCTCCGGCCGTGGCCACCGCCGTTGTGCCGGTCCGTCTGAGGACGGCTCTCAGCCTGGCGGCGAGTTCCGCGAGGTGGAAGGGCTTGGGCAGGTAGTCGTCCCCGCCGGCGGAGAAGCCGGACAGCCGGTCGGTGAGCTGGTGCCGGGCGGTCAGGAAGATCACGGGGGCGAGGAAGCCGTTGGCCCGCATCGCCTGGCACACGTCCCGTCCGTCCGCGTCGGGCAGGCCGACGTCGAGGACGGCTGCGGCGACGTCGGCGCCGGCCAGCCCCAGGGCGGTGGCGCCGTCGGTGGCCAGGACCGGCTCGAAGTCCTCGTCGTACAGGCCCCGGCGCAGTACGTCCCGCAGGGCGTGATCGTCCTCGACGACAAGGATCTTGAGGCGCATGTTGCTCCAGAGGCCTTCCGGTCGGACTCGTACGTGTCAGGGACGCTGCGGCGGTCGCCGGGCCGCCCGGGACGATGCGGCGGCCGCCGGGCCGCCCGTCACCGGTGGACCGCCTGCCGGGCCATCCCCAGGACCGCCTGCCGGCCGTCACCGGTGGACCGCCTGCCGGCCGACGGCGCATCGGCGCGCCACCGGCCGCCGGCACCGTCGCCACGGCTCACGAGGTCACCAGAAGGGCGCCCAGGCGCCTGGCGGTGAGCCATCGTGCCAGGGTTGCCGCCTGTCGTCGCGCCGCGGACATCGCCCCGAAGGCCACCAGTGCGCCGACGGCGAGGCCGGCCAGGACGTCGTGCGGATAGTGTGCGCCGACCCACACCCGGGAGGCTCCCATCGCCAGTGCGGCCACGACCGCGGCCGCTCCCAGCCGGCGCGAGACGAACACCAGCGCCACGGCAGCGGCGGCGGCGACGGCCGCGTGGTTGCTCGGGAAGGACCAGTCGCCCGGCGCCGGACACGCCTCCAGCGTTCTCACGTGCAGGCTCTGGCACGGCCGGTCCTCGCGCACCGCCAGCTTCAGCGCGGCGTCCACTCCGTACGCGAGGACCACGACCACCGGTACCACCAGCGCGGTCACCGCGGCGGCGGCACCGGTGTGCCGGGCCCGCCACCAGCCGAGGGCGGCCAGGACGGCGAACACCGCGAGCCCGTACGTCGACCAGGCCGAGACCGTGTCGTCCAGCCAGCCGGGCGAGTGCTGCGCAAGACGCACCACGTCCGAGTAGACGGAGCCGTCGACGGAGGACCCGTCGACGGCCAGGATCACTGGTTCCCTCCCGTCGCGTCGGCGCCCCGGAAGAACACGTGGACGGCGGGCTGCGGGGCCGGCTGCGGCGGACGGGTCATGGGGGGGCCTTCCCTGCGGACCGGGTGAGAGTGAACGCCCGGCAACGAATGACTACAGCGAAGTAGACGGTCTACGGAACTGTAGACGAACGGCGCCCGGGGAACGTTCCCGGGTGACGCGCACCACGCGAAGGCCATCCGTGGTCACGCAGCCGCCCGACCTCGAGGCCCCGCGCCGCGCAGGTGCCGAGGATGCGGGGCAGGGCACCGAGCGCCGAGTGGCAGGCGCCCGCATGCCCTGGAGACGGGACAGGATCGTCAGGACCGTGGTGTACGCCAGGCCGCCGGGCAGCGGCGAGTTCGGCGAACACTGCTCCTAGGCCCGCGGCCGTGCTCCGGCGGCCGCGGGGGCGCGGTACGTTCGACACCCCACGTCACCCACGAAAGGAACCCACCGTGGCCGTCGAACGTACGGGCCCGCCCCTTTTCGGTACGGAGCGCGAGACGCTGCGGGCGTTCCTGGACTTCCACCGGGCGACCCTGGCGATGAAGTGCGAGGGTCTGACGGAGGAACAGCTCAAGGAGCGGTCGAGCCCGCCGTCGACCCTCTCCCTGCTCGCCCTGGTCCGGCACCTGGCCGAGGTCGAACGCGCCTGGTTCCGCCGGGTGTTCGACGACAACGCGGCCCCGATGCTCTGGTCGGACCAGGAGTTCGACTTCCAGGCCGCGTACGACACCACGGGCGCGAGCGCCGAGGAGGCGTTCGCGGTGTGGCAGGCCGAGGTCGAGCACTCGCGCCGCATCGAGCGCGAGGCCGAGTCCCTCGACCTCGCCGGGCACCAGCCGCGCTGGGGCGAGGACGTGTCCCTGCGAATGGTGATGCTCCACATGATCCTGGAGTACGGACGCCACAACGGCCACGCGGACTTCCTCCGCGAGGGCGTGGACGGCACGGTGGGCGCCTGACCCGCATCACCGCACACAGAAGGAAGGCCCAGGTCTGCGGACCTGGGCCTGCTTCATGAAGCGGATGACGGGCACGTGCGGCTTCACCAACCGAGCGCACGCTCGTCGGCCTGCGCGTCCTGGGCCGGCGCGGCCGGGCGCGCGTCGTGGCAGGTGAAGCCGAGCCGGGTCAGGGCCCGCCGCATCTCGATCGTGGTGAAGTCGCGGCGGTCCAAACGGGTGATCACCTGCCCGACCTGCATCACGGGGTAGACGCGGCGGCCGATGGTCACGGACACGCCGGTGACGGGTTCGGGCGTGATGCCGCTCATGGACTGCTCGACCTCACTCTTGATCAGGTCGAACGGGAATCTGGCGATGACACAGCGCATGGATGCCTCCACAAGGGGGTGGGGAAAACACCGGGGAGAGCCGGCTCGACCGCGCTACGGCGGTCGGACGGCGGTCAGGGTGTGAGAGCGAGGACGCCGAGGGCGTAGCCGTGCTCGTCGATGACGGGGGACACGTCCAGGTTCCGGCCGCGCATGGCGGCCTGGGCCTCGCCGAGTACGGCCCTGGACGAGGTGAACGGACCGCGGTCGAGCGGGATGTCCCGCAGTCGCGTCCCGTCGCGGTACCACGTGCCGCCGCGGTGCGCGGCGAGCTGGGACCGCGTGACCAGACCCGCGCACCGCCCGTCCTCGTCGCGGAGGAGCAGGTGCGGGACGCGGGCACCGATGAGCACGGACAGCGCCACGTCCACGGCCATGTGGTCGTCCACCTGGGGCCCTGGACCATGCATGGCGTCGCGTGCGGTCAGACCGGTGCCTTCGGCGCCGTCGGCCTGTCGTGTTCGGGGCGGAATCGGCATCAGGCGCTTCTCCTCTTCGTCGGGCCGGGCGGGCTGAGCGGGCCGGGCGACGACTCCCGGCGATGACCGGGAGTGCATCGGCGTACTCGGGCTATGAGTTCTTCCGCACGGCGAAACGGCGGGCTCGGGCGGCGGTCCGGTCGGTCCCGCCGCGGCCGGCGGCCCGGCCTCTGCGGCTCCGGGCGGCGGATCCCTCGCCCTGGCGTCCAGCGTCGACCGGGGCGGCGAGGCTGACCGGCACGCCGGAGGGGGTCCGGGCGCCGGTGATGCGCTGCAGCTCGGCCTCGCCCGGGCGGATCCGGGCGGTCTGCGGGGTGATGCCGGCGTCGCTCATCAGACGGTCCACCGCGCGCCGCTGGTGCGGCAGCACGAGGGTGACGACGGTGCCGGACTCGCCGGCGCGTGCGGTACGGCCGCCGCGGTGCAGGTAGTCCTTGTGGTCGTTCGGAGGGTCGACGTTCACGACGAGGTCGAGGCCGGCGACGTGGATGCCGCGGGCGGCGACGTTCGTGGCCACCAGGACCGTGACATGGCCTTCCTTGAACTGGGCGAGCGTCCGGTTGCGCTGCTGCTGGGACTTGCCGCCGTGCAGGGCCGAGGCACGCACCCCGACGGACAGCAGATGTTTGGCGAGCCGGTCCACCGCGTGCTTGGTGTCCAGGAACATCAGCACGCGTCCGTCGCGGGCGGCGATCTCGGTCGCGGCGGAGTGCTTGTCGGCGTCGTGCACGTGCAGCAGATGGTGCTCCATGGTGGTGACGGCTCCCGCGGACGGGTCGACCGAGTGCACGACGGGGTCGTGGAGATAGCGGCGCACCAGGAGGTCGATGTTGCGGTCCAGAGTGGCCGAGAACAGCAACCGCTGGCCACGGGCGGGGACTTGGTCGAGCAGCGCGGTCACCTGCGGCATGAAGCCCATGTCCGCCATCTGGTCGGCCTCGTCCAGGACGGTGACGGCGACCTGGTCCAGCCGGCAGGCTCCCCGCTCGATGAGGTCCTTGAGCCGGCCGGGCGTGGCGACGACGACCTCGGCGCCGTCGCGCAGGGCACTCGCCTGCCGGCCGATCGACATGCCGCCCACCACGGTGGCGAGCCGCAGCCGCAGGGCGCGGGCGTACGGGGTGAGCGCGTCGGTGACCTGCTGGGCCAGTTCCCGGGTGGGGACGAGGACGAGGGCGAGCGGCCGCCGGGGCTGGGCGCGCTGCCCGTCGAGGCGGGCCAGCAGGGGCAGACCGAAGGCGAGCGTCTTGCCCGAGCCGGTACGGCCCCGGCCCAGGACGTCCCGGCCGGCCAGCGCGTTGGGCAGTGTGGCGGCCTGGATCGGGAAGGGCACGGCCACACCCTCGGCGCCGAGCGCGGCCAGCAGCCGTGCGGGCATGTCCAGCTCGGCGAACGTCTCGACGGCCGGCAGCGGTTCGGTGAGGGTGACCGGCAGGGCGAACTCCTGTCGGCGCGCGGTGGTGCGTGCGCCCTGGCCGCTCTTTCGTCCGGCGCCCGGGCGGGGAGCCTGGCGGCCCGCCCCCTGCGTACGGAAGCGGCCGCCGGAAGCGGTGCCTGTCGAGAGGGTGGAGCCTGCCGAACGCGTGGACCTTCGGTCCGCGCGGAAGCCACCGGAAGTGCCTCCGGTGCGACGGGTGCGGTTCATGGAGGAACCTTCCTCGATGCGGCGTATCGAGGAATTCCGTCCAGCGGCTATGGCCGCACCGGGATTCGCAAGAATGAGCCGAAGAAAAAAGAAGAGCCGGGCCTCGTGGCGCTGTGGCCGGGACAGCCGGCGGTCCGGGAAAACCCGGAAACCCGGAAACCGGGAAAACCAATGGGCTGGGGCCCGCACCCCAAGAGCGCGGGCCCCAGCCTCATGATGCGCGAACCACTGGCTCGCGACGGTCGCGTCAGCGTCAGGCGGGAACGATGTTCTCGGCCTGCGGGCCCTTCTGGCCCTGCGTGACGTCGAAGGTCACCTTCTGGCCTTCCTGAAGCTCGCGGAAGCCGGAGGTGGCGATGTTCGAGTAGTGGGCGAACACGTCAGCGCCGCCGCCGTCCTGCTCGATGAAGCCGAAGCCCTTTTCCGCGTTGAACCACTTCACGGTGCCAGATGCCATATTGAATCTCCCTTGGGGGGCAGTGCCGGACTCCGCACTCTGCGGAGCCGAGTCGCCGCGATGATCACCCCTCCGGAAAGATCCGGAAAGCTCTGCAAAGACAAAAATCTCTGGCAACCAAAACTGCAACTGCTATCACGCTAACACAGTCGGCTGGCAGCGTGAATGCGTTTTCCGGGGTGTCCGGTGATTCTCGCTCCGGCGCGCTCCGTAATTCTGCAGTGGCGGGACTAGATATCCGCGTCGCGCTCGTCCAGCTTTCTGCGCATTTCCCGGTTCAGCCGAAGGGCGTCGTCGAGCTGGTCCTCCAGGGAGATGATGCGGCACGCGGCCTCGATGGGAGTGCCCTGGTCGACCAGTTCACGGGCGCGGGCGGCGACGCGCAGCTGGTGGCGGGAGTACCGGCGGTGGCCGCCTTCCGAACGCAGGGGGCTGATCAGTCCGGCCTCGCCGACGGCCCGGAGGAAGGCGGGGGTGGTGCCGAGAACGTCCGCGGCCCGCCCCATGGTGTAGGCGGGGTAGTCGTCGTCGTCGAGGTTGCCGGCGGCAGAGGCGTTCTCGGCGGGCATGGCACCTTCGTTTCGGGGGACGCGGCGTGGCACCCGCGCTCCGAAGACCCAGCGCCATCTGCCTCGTCCGACAACCCTAACGCCGCGGGGCGGGCAGATGTGGCCTCGCCGTGACAGTTTTCCGTGTACGGCCGGACCAGCCGTCGTAGGCCCACGCCACCCACCGATCCCGAGCGGTGCCGTTTCCTGCCGCACGCTTGCCATACGGCAGGAAGACAGCGGCGCCAGGGACTCAGTCGGAGGTGATGTCGACCGTGACCGTGCCGTAGGCACTGGCGTGCCGTGCGTCGCCCCCGTACTGGACGGTGTACTGGACATTGCCCTTGGCCCTGGGCCGGTCGGTGTAGCTGAACGTGCCGTCGGCGGCGACGGGCGCGGACCCGATCAGCGTGCCCTCACCTGCCGTGGGGTCGTCGAGCCGCCAGATGTCGACGGTGCTCCCCGCGCCGAATCCCACGCGCGCTTCGAGCTTTCCGGTGAGGGTGAGGTCCTGGTTCCGGGGCGACGAAGCGGGTGCCTGCACGGTGACGCTGGTGGCGACCTGCGGGTGGTTCAGGACCTGCAGCGTCGGGGACGAGGAGTTGCTTGCCTCGGTGACGGCGAAGATCCGGCTGCCGTCCGGAGCCCAGGCCAGACCGGCGGACTCGAGGGTGGTGGTGGCGTAGTCGGAGGGCGGCGGGAAGTCCCAGGCCGCGAAGGCCGTGGAGTTGCCCGGCGTGAACAGCTGGACGTCGGGGCCGGAGGGCCCGTAGACGCCCGCCGCGACCGTGCCGTCGGGCGCGACGGCCACCGCGTCGGGAGACCAGCCGGTGGTGTAGATCCCGTCGTCCGACAGGTCGGACGTGCGCAACACCTGGTGGTAATGGGCCGCGGCGCAGGCGATGACGACCTGTCCGGCGTCCGGCGTCAGGGCGAGGTCCTGCAGGCTCTCGCATCCGTCCGGCCCCGGATTGACGCGCTTGGCCGTTGCGCCGGCCTGGCCGGTGCTCACGTCGTACACCGCCACCGTGGCGTAGTTGCCGTCGGACTCGGCGGCGACGAGGGTGTCCGGATGCTGCGGCGTGGCTGCCAGGAGCGGCGCGTCGCGGAACGTGTCGAGGCCCTGGCTCCGGGTGACGACCGGCTGCGCGCCGTTCAGGTCCAGGGAGCCGAGGGCACCGTGCCAGGTGTCGATGCTGTAGCCGAACCAGATCTTCCCGCCGGCCAGCGCGAGGGAGGTCGGGCCGGCGTAGGCGCCCGCTCCGGTACCGGTGTCGTACCGGGCGGTCTCCTGCAGCGTGGCGGTGTCGATCGCGGCGATGGCGCCGGCGTCGCGGAGTGCCACGTACAGCGTGCCGGAGTCGCTGGAAAGCTGCATTCCCCAGGCGCCGGCCTCACCGCTGAACTGCTTCACGACCTGGCCGGCGTAGTCCGTCACCACCACGTTGCCACCGACCGGGTCGCTGATGAACACGTGCTGATGAGCCGCGTCGACAGCGATGTCACGATACGAGCCGATCGGCAGTGGGGTACTGGTGTCTGCGGCGGCCGTGGCCGTTCCGAAGCCGAGGAGCGAGAGGCCCAGGGCGGCGGAGAGTGCTGCTCTTGCTGCGAACTGTCTGGTGCGCAAGTATCCGGTCGCTTCCTTCAGTAGGACGTCTGCAGGTGAGCTGTGCAGCAGGCAACGAGCAGGGCGGTCGGGCCAGTTGCTCGTCACCGCCGTGTCTTGATCAACAGGGGACACTTGTCCAGCGCAAGGACCCGGCCGGACGTCACACACGCACGGCGCGCCGCTCACAGCTGCTGCCCGTGCCGGGTGAGCACCTGTGAATCGACGTCTTACGCAAGGGAAACCAGGCGCCTGCCCGGCCGCCCCTAGCCTCGCGGGGCATGAGGGGGAACCGAATCCGCCGACCTGACCACTCCGTCCGCATTCCCGGCTGGGGCTCCATCCGAGGCCGTATGGCGATCGTCCTCGCGGTACCCACCTGTCTGCTCCTCGCCCTGACCGGGCTGGGCGTCGCCGACCGCGCCCAGGACTGGTCCGCCTCACGGGCCACGGAGTCCCAGGTCGGCGTCCTGCTGCGGGAACAGGACCTGGTCCGTGAGCTCCAGCGTGAACGTGGCCTCACCAACGGCCTGTTGAGCGGCGCCGAACAGTACCGCGACGACGTCCGCGGCCAGCGGGCGCGCACCGACGACGCGCGTACGTCCCTGAGGGCGGCGCTCGCGGAGGAGGGCGGCGATCTGCCCGGGGCCGCGGCCTCCGCCTTACGCCGGGCCCAGCTTCCGCTCGCCGGCCTCATCGCGACCCGTACCGCCGTCGACACCGGCACCGCCGACCGCACCGCCACTCTCCGCTTCTACACCAGGGCCGTCACCGCGCTGATCGACGCCGAGGGCGCCGGCGCGCCCGACGGCGATCGCCGTATCGCGCAAGGCGTGCAGGCGCTGCAGGCCCTGGCACGGGCCACGGAGGCGGTGGCTCTCGAACGCGGCTCCCTGAACGGTGTCTTCGCGGCCCGGCGATTCCGCTCCGGCGAGTACCTCGACTTCACCGACATCCGCGCCACGCGGGTCGCCGCCCTCGGCCAGTTCCGCCAACTCGCCGACAGTGCCGAGAAGTCGTCCCTCGACCACGCCTTCGCAACGGCTGCCGCCCGACGCGTCACCGGGTACGAGGCCAAGGCCGAGGCCGGCGCCGACGGCTCGTCCCTCGATGTCGACCCCACCCGCTGGTGGGCCGACATGACGACGCTCGTCGACGCTCTGCACGGTGTGCAGAAACAGGTCGGTGACGACGTACGGGCACGAGCGGACCAGGTCGGCGGCGCGGCCACCCGGGAACTCATCGGCTTCCTGGCGCTGGGCGCGTCGATCCTCGCCGTGGCCTGCGCACTCGCCCTGTTCTCCGCCCGCTCGATCACCCGCCCCCTCGGTGCCCTGGCCGACGAGGCCGACGCGGTCGCCGGCACCAGGCTGCCGGAGGTGGTCACGCACATCCAGGAGGCCGACCCCGACACCCCGTTGCCCGCAGAGCCCGAGGTGGCCGAAGTCCCCGGCACCGCACGGGAGATCACCCGGCTGGCCGCCGCTCTGCGCAACGTCGAGCGCACCGCCGTGGGCCTCGCCGTCGAACAGGCCGTCCTGCGCCGCAACAGCACCGAGTCCCTGGCCAGTCTCGGCCGCCGCAACCAGGCGCTCCTCAGCCGCCAGCTCGGCCTGATCACCACTCTGGAGAGCCAGGAACTCGACCCGGACGCCCTCGCCGAACTCTTCGAACTCGACCATCTGGCCACGCGCATGCGCCGCAACGCCGAGTCCCTGCTCGTCCTCGCCGGCGAGGAGCCCCCGGCCCGCCGCTGGCCCGGCACGGTCACCGTCACCGAGGTGGTGCAGTCGGCCGTCTCCGAGGTCGAGCAGTACCAGCGGGTCGCCGTCACCGACATCGAACAGTGCCGCGTCCGTGGCCACTGCGTCGCCGAACTCTCGCATCTGCTGGCCGAGTTGGTGGAGAACGCGCTCATGTTCAGCCCGCCCCAGCAGCCCGTCGCGGTGTACGGCTGGCGGGACGGCGGCGAGTACTGCCTCGCCGTGGTCGACCGGGGAATCGGGATGACGGCGGAGCGCATGGCCCAGGCCAACGCACTGCTGTCCGGAAAGGCCGGCCCGCTGCTCACCGCGCCCACCCGGTTCCTGGGCCACCACGTCGTCGGCGCGCTCGCGACCCGCCTCGGCGCCCATGTCGAACTCCGCCCCACGGAGGGCTCGGGCGTCACGGCGTACGTCGCCCTGCCCACCGGGCTCGTCCACCAACCGGACGCCTCGACCACCGCAGCAGCCACATGAGCGCCCACCGGTGGCCCGGCACCAGGCGCCGCTGCCGGAGGTCGGGGCGCTGCTGGAGGCGAAGTCGATCCACCCGGGCCGCTCGGCCTACAACCACCTCCGTGCGCTCGCGCTGACCCACGGCATTCCGCGCAGCCGGGTTCGCCCGGCTCGTACCACCGGGCGGCGACGGCTCCGCCGAGGATCCGCGCCTGAGCGCCCTCACCGACCGCGAACGCGAGATCCTCGTCGCCATCGGCAAGGGCTGGACCAACGGCGAGATCGCCACGCGTTTCGTCCTGTCGGAGTCCACGGTGAAGACGCATGTCGGCCGCGTCCTGGCCAAGATCGGCGCACGCGACCGCATCCAGGCGGTGATCTTCGCCTACGACCACGGCCTGGCCCGAGCCCACTCGGACTGAGCGGCGGGTCACGTCGGCAGTGATCTGGAGGGCTTCGTCAGGCGCTCCGCGAGTAAACCCGACGCATCATCGGTGAACTCCTCCTCGTTGACCCAGACGATGCCGACCTCACCCTCCGGCGCGTCGATGACCACCTTCGCACCGTGCGGGATGCCCCGGACTCGCTCCACACGCCATTCTCTGGTCTCCATGCGGACACCCCATCCCAGATACCCGTTGCGGTCATACCCCGCCAGAGGTAGACGGAATGGAACCACGCAGATACGGCGCGTGTGTAGCGATTGGTTGAAAATCCTCAGATGTCTATTTATCGAGAGAGTCACCATCGCCCGCGAGGCCGCGCAGCCGGCGTTGCACACGCGTCCATTCCCGGATGTCCTCGGCCTTCTCGGCCCTGTCCTCCGGGGCCTGCTCGGGATCGCGCGTCGCGAAGACGATCAGACGCATGCCCTTGCGCTTCAACTCGATGACGTCGGTGTCCACGAGCTCCCCGTCAGCGAGTTCGTGCTGGATGCGGGCCGGGAGCCGTGAGACGAACCCGGCGGCGTCCCCGGAGGCGGATGCCCCGGCCGCGGCGTCCGGGGCGGATATGCCGGAGTCCGTCACCAGGGTCGGAGTACCGCCCTCCAGGACCGTCCTGGCGCTTCCGGGTGCCCAGCCGAGAGCCCGTTCGATCTTGTCGATGGTGAGCGGCATGGTCTTGTAGCCGTCGCTGGACTCGGCGCGCTGCACAGTGGAGTAGCCGATGCCCGCCGCTTCCGCGAGGTCTTCCTGTCTCCAGCCGCGCGCCTTGCGTGCATCACGGATGGCCGCCGCGAGGCGCTTCCAGTCTCGGGGAGTGGTGGTCACAGTCGTCATGATGCCTCACCGTATGGCAACACCTACAGATACTTTCAAGCTGTTGACCAGTAACGAGTCTGTGTGTGGGCCAGTAAGGCGTTGCCTGGCGGATTCAGCCTCACCAGTGACACGTTCATCTCATCGGTGACCGTTCATGTGACACCTCCGTGCGGTCGACAAGCCTGGTCAACGCCTCACGGTGATGTATTCCCGCCTCTCGGGATTGCATTCACTCCTTGCGGTGAGGTGTCTCCCTCGCTACTCTCCTCCCCGTGACACCTAACGGAGCCACAATTCGTGCCTTTCGTGAGGCGCGCGGGCATTCGCTCAGGAGCCTTGCAAGCCTCACGGATAGGCATCCGAGCACCATCATGCGCATCGAAGAAGGATGCCGGGGTACGACCCCCGAAACCCTGAGGCGGATCGCCGCAGCGCTGCAGATCCCCGTCGAGGCCATCACCAGGGAGGGGCCGTGAGCGAGGAATCGTTCCTGTCCCGTCGGGTGGGCGGTGGCGGGCCGCGCGGGGGAGGGGACCGAGAACGGCGGTCTCCCGGGCGTCGGCAGGGCCGGCCGTACCCCGCGCCTCCTCGCCGATGCCCAAGCCGAACGGAGACAGTCAAGTGACTCATGCCTGGGCCGAGACCGGTCCGCTGAGAGGGCTGGAGCCCGAGCTCATCACCCGAGCGCGAAGCGGCGACCGGAAGGCGTTCGCGGCCTTGTACCGCCAGCACCGTGACACGGTCTACGCCGGCATCGTCCGCCGGGTACGCAACCGGGACCTCGCGGAAGACCTCACCCAGGAGGTGTTCGTGCGGGCGCTGCGCCGTATCGAGACCTTCACCTGGCAGGGAAAGAACATCGACGCCTGGCTGCTGACGATCGCCCGGAACCTGATCGCCGACCACTACACCTCCAGCCGGGCGCGGCGCGAGGTGACCACCGGCGAGTTCGGCGAGTGGGGCGAGTGGGACGGCAATGCCGAGGACACCGTGCTCCACAGTGTCCTGGCCGCGGAGGCGCGCAAGGTCGTCGGCGACGCGCTGCCCCTGCTCAACCCGCACCAGCGCACCTGCCTCCGGCTCAGGTTCCTCGAGGAGCTGTCCGTCCCCGAGACGGCCCGGGTGATGGGCCGGCAGCCCAACGCGGTCAGGTCGCTCCAGCACCGGGCCATGCGCAACCTGACCGAACTCGTCCGGGAGACCTGGGCGGTGGGAGCGTGACGCAGGAGGGGAGCATCCGAGCGGCCGCCACGGTCATCCGTGAGTGCTTCGCGAACTTCGAGGCGGAGGTGGCGGTCAGGCTCGCACTGGCGCTGGACACCGACACCGTGTCGTGGCCGCTTTCCGGGGGGTCCGAAGCGAAGCGAAGGCCGCGCTGGGCGCGGGCGTATGACACGGTGATCCTGTGGCAGACCCCGGCCCTCGCCGGGCAACCGGACGCCGAGCCGGTGAGCTCGCTGGAGGCCGAAGCCGTCGCGTGGCAGGCGAAGTGCGCCCAGGCGAAGGCCGTCTGGGCCTCGCTGGGGGTGCAGTTCCACGGCCACCGGCCGGAGGTCATGGCCATCGAATGGGACCGCGACCGCGTGGTGGTCTGCATCAAGGCAGTGACCCTGGCCGACTGGGACTTCTGGCTCGCCGTCATCGGGGCACCGGTGGACGCCGACACCCGGCAGGCCGGCTATGCGCAACTGGCTTTCGGCCAACTGGACGGCGTGCCGGTGCATCTGGTCGCGCACGACGTACCGCGTCTGCTCAACGAGGCATGGCACGCGGCCCGTGAACCGTACTTCCTGTGGGGCCGCGTCTACGACCTGGCACGGTCGCTGACCGACCGCAACGGCGACACCTGGCACCACCGACGATTCCGGCCCGAGGACCACGTCCCTCTGCTGTGGCGGGGCGACCACGACGAGCCCTCGGCCCTGACGTGCCTGATCCGTGAGGCCGGTCCGCTGACCGCCGGGGCCGATCGCTGCGCCCCCGACCCGGCGGGCGCCGAGGACGGCGGCGACGCGTGAGCCTGGCATCCCCCTCATACTCCGGAGAGCACCTGGCACTTCTTGCCCGGTCGAGCCGGGTGCTCTCCGGACCTGTGCCCGCATGGGGCACACGGGCCGCACCGCGCCGCCCCCGTCCAAGCGGTGCGGCCCACTCATCCGCCTCACGACGGCCGGCAGCGTGGCGCCGTGGCCGTGTCCGTGGGCGACCGACGCGGTGGTAGGGCGCGGCGTGGACAACCGATTGCTCCAGCCCGCCAAGGGCACCTCCGGCGACTTGCCCGGCTGCGAAGGACCCGTCTTCGTCGACGCGTCCGGGCGGCGCAGCCGCCGCTTCCGCCGCCTCGGCATCGCCGTCGGTCTCACCTGCGCGGCCTATCCCGCCGTCATCCTCGCCACCCTCCTGTCGGGCAACTCCGGTGCGCCCTGGCTGCCGGTGCCCGACCGGGACGCCGGCACGTCGGCCGGCCGGGTCGACACCTCGCCGCGGCCTTCCGCCCCGGCCGGGCCGTCCCGCTCGCGGAGCGACTCGGCCGAGCCGGTCCGCTCCGCGAGCCGCGCTTTCCTACCCGGCGCCCCGGCCCGGCACCGTACGACCCCGCCGGCGGGCGCGACCGCCCTGCCCGGCCCCTCGGGCAGCCCGGTCACGCCGGGGGCATCCACCGTCCCGAAACCGTCGACGAGTTCCGTCAAGCCCACCTCCGGCCGCACCACCGATGCCCCGGACCCCGACCCGTCCAGCCCGGCCGGCTCCTCGCCGGACCCCACCACGTCCGACGGCGGTGGCACACCCGGCCCGAGCCCGTCCACGGTGTACGACGGCTCCGTGGCCGGCGGTTCCGTCCGTCCCGTACCCGTCGGAGCCGGCTCCACCGGCCTTTCGTCCCCGGAGAACGTCCGCTGATGGCACCCAGCCCCGGCCTCTGCGCTTCCGCAACGAAGAACACGCAGAAGAACACGCAGAAGAACACACGGAAGAACACACGGAAGAACGCACGGAAGAACGCGCGGAAGAACGCGCGGAAGAACGCAGCGAGCGTCCGGCGCGCCCGGCTGCGCATGCGCCTCCTACTGCCCCTGCTGGTCCTCCTCGCCATGGTGGCGATGCTGATGCTGCGCGGGTATGTGCACAGCGAGATCCTCGCCGACTACCGCGTCCGTTCCGAGGCCGCCACCGACAAGGTTCCGGAGAGCGTTCTCGAGGGCGGCCCGGTCATCGACACCCGCAACGGGCGCACGACCAGCCTGCGCGTCCCCGACCACCGTCTCGTCCTCACCTTCGACGACGGCCCGGACCCCACCTGGACCCCCAAGGTGCTCGACGTGCTGAAGGAGTACCACGCGCACGCGGTCTTCTTCGTCACCGGCACCATGACCTCGCAGCACCCGGGCCTCGTCCGCCGCATGGTGGCCGAGGGCCACGAGGTCGGCCTGCACACCTTCGACCACCCCGACCTCTCCTACCAGTCCAGACGGCGCATCGACTGGGAGCTGTCCCAGAGCCAGCTCGCGCTCACCGGGGCGGCCGGCATCCGCTCGTCGCTGTTCCGGCCGCCGTACTGCTCCTTCCCCGATGCCATGGACAACGCGTCCTGGCCGGTGACGAAGTACGTCGGCACCCGCGGCTACCTCACCGTCGTCAACGACATCGACAGCGAGGACTGGCGGAAGCCGGGCGTCGACCGGATCATCCGCCGGGCCACCCCCGAGCGCGGCAAGGGCGCGATCGTCCTCATGCACGACGCCGGTGGCGACCGCCACCAGACCGTCGAGGCGCTGGCCGAGTTACTGCCCCGGCTGCAGGCCGAGGGCTACCGGTTCCAGAACCTCGGCGAGGCGCTCCACGCGCCCAGCGCGAACACCCCGGTGTCCGGCGTGAAGCTGTGGCAGGGCAAGGCGTGGATCTTCCTGGTCCGGGTCTCGGACGGCATCACCGACGGCCTCGTGGTCGGACTGGTGGTCATCGGCGTACTGGTCCTCACCCGCATCGGTCTGCTGCTCCTGCTGTCGGGCGTGCATGCCCGCCGCGTACGCCGCGAGGACTTCCGCTGGGGTCCGGTCCCGGTCACCGAACGGGTGTCGGTGCTGGTGCCGGCGTACAACGAGGCCACATGCATCGAGAAGACCGTCCGTTCCCTGATGGCGAGCGAGCACCCGATCGAGGTGGTCGTCGTCGACGACGGGTCCAGCGACGGCACGGCCCGCATCGTGGAGGACCTGCGGCTGCCGGACGTGCGCGTCGTGCGTCAGCCCAACACGGGCAAGGCCGCGGCGCTGAACAGGGGCCTTGCGGTCGCCCGTCATGACCTGGTGGTGATGATGGACGGCGACACGGTGTTCGAACCGTCCACCGTGCGCGAACTGGTGCAGCCCTTCGCGAACCCCCAGGTGGGCGCGGTCGCCGGTAACGTCAAGGTCGGCAACAAGGACTCCCTGATCGGCGCCTGGCAGCACGTCGAGTATGTGATCGGCTTCAATCTGGACCGCAGGATGTACGACGTCCTGCGCTGCATGCCGACGATTCCGGGCGCGGTCGGGGCCTTCCGGCGGTCGGCACTGGAAGGCGTCGGCGGCATGAGCGACGACACGCTCGCCGAGGACACCGACATCACGATGGCCCTGCACCGGCACGGCTGGCGGGTGGTGTACGCGGAGAAGGCTCGTGCCTGGACCGAGGCCCCCCAGTCCGTACGGCAGTTGTGGTCGCAGCGCTACCGCTGGTCCTACGGCACGATGCAGGCGATCTGGAAGCACCGTCGCGCCCTCGTCGACAGGGGCCCGTCGGGCCGTTTCGGGCGCATCGGTCTGCCGCTTGTCTCCCTGTTCACGGTCGTGGCCCCGCTGCTGGCACCGCTGATCGACGTGTTCCTTCTGTACGGCGTGGTCTTCGGGCCCACACAGAAGACGCTTGTCGCCTGGCTGGGCGTCCTGGCGGTCCAGGCGGCCGGTGCGGCCTACGCGTTCCGGCTCGACCGGGAGAAGATGACGCACCTCATCTCCCTCCCGCTCCAGCAGATCCTCTATCGGCAACTGATGTATGTGGTCCTGCTTCAGTCCTGGATCACCGCACTCACCGGAGGCCGCCTGCGCTGGCAGAAGTTGCGGCGCACGGGCGTGGTGCAGGTCCCCGGCGCGGTCCCGCGGCAGCAGGCGCGCGAAGCAGGAGCGATCGGAGGTCCGTCGGATGACGACACACGAGTACGTGGCGAAGGTGGCCTCGCCCCTGAGTCCACCAGGGCACGCCCCGCAGGCGGGCCCGGCGCGGCCCGCCCCCGCTCCGGCCGCGTGGAAGCCGGTCCGTGACCGCTACCTGGACCTGCTCCGCTCGATCGCCCTGGTCCGGGTGGTGGTCTACCACCTCTTCGGCTGGGCCTGGCTGTCGATCCTGTTCCCGTCCATGGGTGTGATGTTCGCGCTGGCGGGCTCGTTGACGGCGCGCTCGCTGAACCGTCCGGCACGGGACGTGATCAGGAGCCGGCTCCACCGCCTGCTGCCCCCGCTGTGGGTGTTCGGCGCGGTGGTGCTGGTACTGATGTGCGCGGACGGCTGGAACCCGGTGAAGGACCCGGACCACGGCGGGACCTGGGGCCTGCTCGGACTCCTCGACTACGTCGTTCCGATCGGCACCCCGCCGTACCCCGCGCACCTCGGTTCCAACTCCGGCCTGCTGGAGGACACATGGGCGGCCCAGGCGGTGGGTCCGCTGTGGTACCTGCGCGCGTATCTGTGGTTCGTCGTCGCGTCCCCGCTGCTGCTGTGGGCGTTCCGCCGCGCCCCGTGGGTGACGCTGCTGGCACCGCCGGCACTGACGGCCGTCGTCGGCACGGGCCTGGTCACCATTCCCGGTGCGACGGGGGACGCGGTGACCGACTTCGTGGTGTACGGCGGCTGCTGGGTCCTGGGCTTCGCCCACCACGAGGGAATGCTGAAGCGGATCCCGCAGTATGCGGTGGTGTCCTGCTCGGTCCCGGTGATGGTGTTCGGTCTGTGGTGGGCCTCGGGTCATCCGGGCCCCGACGGATGGGATCTGAACGACATCCCCCTGGCCCAGGCGGTGTGGTCGTTCGGGTTCGTGGCGATCCTGCTCCGGTACTCCCCGTCGTGGCAGGAGCTGCCGGGTCGGCTGGCGCGCTGGGACAAGCTGGTGACGCTGTCGAACAACCGTGCCGTCACGGTCTACCTGTGGCACAACCTGCTGATCGTGGCCACGGTGCCGATCATCGACCAGGCGTACAACCTGCCGTTCCTGCAGAGCGACACCGCGGCGGCGGCGCTCGACACGACGTACACGCTGTGGATGTTCGTCCTGGTCTGGCCCCTGATCGCCGTCGCGACCCTCGCGTTCGGCGCGATCGAGGACATCGCGGCGAGGCGGACTCCTCGGCTGTGGCCGGACGGAACCAGAAGACCGGCCGGACGACACGCCCGCCGGGCCTAGCCTCGCCCTGCCGGCCGCGGCGGACGCGAGCCGGCAGACCGGGGTCGCCCGTCGA
The DNA here is from genome assembly GCF_055572075.1 of Streptomyces sp. NPDC030820. Taxonomy (NCBI): domain Bacteria; kingdom Bacillati; phylum Actinomycetota; class Actinomycetes; order Kitasatosporales; family Streptomycetaceae; genus Streptomyces; species Streptomyces sp. NPDC030820. Next base: position 417,945 of record NZ_JBVIEB010000005.1, read on the forward strand.
CAGTGCCGCGGTCACCGCGTGCGGGTACAGGAAGGGGCCGCCGCCCTCGGTGAGCAGGTCGTTCATGAGGGCCGATCAGGGCGGTCCGGTCGAGGTGGACCGGTCGGCGCCCGTCGAAGGGCACCCGGTAGGTCCGGGCGGAGTGTGTTCCGGCGCACTTCGAGGGGCCGGGACGTACACCGTCGAAGACCGAGCCGCTCCTGCCGGCGGAACTCGACCACGTCGCCACGCGAGAGCTCGGGCGGGAGGCCGCCGTCAGCGTCAAGCATTGGATCCCGACCTCGCCGACGCGGTGAACGTCGCGCCGGCCGCGGACTACGATCTGCCGCTGTGACGGGCTGCATCCACGGCCTGAACACCGCCCCTGAGCCGTGGCACCCGGACGCCCACCCGGAGCGACAGCCGGGCCACCGGCCTGCCAGCGGAACTGACGGACCGTCATGTCGATTTGAGGCTGATTACTTTATCGCCTGGCCTCAAGAAGCGCCATCGGCGCTGAGCCGCCTGTCGCAGACATGCCAGCGTCTGGCCTAACTCCGCAGGTCGAACCGTTATCCCATGCGGTTCGCACGGAAAGCGTGATGAGGCTGGATGCGGCTCAACGTTTGCATCCTCGAACCAATCGGACAGTTTCCTCGGCTATGCGAGGAGAGAGGACGCAAGATGTTCCCGAAACGCAAGGCGACGCGCAACTGGCGCCAAGACGAGGGTGCTCCCTCGCATCACCCCCTCCTGGGTGCGAGGGCGGCGGCCCTGATCATGCTCGGCAGCGGGATGGTAGGTCTCTGGTCAGCGCCCATGGCGCACGCCGAAGGTCATGATTCGCTCAAGACCTTCCGCTCAAGCGGTAGCTTCACCGTCCACGAGGGTGACGAAGACGGTGGCTCTGCCGAGGACCGGGCGGGCTCCAAGGGTGACGAAGACGGTGGCTCTGCCGAGGACCGGGCGGGCTCCAAGGGTGACGAAGACGGTGGCTCTGCCGAGGACCGGGCGGGCTCCAAGGGTG